>DUOB01000100.1 GCA_012839035.1 Propionibacterium sp.
CGTCCGCGGCGAGGCGGTCGTCCGCGGACGTGGTGTCGTCGGGGGTGCCGGGCGTACGCCCATCGGTCCGGTCGGGCGCTGCGCCCCGGGAGGGCTTGCGGGACATGGTTCGATCCTTCCTACGGTTGCGTAGGTTACGGTTGCGTAGGTTACGGTAAAACGTCGCCGGCCCTCCCCACAACCCTCGTGCTGACACAAATGTCAGTCTTTGGGGTTAATGTGCGCAAAGGACGGAGGTGAGGGCTGGTGGTCCGTCGTGGCATTCAATGGTTGCAAACGCTGCTCTTTCCGGCGCTCGCCCTGGTGGTCATCATCGCCGGGTGGGCGGCTCTGCGGCCGTCGGAGGCGCGGGTGGCGTACGCCGACTGGCTGCCCGCGGACGGGGCGGTCGGGTGGGCACGGCTGGATTCGGCCGCGGGTCTGGACCGGCGCTACAGCGTGCAACAGGGGCCACTGACGAACCGCGAACTCCTCACTGTGGCGCCCTCGGGGACCGCACTTGAAAGTGATGATGTGCCGTTGTGGCGGGTGGAGTTCAACCACGTGCCCACCCGGGACGTGCCGGCCGGCGAGGGCCCGGCACACTCCAACAACTCGCTGACCTTCGCGGTGTCCGACGGGCTCACCCTGCTGGCGATCGAATCGCCCGCCTTTCGGCACAGTTTCATCCCTGGAGTGCCCGTGCTCACCGATGGCCTGATCGACGGTGAACCGGTGCAGGTGCAGACCGAGGTTCTGGGCGCGGCCCCGGGAGCGCGGGCGGTGCGCGCCCGGGTGGAGGACTCCGCGATGGGCCCCGAGTGCTCCGACACGCTCATCACCGTCCCCTGGGCAGACGCCCATCGCCTGATCACGTTGATGTGGTGCCGGGGGCGCGGTCTGGTCGGCTATGGCGAGGGGGACGGAGCTGAGGCTGCGCGTCTGGTGTCCGCGCCACCGCCGGAGGCGTACCTCCCGCAACTCGAGCGCGCCGGCACCTGGCCACAGGGGCCCGTGCGTGGAGAATCGGTCGGCGCCACCGTGCACCGGTTGGGCACGCAGGACGTCGTGGCGCAGGGGCGTCTGCGCCAGGTCGCCGTGCTGCCGGATGGAATGGTGCTGCACGGGTCGGATGCGGGCCTCGTCGGGCTGCGGGAACGCAGCGCCCCCGATGCGGGGGACATGGCTGGCGTTGCTCTCGAACAGTCGTGGCGGATCGTCCTCGATGGTGAGAGCACGGCGCTGGCTGCCGGTTCGGTGGGGGGCGTGGTCGCTGACTCCGGTGGACATCTCCTGGCGTTCACACCCCGAGGCGGAGTCCTGTGGCGGGAGCGCCTGCCGGATGTGGTGACCGCGCTGGTGGTCGATGGGGACGTCGTGATGGCGTACTCGCTGGATGGCCGGATGACTGCCTTCGACATCGCCACCGGAGTGCAACGGTGGTCGGCGGCAACGGGACGCCTCGCTGATGGGCCCCAGGTGCTGGTGGCAGGGGGCGGTCTGGTGGCTTTCATCACCGGTGACTCTGTCGCTGTGCGCGATGTCGGGACGGGGCAGCAGCGGTTCGAGCGGCCCGGCCTCATGCCGTGGGCCGTGGCGCTCACCGAAGGCAGCGTTCTCGTGCTGGAGAATTCCCTCGGTCTGGTCTCGTTCGACGTCGAGGGACGCGAACAATGGCGGCGCAACCCGGGTGCCGTGCTCAACGGTCAGCTGGTTGTGGCGGGGGAGACGGTGGTGGCGTCCACGGAACAGGGCGCGGTTGCGTTCGATCTCCGCGGCGAGCGACGGTGGCACAGCCAGGGCACCTGGCATCGGGTGCTGCCGGCGGCCGATGATCACGTCGTGCTGGCGGGGCAGGACGAAAGCAGGCTCATGGCGCCGGACGGCGGAGTCCGCGCGACGTGGCCGGGAATCGACGGGCTCGACGTCCTCGCAGTCACGCCCTTCGGCGTCCTCGGTGACGAGGTCTGGCGATGAACGACGATCGGACGTGTGCCGACACGAGGGCAACGCCGAGACGTGCCCGCCCGTCGTCCCTGTGGCGGGCCCTGGTGGAACGGGTGCTGATCGACCAGGTGCGGAGTGGCCGGCTCCGGACGGAGGACTGGTCGCCCGGCCTCCGCGCCGCCGGCGTGGTGGCTCTCCTGACGGGACTGTTGGCCGTCGGCCTGGTCCTTGCCTCGGGCCCGATCCGCGCCGGGACCGAGCTCTATTCGATCCAGGGCGTGTCCATCCCCGTCCCCGTGATGGCACCGATCTTTGTGTTCATCACGCTCGCCCTCAGCCTCCTCATCGCTGGACTCCTGCACGCGCCCTGGCCGCTGCGCCCGGTGGCGATTCTCACGGGCCTGTCCGCGTTCGCTGCGGTCGGGCTGACCGTTCCCGACCTGCGCCTCGACCACGCGGGGAAGCCGCTGGTCGCTGCCGCGTTCCTGCTGGTGGCGTTCGTTCTGTGGCGCTGGTTCCGGCCCTCGCGATGGTGGGAGCCCGTGTTCCTGTGCGGCGTGATGGCGCTGGGGATTCTCGTGCCGCTGTGGCTGGGTCCCGGGGATCTGATGGTTGAGGCCGTCGCGCTCAACCTCCTCGTGTTCCTGCTCGGAGCACTGGCAGCCGCGCCCACGATCGCGGCGGGATTTGCGATCGTCGAGGTCGCGTTCAACACCTCTCTGTGGGTCGCGGATCTTGCGGGCGACCGGATGGACGTCCGTGGGTTGCGGATCGTCACCCTCGTGGGCGCCGTGCTGGTGACCGGGGTGCTCGCGTGGCGGTGGACAACGAGATTCGCCAGCCTTCCGGAACTGTTCGGCGCCATCGGGATCCTGGCGGGGGCCATCCTCCTGGTCCGAGTCGCCGACCTCGTGACCATCCGTCGCGGCCGACAGGTGACCGATGTGCAGGGACTGGCCGACCGGCACGGTCCGGTGCTCTGGACGGTCGCTCTGATCGTTGGCGGTGTGCTTTTCGCCCAAGTGGTGTTGGAGCCCCTGTGGGCGGTGGCGCGCCTCTGGTTCTTCGTCGAGCGACCGGAGTGGGCGTACGCCGCCTCCAGCGGCACCATCCTGTCCTGGATCCTGGCCTCTGCTGCCTGCCTGGCCATCGGCGTCGTTGCCGCCCTGCGGGCCCGAGGCGCACTGTCGGCTCTGGCGTTGGTGCTCGGCCTCCTGCTCGGACTGACCGCTGTCCGGGTCGCCGGTGTCCTCCGGATGGCGTGGTCCACCGCCGGACTCGCCACCCTCATGGCGGCGGTGGCCGCGGTTGCCGCACTGGTCTGGATTGTGCGCGGTCGGTTGTCCCGGGAACGCGGCGAAGCCATCGTGGGACTCACCCTGCTGAGCCTCGCCATGGCGTTGCCCGAGGTCATGGGCGATCCGGTGGGTGCGCTGCTCGGCGCGGCTGGATCCGGCCTGGTGCTGTTCGGTGTGGCCTGGAACCTGCTGACCGGTTCGGAATTCGCCAACGGGGACAGCCGCCGGTTTCCGCGTTCCGCTCGATCGTTGGTGACCCTCGGCCTCGCGCTCGTGGTCCTGGCGCACGTGCTCTTCGCGACCGTCATCCGTGGCGGGAGCACCGGCAACACGCTCGACTCCCTCAGCAATCTGGGCGTGGGGGTCCTGGGTCCGGCGCTCCTGCTCGTCGCCTGCATCGTCCTGCTGTTCTCCGCCGTCGCCGACCGCCCGTGGCGGGCTCCCACTGCCCGGCCCCGACGTGCCCGGGTTCATCACCCGAGCGAAGAGAACCGATAAGGTGCCGGACATGGCGCAACGAGATCGGTTCCGCGAATGGGCGGACCGCCTGCACCCGGCGGGGCTGATCTACACGACCTATGAACAGCGCCTCATGGCCGAGATCCCGCAGGACAAGCTGCCCAAGCACGTCGCAGTGATGGCCGATGGGAACCGTCGGTGGGCGCGACTCAACGCGCCGGGAGAACCCTTGGTCACCGGCTATCGCGCAGGCGCGGACAAACTTGAGCAATTCGTGTCCTGGTGTGATGAGGTCGGCGTCGAGGTCGTGACGCTCTGGGTGCTGTCGACCGACAACTTCAAGCGCAGCAACGCCGAGGAGCTCGCCCCGTTGCTCGAGGTCATCGAGCAGATGGTGGATGCGCTGGCGGCGACCGGGCGCTGGCGGGTCCAGCCCGTGGGTGCGCTGGATCTCCTGCCGGAGGCGACGGCGGGCCGACTCCGACGGGCGGACGAGTTCACCAGGGACAACAAGGGCATGCACGTCAACGTCGCCGTTTCCTATGGCGGCCGGCACGAGCTCCGAGACGCCGTTCGCTCCCTCCTTGCGGCCGAGGCGGAGAAGGGGACGAGCCTCGCCGAACTCGCCCAGACGGTGGAGATGGAGGACATCGCGGCCCACCTCTATACGGCTGGTCAGCCGGATCCGGACCTCGTGATCCGGACCTCCGGCGAGCAGCGGCTGTCCGGCTTCCTGATCTGGCAGTCCGCGCACAGCGAGTTCTATTTCTGTGAAGCGCTCTGGCCCGACTTCCGTCGGGTGGATTTCATCCGCGCCCTCCGTTCCTTCGCCCAGCGGGAGCGTCGTTTCGGTCAGTGATACCCGCAGGGGGACTGCCCGGGCGCACAACCCGGCGTACGCGAACGGCAGGTGAACGCTCGGCAACGATCGGCGACGGACTCATGACGACACGGCGGGGCATGGTTGAAATGCGGCGCTGGGGGCATAGCGTCGGAGTCAACGGGCGGAGGGGAAGCCGCTCGCGACCGGAGGCAAGTCCTATGCATCCACGCTCTCCTCGGAGGCTGAGATGGGGGATCACACCAATCCCCGACGGAGAACGGTCCCGAACCTGAGCACAGGTGGGGCCGGGAACTGGTGGTGAACGGCCCCACGCAGAAGGAATCTGACGTGACGTTGACCGACGACACCCGCCGCACCTATGTGATCGATACCTCCGTGCTCCTCAGCGACCCGCATGCGATGAAGCGGTTCGCGGAGCACGCCGTGGTGCTTCCGATCGTGGTGATCACCGAGCTCGAGGCCAAGCGACACCATCCCGAACTCGGCTATTTCGCCCGCACGGCATTGCGGCACCTCGACGACCTCCGCACCGAACACGGCCGGCTCGATGCGCCTCTGCCCATCAACGATGAGGGCGGGACCCTGCAGGTCGAGCTCAACCACACCGATCCCGAGCGCTTGCCCAGCGGGTTCCGGCTCGGCGACAACGACTCGCGCATCCTGTCCGTGGCCATCAACTATCAGGCCGAGGGCGCGGACGTGGTCTTGGTCTCCAAGGATCTGCCGATGCGGGTCAAGGCATCCGCCGTCGGCCTGGCGGCGGAGGAATATCGGGCGGATGCGGTGGTGACGTCGGGGTACACCGGCATGGCCGAGCTCGACGTGCACCCCCAGATCATCGATGCCCTTTATGACGGGGGTGTCGCCGACGTTGATGATGCCCGCGACCTGCCGTGCAACACGGGCGTCGTCCTGCTGGGCGGTGGGTCGTCGGCGTTGGGGCGGGTGACGGCGGACAAGCGGGTACGCCTCATCCGGTCCGACCGTGAGGTGTTCGGACTGCACGGACGATCGGCGGAACAGCGCGTCGCGCTCGATCTCCTGCTGGACACCGACGTGGGCATCATCTCGCTCGGTGGCCGGGCCGGGACCGGCAAGTCGGCCCTGGCGCTGTGTGCAGGGCTGGAGGCCGTGCTCGAGCGGCGGCAGCACTCCAAGGTCATCGTGTTCCGACCCCTGTTTGCGGTCGGCGGCCAGGAGCTGGGCTATCTGCCGGGCAGTGAACACGAGAAGATGGCGCCGTGGGCGCAGGCGGTTTTCGACACCCTCGGGGCCGTCACCAACCGCAATGTCATTGACGAGGTGCTCGATCGGGGGCTGCTGGAAGTCCTGCCGCTGACGCATATCCGCGGCCGCTCGCTGCACGATGCCTTCGTGATCGTGGATGAGGCCCAATCGCTCGAACGCGGAGTCCTGCTCACGGTCCTGAGCCGGATCGGGCAGAACTCCCGCGTGGTCTTGACGCACGACATAGCGCAGCGCGACAATCTCCGCGTTGGTCGACACGACGGAGTGGTCGCCGTCGTGGAGAAATTGAAGGGCCACCCCCTCTTCGCGCACGTGACACTGAACCGTTCCGAACGGTCACCGATTGCCGCACTGGTCACCGATCTCTTGGAAGACCGTCCCGGCTGAGTCGCCTGCCGACCCCCAGTCGTGGGCGGGGAGGGGAGACAGTTGGTCCCCTTCCCCGCCCACCTGGCTGTGGAGGGAAACCGTTGGTCTCCTGCCCCGCCCACCTGGCTGGCTACCCTTTCGATGTCTCCCGGATGGCCATCGCCGTGCAGGACGTGTCCCGGGTGTGGCCGCCCAACCCGTGTCCGAGCCAAGATTGGCACCCAGTTTTGACCTGTCTCCCTTTGACAAGGGGTTTCGCCGTCGCGCCCGGCGATAGGTGTCAATCCTGGTCACCAGCGGGCGCGACGTCCTCGGACCTCGCAGCATGTCCGGCTACTTCGCGGCATGTCTGACCACTTCCCAACCTGTCCGGCCACATCTCCCAACCTGTCCGGCCACTTCCCAACCTGTCCGGCCACTTCTCCCAGCATGTCCAGCCACTTCCCAACCTGTCCGGCCACTTCTCCCAGCATGTCCGGCCACTTCCCAACCTGTCCGGCGACTTCCCAGCATGACTTCGACTTCCCGGCGGTTTCAGGGGGTGAGTGCACCACCGGTGAGTAGTTCGGCCATTTTCTCGGTGGGGGTGTGC
>DUOB01000101.1 GCA_012839035.1 Propionibacterium sp.
CGGCTTGTTGTTGTTGTCGGTCGTCATCGTCTCTTCCACTGCAGTCGACATCAATGTCCCCCCGCCCCGGCATGCTTGACGGGCAGCAATCCGGCCGGCTTGATCAACAGCACCAGCGCCATCACCGCGAACATCAAGAACGAGGCATAGCCCGACAGCAGGGTCACACCCACGGTCTGCACCTGCCCCACCAGCAGCGCACCGACCGCAGCACCCTTGAACGAGCCCAGACCACCGATCACCACGATCACCAGCGCATACAACAAGATCAGGTTGTCATTGCCCGGCTGCGCGGTCAGCATCGGGGCGGCGATCAGACCGCCCACCGCGGCCAGCGCCGCTCCACCACCGAAGACCGCTGCCAACACCAACCGGGTCCGCACACCGATCGCCTCGACCATGGCCCGGTCGGCCACCGTCGCGCGCACGATCGCGCCAACCTTCGTCTTCTCCAGCACCAGCCACAACGCGACACCGATAACCAACCCGACCAGGATCATCACCAAACGATAGGTCGGCAACGGCGCCCCGAGGAACTCCACCGTCCCCGACAGTGCCGGCGGTGCCGGGACGGACTTCACGTCCGCCCCGAAGACCATGATCAGCAGATCAGCCACGATCATCGACACACCCAACGTCAACATCGCTTGTCGCAGATGGTCGGTGATCGATGAAGTGAGCACCGCGAGCAACACACCGGCCAACAGACCGATCATCGCCGCGATCAACACCGCGGCGAACGACAGCGCGCTCGAGGCACCCCCGCCCAGCACCGCGACCCCGACGTACGCACCGATCAACGCGATCGAGCCATGCGCCAGGTTGAGGACGTCCATGGTGCCGAACACCAAAGACAAACCGATGGCCACGATGAACAGCACCGCGCCCAGCGCGAGGCCGTTCACCATGGTCCCGGCATTGGCGGCAAGCCACTCCATAAGTCGATCAGCTCGCCGTCAGTTCGGACACGACAGCGTTGACCCGCTTGCCATCAACTTCCTGGACCTCACGCAGCCAGTACGGCTGATCCGGGTCATGGTTCTCATTGAACCGCCACGTGCCACGCGGGGACTCGATATCCCCCACATCCTTCAGTGCAGCGGCGATCGACCTGCCATCCACACCCTCGGCGGACTCCAGAGCCTTGTCCAACACCGCAGCAGCGTCATAGGTCTGCACCGAATAGACGGTCGGCGCCATGTTCCACCGGGCGGTGTAGTCCTCGACGAACTTATCGTTCTCCGGGCTGTCGATCTGGTCCGAATAGTGCAGGACCGTCTTCACGCCATCGGCCGACTCACCCTGTGCATCGAGCACCGAACCCTCGGTCAAAAAGCCAGAGCCATACAGCTGAATGTCCTCGTTGCCCAGGAACTGCTGGAACTGCTGCACAAACGCAACCGCCTCGGCACCGGCATAGAAGACATAGACACCCTTGGCGCCCGAGGTGCGCACCTGATTCAGATACGGCTGATAGTCCGGGGTCTGACCGAACGGGGTGAACGCCTCACCGGCAATCTCACCGCCGGCTTCCTCGAACGTCCTCTTGAAACCGGCCGTGGCTTCCTTGCCCGCCGCATAGTCCGGGGCCAGCAGGAAGACGCTGCCGTCACCGAGTTCCTCCTTGGCCTTCGGGCCGAGCGCCTCGGCCACTCCACCGTTGGTGAAGCTCGTGCGCCAGATGTAGTCGGAGGGGGTCTCCGTCAGGGTGTCCGCGCCGGCGTTGGTCACGATGAGCGGCACCTCGGACTCGTTGAAGGTCCGCTGCAGACCCGCAGCGGTCGCCGAGTTCACGATGCCGACCACGGCGCCGACCTGGTCCTGGGTGATGAGCCGCTCCGTCGCAGGAACGCCGGTCTGCGGACCCGCGCCCTCGTCGACCTCGACCAGCTCGACTTCCTTGCCGCCCAACTTGTTGTCGTTCTGCTCCAGATAGAGCTTGAAGCCCTGCTCCATATCCTTGCCCAGGGCGGCATAGACGCCGGACTTGGGCACGGACACGCCGATCTTGACCGGACCGTCGGCGGCCCCTTCACCACCGCCGCCACCGCCGGTGCCAAGCGATCCGCCGCCGCAGGCTGAGAGCGCGAGCGCACCCACCATCGCGGGGATCACCGCTGCCTTGCGCAGCGAAGAAATAACCGAAAATGACATTTTGTCCCTTTCACCATTGAAAGAACCGAACCGCTGCTCCAGGCAGGGCGCCGGACGTTTCGTGCCTGTGCGCGAAGAACGACCAATCGTGTCGATAAGGGTGCCAGGGTATTCGCAGAGACGGATCAGGCACAAACCCAGTCATGACCAGGGTGGGGCCTTAGGTGCTATAAGGACCCCAGGTTGTTATGCAACCGGGACCCTAACCGCCTGCGAAAACCGGAAGTTTTCCGGTATTGGGCAGCGCATGCCTCGCACCCGTGAAAAGTGAGTCAGTCACCGAGGGGACCGAAAGGTAGGCCCCGCTTGGTCAGCATCTCTTCGCCGCCGTCGGGGGCCGTGAGGATCCACAGGCCGGTGTCGGTGACGGCCACCGTGTGTTCCCAGTGCGCCGCGGGACTGCTGTCGCGGGTGACGACCGTCCACTCGTCCTCGAGAGTCACGTTGCTCGGATCACCCAGCGTCAGCATCGGCTCGATGGCCAGGGCCATGCCGGGGACGATCTTCGGGCTGCGCCCGGAGTGTCGGAAGTTGGGGACATCGGGGACCTGGTGCATCGCGGAACCGATGCCGTGACCGACGAATTCGGTGACGATCCCATAGGTCCGCTCCTGTTCGGAGACCCAGTCATCGATGGCGGCGCCGATATCGCGGACGCGACCACCGCGGCGTACCGCAGAAATTCCCCGCCACAACGCCTCTTCCGTGACACGGCTCAACTCAGCCAGCTCCGCTGCTGGTTCGCCGACAAAACAGGTACGCGCCGCGTCGCCGTGCCAGCCGTCGATGATCGCCCCGCAGTCGATGGAGACGAGGTCGCCCTCCTGGAGTACGCGGTCGCCGGGGATGCCGTGGACGATCACTTCGTTGACCGAGATGCACACGACGCCGGGGAAGCCCGGCATGGACGGGCCCGCGCCATAGTTGAGGAATGACGGCGTGGCGCCTGCGCTGGCGATGACGTCAGCGGCGACGTCGTTGAGGTCTTGGGTGGTTGCTCCGGGCTTGGCCGCGGCAATGGTCTGTGTGAGTGCACGTTCGACCACCAGGCCGGCGCGCCGCATGGCGAGAAACTGGCTCGGGCTCTTGAGCTCGATGCCGCGGCCGCCCCGGATCAACGCTGGAGCTTGGCGTCGAGCGCCGCGAAGATACGCTGACCGACCTCGTCGATCTCGCCGAGCCCGTCAACACCGATGAGCAGCCCGCGGTCCGAATAGACCTTCAGCAGATCCGCGGTCTGTTCGACATAGATTTCTTGGCGCTTGCGGATGGTCTCCTCGTTGTCGTCCGCGCGGCCCTCGATCTCGGCACGCTTCAGCAGGCGGGCAACGAGCTCTTCCTGATCGGCCTCGAGGGACACCACCGCGTCGAGGGTCGTGTTGTTGGCGGCAAGCATCTGGTCCAGCGCGTCCACCTGACCGGCGGTGCGGGGATAGCCGTCGAGCAGGAACCCGTTGGCGGCATCCGCCTCAGCGAGTCGCTCCGCCACGATCTGGTTGGTGATCTCGTCGGAGACATAGCCACCGGACAGCATGATGTCCTTCACCTGCAGGGCCAGGTCGGACGCCGTCGCCGCGTCGGCCTTGGAGATCGCCCGGAAGATGTCCCCGGTCGAGATCGCCGGGATGCCATAGTGCTCCGCGATCCCCTTCGCCTGCGTGCCCTTGCCTGCCCCGGGGGGCCCCATGATCAACAGCCTCATTGCGTTTCCTTCCCTGTCTTCTCCTGGCGGACGCTGGGATGCGTCAGCGGAGGAAGCCCTCATATTTGCGCTGCTGCAGTCGCGATTCGATTTGTCTCACAGTATCGAGACCGACGCCGACGATGATCAGCAGTGAGGTGCCACCGAACGGGAAGTTCTGGTTGGCCTGGAACATGATGAACGCGATCGAGGGCAGCAGCGAGATCAGACCCAGATAGAGCGACCCCGGTGCGGTCAATCGGGACAGCACGAACGCGAGGTACTTCTGCGTCGGTTTGCCCGCGCGAATGCCCGGAATGAAGCCGCCGTACTTCTTCATGTTGTCGGCGACTTCCTCCGGGTTGAAGGTGATCGCGACATAGAAGTAGGTGAAGAACACGATCAGCACGAACATCGTGATCATGTACGACGGGTGGGCGCCGGTCACGAAGTTCGTCATGATCCAGTTGGAGAACTCGCTCTCCGGGCGGAACTGCGCGTAGAGCGACGGCAGATAGAGCATCGACGACGCAAAGATGACCGGGATGACGCCGGCCTGGTTCACCTTGAGCGGGATGTAGGTGGTCGAGCCGCCATACATCCGGCGGCCGATCATTCGCTTGGCGTACTGCACCGGGATGCGGCGCTGACCCAGCTCGACGAAGATCACGCCCGCCATGACCAGCAGACCGATCGCCAGCACCACCAGGAACGGCACCCAGCCCTGGCTCAGGCGGATGGCCCACATGGCGGACGGGAAGGTCGCGGAGATCTGCACGAAGATCAGGAGCGACATGCCGTTGCCGACGCCACGCTCGGTGATGAGCTCGCCGAGCCACATGACGACGGCGGTGCCGGCGGTCATCACGAGGACCATCAGCACGATCGGGAAGATCTCGGTGGAATAGACGATCTGGCCGCAGCCGGGGAACAGCATGCCGTTGACGGCCATGGTCACGAAGGCTGTCGAGTTCAGGACGGCGAGAACAAGGGTGAGATAACGCGTGTACTGCGTGATCGTCTGCTGCCCCGATGCGCCTTCCTTTTTCAGCGCCTCAAGCCGTGGCACCACGACCGTGAGGAGCTGCAGGATGATCGACGAGGTGATGTAGGGCATGATGCCCAGCGCAAAGACCGCCAACTGGAGCAGCGCGCCACCAGAGAACAGGTTGACCAGGGAATAGATCCCTGCGCTGTCACCTGTCTCCGCCTGGGTGCGACAGAAATCAACCTGTGCCACATCGACGTTGGGCACCGGGACGACCGAGCCGATGCGGAAGATGACGATGATGCCCAAGGTGAAGAGCATCTTCTTCCGAAGATCAGGCGTCTTGAACGCGTTCGCGAAGGCGGAAAGCACCGAGCTCTCTCCCAGAGTAAGAAAATAAGAGGCATGCCGAGGCAGTCACCACAAAGGCAACTCAGGCAGCGTATCAAGCAGCGCCGTCGAAGCAGAACTTTGCCCATGAGCGCGGTTTCCGTGCAGGGGACCACCGGCAACCCCCGCCCCCGCACCACCTCCCAGCGTGACCGAGCACTTCCCAACAGTCGCCACCAACACGAGACCCACTTCCCAGCGTGACCGACCACTTCCCAACACGAGATCCACTTCCCAACCTGCCGGCGCGTTGGGGGCGGTTTCAGAGGGTGAGTGCACCACCGGTGAGTAGTTCGGCCATTTTCTCGGTGGGGGTGTGCCATTGCAAGACGCGGCGGGGGCGGCCGTTGAGGAGGTCTTGCATTTCGGCGA
>DUOB01000102.1 GCA_012839035.1 Propionibacterium sp.
GCGACCTGCTCGGCGAGCTCGGCCTTGGCACGCTGGCCGCCCTCCTCGGTGTTGAGGATGATGAGGTCGGCGTGCAGCTGGTCGGCCAGATCCACCACGGCCCCGCCGCGACCATAGAGCGTCGCGGAGAGCACCTGACCGGTGGACGGGATGCCCTGGCTGGTGGTCCGGTTCACATACTCCTGCAGGTTGGCAACGTGCGCCGGATCGATGGCCACGTCGTTGTCGCTGACCTCGCCGGAGATGACCCGCTCGGGAGCGAGATAGACGAGGTGGACCTTCTTGCCGGTGAGGGACACGAACTCCGACACGCGATCGCGGGTGAGTTCGTTGCCGGTCTCGTCCACGACCACCATGACCGTGTCGTACAGGCGCGGTCCGGCCACCTCGGGCACCTGCGCTGCCGCCGCGTGGGCGTCGGTGGACGCGTCGATCTGCTCGGCCACTGCCTCCGCCTTGGGCTGCGGGAGGATCAGGGTGAGGATCATGGCCACCAGCGCGATGCCGGCCAGCACGTAGAAGATCATCTCGATCGAGTCTGCGAAGGCCGCCGCCAGGGCGCCGCCGATGATCGGGCCGAAGATGCCGCCCAGACGGCCGAAGCCACCGGTCCAGGCCACGCCGGCCGCGCGGACGTTGGTGCGGAAGTAGTTCGCCGCCATCGCATAGATCAGCGTCTGGACACCGGAGGTGCCGACACCCACGAGGGCGATGGTGACCAGCAGCAGCAGAATGATGGCGATGCCGACCTCGGCGGTGATGCCCTGCTGAACCTGCTCGTCGCTCGGCAGGTCGATCGTGGAGGCCAGGAAGCCGATGATGGCGATCGCGACCAGGCCGACGACGAAACCGACCGCGACGATGCGCTGCGGGCTGAACTTGTCGGCCAAGCGGGAGCCGAACAGCGTGCCGAGCATGGCGCCACCGTTGAGGACCAGCAGCAGCGCCAGCGAGCCTGCGTCACCGAGGACCGGGAGCATGATCTTGGGCAGCCAGGTGTTCAGCGAATAGACCAGGACCAGGCAGAGTGCCGAGATCAGGCCGATCAGGATCGTCGGAATCAGGTAGACCGAGAACAGGCCGGCCCAGCCGGAGCGGGAATCGCTGGCCTTGGCCGTTTCCGGGCGAACCGGCGGGGCCTCGGGGATCGGGACACCGGTCTTCTGCGACAGGGCCATGGCCTTGTCCATCTTGCCGCGCGAGGCGAGCCAGGCGATCGACTCGGGCATCTTGAAGATGGCGAGCGGCAGAACCGTGACGAGCGGCAGCGCGCCGAGCAGGAACATGATGCGGAAGTCATTGGTGTGCTCTGCGATCGACGAGTTCATCGGGGACAGGATGCCGATGGCGAGCAGGGCGGAGAGCAGTGAACCCATCGGCACGCCCGCGTACACCACCGCAGTGGCCAGGTTCTTCTTGCCGGGGGGTGCGAATTCGGCCACGATCGCACCGGTGATGCCCACGAGCGCACCGACGCCGAGGCCGGTGAACACGCGCCAGATGCTGAACATCGTGACGCTGGTGGCGAAGGCGCTCAGCGCCATGCCGATCGAGAACCAGGCGAGCGAGCCCAGCACGACCATGCGACGGCCGATGATGTCACCGATGGTGCCGGCGACCAGCGCGCCGACGAGGACGCCGATCATCGCGTACGAGCCGACGACACCGGCTTGGGCAGCGGTCAGCGGATCGCCGAGAACCGCATCGCCCGGTGTGCCGAGCATGAAGCGCGGCAGAACCGCGCCATAGACGACAAGGTCATAGCCATCGAAAACCAGACCCAGAAACGCCAGACCGACGACCCAGCCGACGGTGCTGCGGCGCTTCTTTGTCATCTCAGGACTGTCGTAGTCCAGAGCAGGTGGTGCAGCAGTTGCCTGCGACATTGTGCCTCCTTGCACTTCTAGTGTGTTCCCCAGGAACCTTCCCCGAGTGGTCAGTCCTTAGGGTGTCAGGTGTCCTTGGCTAGGGCATCCGGACATTTGCCTAGCGGGCACCCGGATGTGTTGAGCAAGTGACGACAAAACGCTTGTCACAGCGCCTTTTCGCCGGGATGGCCCCCGCGGCTCGTAGTCTGCCGCCGTTCCGGCAGATGGCACAAGGACACGCTTGGCATTGTCCCAAACCGAGACGCATTCGTTGTCGACCTGCCCGCCGGGGCTGTTTCCCCTAGTGGTATAGGTGTGTCAGGCTTCACATATGGAGGGGGTCCTGGTCCGGCAAGCCACACGCGAGGACGCGCTGCTGGTCGCCGCGCTGACCCTCCAGGCCGCGCGGGCGCAGGGGCTGCCGGGTGAGCCGGGCTTTCTCGACCGGTACGCCGAGGCCTGGCTCGCAGCCCGAGATTTTCATCCCGCCTGGTGGGCGGAGCTGGATGGAGAGCACGCGGGACTTCTCGTCACGATCTGGTTTCGCCCCCTGCCCTGGCCGGGGCGGGCCCGGGGTGGGGGCGTACTGCGCACCGATCGGCTGTTCGTGCGTGCCGACCAGCCCCGCGTACCCATCGAAACAGCACTGCGCGCAGCCGCCCGGGAATGGGCGACCGCGCGCGGCGTGGACGAAGTCCTGGTCGACTGACCGATCAACGCTCCAGGCCCACGGGCCTGGACCAGTCGATGCCGCGGAGGCCGACGAGGCCGGCGGCGGAGAACACGAGGCCCATCGCCACCCAGGCCCCGGGATCGGTCGTGTTCACGCCGGTGAGCCCGGTGATCATGGTGCCGACGTGGAACCCGGCATGGATGCCGACCGCGGGCCACACCGAGCGCAACCGGAGCACGAGCACCGCGGCGAGGAAACCGAACCCGGTGGGCGTCGCGAGATAGATGAAGCGCTCGGTCAGGTTGGCCTGCCCGCCGGCGGAAACGATGTGGATGATGCCGAAGAACACCGTGCTGACCACCAGTGCCCGCCGCGGATGCGCCCGCAGGGTCTGCATGAGATAACCACGGAACAGCAGTTCCTCGGGGATGCCCTGCAGCAGGAATGCCCGGGCGAGCCCTGAGGCGATCGTGATGGCGACGCCGGCGGCCCCGAACTCCGCCCAGGGTACGTCGATCCGCTCGAGGTGACCGAGAGCGGCGAGCAACTGGGTGGTGGCGACGACGATCAGGACGGCCAGCCCGATCCCCGCGCCGAGCAGCCAGCCGCTCGAACCAGTCCAGCGCCAGCCGGTCTCCCGCATCGGGCGTCGGTCGATCCAGCGCATCAAAGCCATCGTGATCAGCACGGCGAGGACGCACACGATCGCGCAGAGAACGATGTTGACCACCGCCGCGCGGGTGCTGTTCTCCGCCAGGACGGCGCCGAGGGGAGTGAGGGACAGGCCGATGGTCGGCACAAAGAGAGCGACCAGCAGAGCCGGCAGGCACAGCAGCACCCGCAGCGGCCACGGCAGTCGCGGTCGGTCGGTGGAGGTCTGGCCGGGGGCAACCTGTTGGGTTCTCATGAGTCCACTGTTCCGGGCCGGCCCGATCGGTCCCAGGGTCCGAGGTCATGACCTGGTGGCGGACCCATGACCGTCGTCATGGGTGGCTGGAGCGTGGGCGGCCTACGATCGGGACATGTTGACGACGCGACGTGCCCGGATTCTCGTCGATGTGTTCGTGGGCCTGCAGATACTGCTCACGCTGGTGTCTGTCGTCATTGTTGCGGCGGAGGGCCTGCGGTGGGAAGCGGGTCTCGGTCTGGCGGGCGCCATCGTCGTGATCGTGGCCTGGGTCAGCTATCGCCGCAGCCGACAGGTGTGGGCGCCGCCACTGTTGCTCGTCGGCGCGTTCGGCACCGCCTTCTCCGAGACCGGATTCGTGAGCGCCGGGTTCATGATGCTGGCGCTGGCGATCCTGGTGCTGGAGCTCGGGCTCCGCGCGGGGCTGTGGGCCGCGGGGATCCTGGTGGGCGCGTTGGGGGTGATGACCTGGTTCGTCCGGGAGAGCTGGTCGGTGGTGCTGTTCCAGGGCATCGGCAACGTCGTCTTCGTGACGCTCGGCCTGATCGTCGGGCTCACCCTGCGCCAGATCCGTGCCGAGCAGGTGGAGAACCGACGATTGCTGCGGGAGCTGCGGGCGGCGATCGACACGGAGAAGGAGCTGATGCTCGCCGATGAGCGAGCACGTTCGGCGCGGGAGTTGCACGACGGCCTCGGCCACCGGCTCACCCTGATCTCGATGAGTTTGGAGTACGCCCGGCGCGTCCGCGGCCGCGATGACGCCCAGGCATGGGCCGAGGTGGAGAATGCGCAGGTCGAGGCGCAGGATGCGCTGGCGTACATGCGGCGCTGGGTCCGCGCCCTCAACCCGCCCCGCGAACCCAACCTCGAGGGGATCGCTGCGCTGGAGGCGATCGCGGACAGTTTCCGGGGGACCGGACTGACCGTCCGGGTGGCCCAGACCGGGGACGAGCGGCAGTTGGGCAAGGATGCGTCGCTCTTTGCCTACCGACTCGTCCAGGAGGGCCTCACCAACGTCCTGCGGCATTCGGCCGCCGACCAGGTGACGATCACCGTGCACTGGCGTGAGGACCGGATGGAGATCGAGTTGCGGGACAACGGGGGAGCCGTCGGGGAGATCGCGGGGGAGCGTACGCCGGAGTCCCCGCCCCTCGGCCAGTCCGCCGACGGTGGGTTCGGACTGCGGTCACTGTCGGAGCGTGCCCGCGAGCTCGGTGGCTCCTTCGGCGTGACACGTGATGACGAAGGGGTTGTTCTGCAGGGCTCGATCCCGGTGGGGAGCGGCATATGAACGGCGATCGACAGCGGCGCTCGGCGGTGATCCGGCTGCTCGTGGTGGACGATCAGCAACTGTTGCGGCGGGGGCTGCGGATGCTGCTGGAGACTGAGGACGACCTGGTGGTCGTGGGCGAGGCGGCGGACGGCCGGGAGGCGCTGGCGGTCCTGCCGCGCTGTGCCCCGGATGTGGTGCTGACGGATGCCCGGATGCCGGGGATGGACGGGTTGGAGCTGACCAAGGCCGTGGTCGCGGCCCATCCCGGGATGGCCGTGATGGTCCTCACGACGTTCGACGACGAGGCGATCGTCCGCGGGTCGCTCGGGGCCGGTGCATCGGGATTCCTGTTGAAGGACGTCTCGACCGACCGCCTCGCCGACGCGATCCGGGCGGTCGCCGAGGGCGGGATGGTCATCGATCCACGGGTCGCGCGGATCGCGCTGGCGCCGGAGGCCGCCGATGCGGAGGATCCGCTCGCGATGCTGACCAGGACCGAACGGCTGGTCGCCGAACGGGTTGCGCGCGGGCTGACCAATTCCGAGATCGCGGCCGAGCTCGTGATCGCCGAGGGCACGGTCAAGAACCACGTCTCCAGCCTGCTGCGCAAGCTGGGGCAGCGGGATCGCACCGGCCTGGCGCTGGCCCTTTATCGCGCCCTGTCCTGAACCCGGGTCAGATCGGCAGCCTCCGGAAGATCGGCCGCGGGATGTGGCGCAGGATCATCATGACGAGCTCGAACAGGGGCGGGGTCCAGATGATGGGCTTCTTCTTGTTGGAGGCCTCGACCGCCAGCTTGGCGACCTCGCCCTTGTCCACGGTCAGCGGGGCTTCCTTGATGCCGGCGGACATCCGCGTCCGGACCATGCCGGGACGGACCACGGTGACGACCGGACCGAACTCCGCCAGGGCCTCGCCCAAGTTCACATAGAAGCCGTCGAGACCGGCCTTCGTCGAGCCATAGACGAAGTTGCTGCGCCGGACGCGCTGGCCCGCGGCGGAACTCATGGCGAGGATCCGGCCATAGCGCTGTGCCTTCATCTTCTGGCCGAGCAGGACGCCGATGGAGACGGCGGCGGTGTAGTTGATCTGGGCCTCGAAGACGGCTTTTTCCTGGTCCTGCCAGGCGTCTTCCTGGTCGCCCATGACGCCGAACGCGACGATGGCCACGTCCACGTCGCCGTCACTCCAGGCAGCGTCGATCATCGCCGGGTGGGAGGCGAAGTCCAAGGCGTCGAAATCGAGCCACTCCACGTCGGTCGCACCCGCACTGCGGGCTTCCGCGATGGCGGCGTCACGGTCCGGGTCGCCCGGCAGGCCGGCCAGCACGACCTTGGCGGGGTTGTGCACCAGGTATTCGGCCACGATGGCCAAGCCGATTTCGGAGCTGCCGCCGAGCAGCAGCAGCTTCTGGGGGTTTCCGACAGCGTTGATCACTGCATTGTCCAATCGTGGTCGAGGGGGTCAGGGGAGGAGAGCTCGGGGAACCGTCACACCAGCTCGAGTCGACGAGCCATGTCCGACACGAACACAGAATTGGGGTCGACCCGGCGCCGGGTGGCGATGAATTCATCGGTGCGCGGATACATCAGTCGGAAATTCTCCGCGGACACGCGGGAATCCTTGGCGGTATAGATCCGCCCACCGAACTCCAGAATCCGCTTGTCGAGTTCGTCGCAGAACTCGCCGAGACCCTTCTTGATGGGGAAATCGACGCAGACGTTCCAGCCCTCCATCGGGAAGGAAATCGGTGCCTTGTTGCCCGGTCCGAAGAGTTTGAACACGTTGAGGAACGAATAGTGTCCGGACTTCTGGATGTCCCGGATGATCTGCTTGAAGGGCTCGACGGCCTCCATCGGGACGAGCGTCTGATATTGCAGGAACCCGGCTGGCCCCATCGCGCGGTTCCACTCACCGAAGAGATCGAGCATGTGATAGAACTGCGTCAAATTCTTAATCTTGTTGCGGCTGGTTCCGCCCATTCGGTAATAGGCCTCACCCACGAGCGAGAACGTCCATTTGTTCGCCAGCCCGTTGGGGAAAATATCGGGGAACGTCAGCAGCGTGGGCGCGTTGAACGCCAGGGGGTCCTTGGCCAGCTTGGGCGCATATTCCTCCAGCTCGGCCAGCGTTGCCAGGTTGCCCCGTGAAATCGCGGCTCGGCCCAGTTTGGGCGGCGCGGAGATCGCGTCGAACCAGGCGCTCGAATAGGTGTAGTTGTGTTCCGAGCCGTCGCTGTGGAAGGCCACTGTCTCGTCGAGAGTGTTGGTGCGGTCGTCGTCGGCGAGGAAATAGGCGGTCTCGGTCCGGGTCATGCGGATGGTGGCTCGCAGAATCACGCCGGTCAGGCCCATGCCGCCGATCGTCGCCCAGAAGATCGATCCGTCCGGGTCATCCGGCGTCCCGTCCGGGGCGATCGTCAGCACTCGGCCGTCGGCGATCAGCAATTGCATCTCGGTGACGTGGTCACCGAACGAGCCCGCGCTGTGGTGGTTCTTGCCGTGGATGTCATTGCCGATGGCGCCACCGATGGTGACCTGGCGGGTGCCCGGCAGGACCGGAACCCAGAGTCCGAACGGCAGGGCGGCCTTCATCAACGTCTCCAGATCGACCCCGCCGTCCAGTTCGACGAGCGCCGTCGAGGCATCGATGCTGTGGATCCGGCGCAGTGCCGTCATGTCGATGACGAGGCCTCCGGCGTTCTGCGCCACATCACCATAGGAACGACCCAGGCCCCGGGCGATCACGCCGCGGCGCAGGTGGCTGGGCTTGGCGTCGTTGTCCTCGGCGACGCGGGCGACCGCGGCTGCGATGACCTCCACGTCCGGTGTCGACAACACCTGAGCGGCGGTGGGTGCCGTCCGGCCCCACCCGGTCAGGATCTGGCTCGTGGTTGTGATTTCGTTTGCCACGCTTTGCAGGTTACTCTACGCCGCCGACAGCAAGCCGGGCCATCGTCAGGTGGCCATCGCGACCGCGGCGGCACCGCGAAGAGCGACCTTTTCCGTGTCGGGACAGGCAACGACGCGGACAGCGGTCCCGGCGTGCTCAGCGATTCGCCTGCTGAGGGCAGCCCCGAACAGGTCCCAGGCGTGACAGGCACCACCCCCGCAGACCACCAGGTCAGGGGCGAAAGAACCGAGCCAGGGCGCGAGCGCGTCGGCCAGGGCGGTGACGTCTGCGCGCAGCCGCGCCGCAGCGTGCGGGTTGTTCCGGGCGTGCTCGGCGAGCTCGTGGAAGGAGGCAAAGCCCTGCGCGGCGGCGAGAGCGGCGGGTCCGTAGCGGGACTCGATCGTTGCCTCGTCCGGGCCGGTCGGCAGGTGATAGATCTCACCACCGCGCGGGACACGTTCGTCGAGCACGACGCGGCTGTCCTCGACGAAGACCGAACCGATGCCCGACCCGAAGGTGAGCGCCAGCAGTCGGCGGTGGCCGGGGTGATCAAGGGCGGACCCCAGCCCGAAGGCCGTGGCGTCGTTGATGAACACGATGCGGTCGGTGCCCAACAGCGGCGCGAGCGCGTTGCGAAGATCGACCCCGGTGAGGGCCGCGAGCTTGCCGCGCGGATGGACGCCGCCGATGCCGTTCACATAGTCGAAGGGTCCGGGGATCGCGACGGCCCAGCGGTCGGGAGCAACCGACTGCACCGTGCGGAGGCAGTCCCGGACCACATCGAGGAACGCGGCTAGGGACCCGGATGAGTCGAGCGCGCACCGCGCGTACTCCCCAACACTCCAGTCGTCGCCGTCGACCACCGCCACGCTGACGTGACTGCCGCCGATCTCAAGTGCGCCGACGGGCGTCACGTCACCGCATCTCCCCCGGATTGCGGAAATTCGGGTCGATGGTCTCCGGGTGTCGGAACGTCCGCCGCTCCAGCTCCCGGGTCTTGGCGTCCGCGCTCGCGCGGGTGACGGCGTCCTTGATCGTCTCGATCGAGGCCTGGGCCTGGGCGACCGTGCGCTTCGGGCCCTTGACCTTCTTGACCATGATCAGGCCGACCAGGGCAAGGCCGCCGGCCATGAGGAAAACGACGACGGCCATGATGACGAAGCCCAACGCAACCATGCCGGTGTTGGCGTTGAAAAGCGCTGCGATTCCGAGGGCGCCGCTCAGGAAGAGCAGCGACAGGCCGTTGAGAGCGAAGTAGCCGGCCGCGAGGAAGAGCCCGGCTCCAAGGCCGCCGGACTTGGCTTGGGGGATCAGCTCGGCCTTGGCGAGCGCAATCTCGTGGTGGACCAGTTCCAGGGCGTCGGTCTTGACCTGGTTGATGAGATCACCGATCGCCGCAGGGCTGGTCGGTGCCTCAGTGCGGGTCGATTCGTATGCATGCGCCATGATCCTGAGCCTAGTGCCCACCCGATCAGGTGCCCAGACCCGGTCCAGTCAGTCCCCGATCCCCTCGACGATGCGTTCGCGGGCACGGACCCGGCCGCGGATCGCGACCGTGGCCAGGACGGCCGCGATCACGGAAGCGGTGAGCACCGCTGCCTTGCCCTGTTCGAGGAACTCCGGGTGGCCGGGGAACGCCAATTCGGTGACGAACAGAGCCACGGTGAAACCGACGCCCGCCAGGATGCTCACAGCGAAGATCTCGGACCAGCGCAGACCCGGTGCGAGGTTCGCCCGGGTGAATCGGGTGGTCAGATAGGCACCGCCGGACACGCCGATGATCTTGCCGGCGACGAGGCCGAGCACGATCCCCAGGCCGATGGGTGAGGTGATCATGTCCAGGAGGGCACTCGGGGTGACGGTCACTCCCGCGGCCATCACGGCGAACACCGGCACGATGACGCCCGCGGAGACCGGGTGCCAGAAGTGACTCCACCGGTCCACCGGGTCCTGTGGGTCGGCGGCCTCCGACCGGGTCAGCAGGCCGAGCAGGACACCCGCGATGGTCGCGTGGACGCCGCTCGACAGCATGCACCACCAGGCCCCGATGAACAGGGGCACATAGAGGAACCAGGTGTCCACGCGTCGGCGCTGCAGGATCCACCAGACCGCGGCACACCCGAGCGCACCGCCGAGCCAGACAAGGTTGAGATCCGACGTGAAAACGATGGCGATCACCAGGATCGCCCCGAGGTCGTCGACGATCGCGAGGGTGAGCAGGAAGGCACGAAGCGCGACCGGGAGCTTGGAACCGACGGCAGCGAGGATCGCGATGGCAAAGGCGATGTCGGTCGCCATGGGGATCGCCCAGCCGTTGAGGTGGCCGTCGGCCATCACGAGGTTGACGGCGACATAGAGGCCGGCGGGGACCACCATGCCGCAGAGAGCGGCCACGACCGGGACCGCTGCAGCCTTCGGATCGGCGAGGGAACCCGACACGAACTCGCGTTTGAGTTCCATGCCCGCGACGAAGAAGAAGATCGTCAGCAGGCCGTCGGTTGCCCAGTGCTGGACCGTCAAGGGGCCGATGTGTGCCTGGCGCAGGCCCTCATAGACCCCGGGTCCGAGATTGGCCCACAGGAGCGCGGTGATGGTTGCCACGAGCATGAGCGCGCCACCGACGGTTTCCTGGCGCAGGAAATTCGGCAGGACCCGGAGGTCGTCGGCGGTGAGCCGCAGCACGCGGCCCTCGCGTGGTGGACGCGGACGCTTGGGTGATGCGGGCACGGGAGCTCCTGTTCGATCACGGCGGGACAAACGCCGACCAGACTTCCCGGCACACCGTGGGGCAGCCTAATGGGTCTGGTCGGCGCCGTTGCCGTTCTCAGGAGTGTGTCAGCGGGCGAGCCCCTTCTTGATGCTGTCCATCACCGTCGAGTCGGTCAGCGTGGTGACGTCGCCCACCTCCCGATTCTCGGCAATGTCGCGCAACAAGCGGCGCATGATCTTGCCCGACCGGGTCTTGGGCAGCTCGTCCACGATCATGACCTGGCGCGGCTTGGCGATGGGGCCGATGTCCTTGCCGACGTGGTTCCTCAACTCGGTGGCCATGGCCTCGCCACTTTCCTCACCCGCGATCAGGATCACGAACGCGACGATCGCCTGACCGGTGGTGGGGTCGGAGGCGCCGACGACGGCCGCTTCCGCGACAGCCGGGTGACCGACCAGGGACGACTCGATCTCGGCGGTGGACATCCGGTGTCCCGAGACATTCATCACGTCGTCGACGCGTCCGAGGAGCCAGATGTCCCCGTCCTCGTCGGTCTTGGCGCCATCGCCGGCGAAATAGACATCGCCGAAGCGAGCCCAATAGGTGTTCACATAGCGCTCGTCATCACCCCACAGGGTGCGCAGCATGGCCGGCCACGGCTTCCTGACCACGAGCAGGCCGGACTCGCCGCGTCCCAGCGGGTGACCCTCGTCGTCGACGACGCCCACGGTCACGCCGGGGACCGGCTGCATCGCGGATCCGGGCTTGCCGGTCGCGACGCCGGGCATCGGCGCAATCATGATCATGCCGGTCTCGGTCTGCCACCACGTGTCGGTGATCGGGCAGCGGCCCCGGCCGATGTGCTCGTGATACCAGTTGAACGCTTCCGGGTTGATCGGTTCGCCGACCGAGCCCATCACGCGGAGGGAGGACAGATCGTAGTCGGCGGGGACTTCCTCGCCCCACTTCATGAAGGTCCGGATCGCGGTGGGGGCGGTGTAGAAGATCGTCACCTTGTATTTGTCGATGATCTCCCACCAACGGCCCTTGTGCGGGGAGTCGGGCGTCCCTTCATACATCACCATCGAGGCGCCGTTCGACAGCGGCCCATAGGTCAGGTAGGAGTGCCCCGTGATCCAGCCGATGTCGGCGGTGCACCAATAGATGTCGGTCTCGGGCTTGAGATCGAAGGTCGCCCAGGTCGTATAGGTGGTGCCCACCAGATAGCCACCCGTGGTGTGCAGGATGCCCTTGGGGGTGCCGGTGGAGCCGGAGGTGTACATCACGAACAGCGGCGTCTCCGCCGGGAACATCTCCGGGGTGTGGTCGGCCGACTGGTTGCTGATCACGTCGTCCCACCACACGTCCCGGCCCTCGACCATGGCGGTCTCCTGGCCCGTGCGCTTCACCACCACGACCTGACGGACGGTGGGGGTGTGCTCGAGGGCGCGGTCGACGGCGGGCTTGAGCGCGGAAGGGGCGCCGCGGCGGTAGCCGCCATCGGCGGTGATGACGACCTCCACGCCACAGTCGTTGATGCGGGTCATCAGGGCATCGGCGGAGAACCCGCCGAAGATGACCGTGTGGATGGCACCCAGCCGGGCGCAGGCCAGCATCGTGATCACTGCCTCGGGGATCATGGGCAGATAGATCGCGACCCGGTCGCCCTGCTTCACGCCCAGTGCGGCCAGGCCATTGGCGGCACGCGAGACCTCGTCCTTGAGCTGCGCGTACGTCACTTCGCGAGTGTCTCCCGGTTCGCCCTCGAAATAGATCGCGACCCGGTCCCCGTTGCCGTTCTCGACGTGGCGGTCGACGCAGTTGTACGCCGCGTTGAGCGTGCCGTCGGCGAACCACTTGGCGAAGGGCGGGTTGCTCCAGTCGAGGGTTTCGGTCGGCTCGGTGCCCCAGCTGATCACTTTGGTCTGCTCGGCCCAGAATGCCTCGGGGTCGGCAGCGGCGTTGTCCAGGGTCTCCTGGGTGACGTTCGCGTTCGCGGCGAGATCGGCGGGCGGGGGATAGCGACGCGCGGCAGGGTCGGTCGGGTGGGTCTCAGTCGTCACTGTGTCAGCCTCCTTGATGGCACGGAACAGGTCGAACTCTAAGGGACCGGCCCGACAGGTGGGTGGAGAAGAAGAGAACTGCCCTCGGGGATTCCCTGCCCGGCAGTCAGCGACGGCGCTTTCTCGCTGAATGTCGGAGATGGCTATTAGCGTGGCAGCCATGGGGGATGAAGTGCCGCGCTGGACGGTCGGTCGCGTGCTGGCTGCCGCGCCGGATTCCGCGTCGGCACTGGCCGGGCGCAAGTTGGCGACCCCGGGGCCGTGGTCGGGCGTGGGGCAGGCCGGTCCGGTCCTGTGGGGGCAGTGCCGGGGCTCGGCGCGACAGGCCTATCAGGTGACGATCGACACCGCTGTCCCGCGCTATCAGTGCAGTTGCCCCTCGCGGAAGTTCCCGTGCAAACACGTCCTGGGGCTGCTGTTCCGGTGGGCGGAGGGCGGGCTGGAGGACGGCCCTCTGCCCGGCCTCGACGCAGAGCCACCGACGATCGCCTCCGGACGCGACGGTCCGCGCAGGCCGGCGCCGGAGGAGGGGGAGGCACCGGAAGCGGCCAAAGCCGCTGCGGCGCGGGCCCGGGCCGAGGAACGTGACGCGCGGGTGAGCGCCGGGCTGATCGATCTGCGTCAGTGGTTGGCCGACCGGCTCGCCGAGGGGCTGGGCCGGTGGGCGACGCGCCAGGAACCCTGGGAGGAGATGGCCGCCCGGATGGTCGATGCCCAGGCGCCGGGAGTGGCGCGTACGCTGCGCCGCCTCGGAGCGCTGCCGTCCGGCGACGACTCGTGGGCCGGGGAGGTGCTGGCGGAGTTGAGCCTGCTCGATCTCCTCGCCAGAGCGTTCGCCCGCCGCGATGAGCTCCCGGAGGATTTTCTTGCCACCGTGCGAGCACACCTCGGGTTCACCGTCGGCAGAGCGGAGGTGCTGCGGCAGCCCCCGGTGGCCGACCGGTGGAGCATCATCGGGCTGCATGACAGCAAGGACGACGAGCGGGTGGCGACCCGTCGGGTGTGGCTCCGGGGGCGGGAGACGGGCCGCTTCGCCGTCATGCTGCTGTTCTCGATCAACGGCGCACCCTATGAGATGACGGTCAGCCCCGGCATGGAGCTCGACGCCGACCTGCATTTCTATCCGGGTCGGCCCCCGCTGCGCGCCCTGATCGGTGAGCGACGCATGCAGCACGAACGCACACGTGATCTCGAGGTGGACCCCGGCCGGGCGAGCGTTGCGGCGGCCCGGGACGCGTGGGCGGCGGCGCTGGCCGACGACCCGTGGTTGACCGTCTGGCCGGCAGCGTTGCGGGGAAGGCTGAGCGCGGACGGCGCTGATTTCCTGTTGATCGACGCCGCCGGGGATTCGGTGGCGTTGTGCGGACCCGAGAGCGTGCGTTGGCGGGCGCTTGCGATCACCGGTGGGGAAGCAGTGACGTGGCTGGGTGAGCTGCGGCCCGACGGACTGAACGTCCTGTCCTTTGTCGACGCCACCCTGACTCACGGGGAGCTGGTGGTGTTGTGAGCGCTCTCGAGGCGTTGATTCCGGTCGCCGTGGTGGGCACCGCACGCCGTGGGCACGGGGACCTGGCGGATGCGGAAGACCTCCTCGCTGCGGCCGCCCGAGCGGTCATCAAGGATCGGGTCGCTCTCCCCGCCGGTGCCGCCGTTGCTGACCCCGGACCGGAGCCGGAGACGCTGCCCGCACCGGATTCCCCCTTCTATGTCGGAACGCTGCAACAGGCCATGGGCGGCCGCCGCTGGCCTGCGGTCCTCGAGTCCCTGCGTTTCCTGGCGGAGACCAATCAGCGCCTGCCGGTGGGCGTACTCCATGCGCTGCTGGAGGAGGCGGTGACATTGCGGGAGCTGCGCCCGGAGCTGTTTCCCGTGCTGGGGGCGCGCGGGCGATGGCTCGCGGCGCGCAACCCTCGGTGGCGGTTCGCCGAATGGTCAGTCCCGGACGTCGGCGACGACCGCGCCTGGGCGGAAGGCGACCCGGTGGAGCAGGTCGCCTGGCTCCGGGCGCTGAGGGAGATCGATCCCGCTCGGGCGCGGACGCTCCTCGCTGCGCGACTCCCGGCGGTTCCGCCAGCAGAACGCTGCACACTCCTGGGCGCGCTCGGGACCGGGTTGTCGGCCGACGACGAGCGGTTGCTCGAGAGCATGCTCGACAACCGTGCACCCACCGTCCGGGCCAGCGCACGCGAGCTGCTCGCGCAGCTGCCCGGCTCGGCCTTCGTCGCCCGGATGCAGGACCGCCTCCGGGCACGGGCACGGATCATCCGGGGCCGTTGGACGGTTGACTTCCAAGGGCTCACTCCCGCTGATGCGCGGGACGGTGTCGCCGTCGATGTCCGCGAACGGCCCCCGGGAGCCGCGGCGATGCGGGCGCTGACGGGCGGCGTACCCCTCGACACCTGGCCCCACGTGCTCAACCGCACCCCGATCGACGTGCTCCGGTTGGCCGCCGATCAGGTCGAGCTTGGGCCGCTGCCCGGGTTGCGGGATGCAGCGGTACGCGAGGGGGACGCCGAGGTGGCCCACGCGATTCTCGGCGATGCACGCTGGCCGCTCGAGGCCGAGCTGCTCGGCCTCCTCACCGCTGAGGACGCTGATCAGATCCTGTCCATCCGGGTCCTGATGGACGACCCCAATGACGTGATCCCGGTGCTGCGGGCGCGGGGCTTCGGCCGCGAGACGGCCCGGGCGCTGCTGGTGTGGTCCTTCGAGAACCGCAATCAGGGCCGCCGGGCCGCGATTCTGAGTGTGCTGGGCGACCACGGGCCGCTGGACACGGAATGGACCGATCTCGCGGTGGAGCTTCGGCACCGGGCCGACACGATGACCGGCGGCCGTTCGGATGCCTTCGACGCTGCGATGACCATCAACCTTCGCCGAGCCCTCCGGCTCGAGGCGACCCCACCGTTCGCCCGACAACCCCTCGCCGATCAGGAGCCTTCATGACCAATCCCAGCCCCGTTTCCGCGATCCCGGCCGAGGACCTGCTGCGGCCGCATGCCGAGCAGGTGTACGCGGACGAGTTGGCCGCTCTCGCGGCGATCGACGACAGGCCGCGGCCGGAGTCCTGGCGACTGTCGCCCTGGGCGGTGGTTCGCTACCTGATCGGTGGCAGGTTGCAGGACGGCATGGAGATCACGCCGAAATACATCGGCAGCCGCCGGCTCATGGAGATCGCTGTGGCGACGCTCACCACCGACCGTGCGCTGCTGTTGCTGGGGGTGCCTGGGACGGCGAAATCCTGGGTGTCGGAGCATCTCGCCGCGGCGATCTCGGGCGACTCGACCTTGCTGGTTCAGGGGACGGCCGGGACGGCGGAGGAATCGCTGCGCTATGGCTGGAACTACGCGCGGCTGCTCGCCGAGGGACCCACGGCCGGCGCGATGGTGCCGTCACCGGTCATGGTGGCGATGAGAACCGGTGCCATCGCCCGCATCGAAGAGGTCACCCGGGTGCCCGCCGACGTCGCCGACGGACTGATCACACTGCTGTCCGAGAAGACCTTGCCCGTGCCCGAGCTGGGCACTGAGGTCCAGGCAGTCCGCGGGTTCAACGTCATCGCGACGGCCAACGACCGGGACCGCGGTGTCAACGACATGTCTGCCGCTCTGCGCCGGCGGTTCAACACGGTGGTGCTGCCGCTGCCGGCCACGATCCAGGAGGAAGTGGACATCGTGACCCGCCGGGTCGCCGATCTGGGTCGCACGCTCGACCTGCCGTCACCGGCCGACGCGACGCAGGAGATCCGGCGCGTGGTGACGATCTTCCGGGAGCTCCGGAGCGGAGTCACGGCCGACGGGAGAACGGCGGTGAAAGTTCCGTCCGGGACGCTGTCCACCGCGGAGGCGATCTCGGTCGTCACCGGCGGCCTTGCGCTCGCCGCCCACTTCGGTGACGGGCGGCTGCGGCCGGGAGACATGGCGGCCGGCCTCGTGGGGTCGGTCATCAAGGACCCGGTGGCCGATCGCGCGGTCTGGACCGAATACCTGGAGACCGTCGTCCGCGGGCGGGATGGCTGGCGGGAGTTCTATCGCGCCTGCCGGGAGGTGGAGTGACGCCCTCCGCGCATCCCTCGTTGCGGGTGCTCGGGGTGCGGCACCACGGGCCGGGTTCGGCCCGTGCCGTGCGCCACGCGCTCGAGGCCCATCAGCCGGAGGTGGTGTTGATCGAGGGGCCGCCCGAGGCCGATGCCCTGGTCGGGCTCGTGGGTGAGGAAGGCATGGTCCCGCCGGTCGCCCTGCTGGCGTACGCGCCGGAGGCCCCGGGCACCGCCTCCCTCTGGCCGTTCGCGTCCTTCTCCCCCGAGTGGCAGGCGCTGACCTGGGCGGTGGACGCCGGCGTACCGGTGCGATTCTGTGACCTGCCGGCCGGCGCCATGCTCGCGGCGCGCGAGGAGGTGGTCGAGGACGAACCGGACCTCTTCGCCCCGGACGACGATGAAATCGTCGAGGAGGCGGAGGCCGTGCGCAGGGATCCACTGGCGGTCCTCGCCCGGGTGGCGGGCTATGACGACCCCGAACGCTGGTGGGACGACGTGATGGAGCTGCGGACCGAGGGGGACCCGTTCGATGCGATCGCGGAGGTCATGACGGAGCTCCGATCAGGGTCGGACGGGCGTGCCCGCAGCGCGCAGGAGCTGCGGGTGGAGCAGCGCCGGGAGGCGTGGATGCGCAAGGTGCTGCGGGCGGAACTGCGCAAGGGGCACCGGGTGGCCGTGGTGTGCGGTGCGTGGCACGTGCCCGCGCTCACCGGGACGCTGCCGACGGTCACCGCGGACAATGCCGTGCTCAAGGGCCTGCCCAAACGCAAGGTCGCCCTGACCTGGGTGCCGTGGGCCCACTCGCGGTTGGCCGCGGCGTCCGGCTATGGGGCGGGGGTCGACTCCCCGGGGTGGTACCACCACCTCTTCACCGCCCCCGACCACCCCGTCAGCCGATGGCTCACCAACGTCGCACAGGTGCTCCGCAGCCATGATCTCCCGGTGTCCTCGGCGCACGTGGTCGAGGCCGTACGCCTGGCTGAGGCTCTCGCGGCGCTGCGGGACCGTCCCCTCGCGGGGCTGACCGAGATGCAGGACGCCACGTTGGCGGTCCTGTGCGACGGGAGCCGGACGGCGCTGGACCTGGTGACGCGCGAGGCGGTGGTGGGGGAGCGTCTCGGAACGGTGCCGGAGTCGGCGCCCGGCGTACCGCTCGACGCCGACCTGCGTGCCACCGCCCGCAGGCTGCGACTGAAGTTCGAGATCGAACCCCGCGAGCTGATCCTGGACCTGCGTCGGACGATCGACCTCGGCCGGTCCCTTCTGCTGCACCGGTTGACGGTGTTGGGGGTGGGCTGGGGCCGGCCGGAGGAGGTCAGGGGTGAAGGCACGTTCAAGGAGGGCTGGTCCCTGTCCTGGCAACCGGAGTTCGTCGTCGCGGTGATCGAGGCGTCGCTGTGGGGGACCACGGTGGTGGCGGCCGCGAGCGCCAAGCTGCTGGAGCGGACCGGGTCGCTGGCGGAGGTGACCGGCGGGGTCGAAGCCGCCCTCCGGGCCGATCTTCCCGATGCTCTGCCTCCGCTGCTCGCCGCTCTCGACGTGCGGGCCGCGGCGGATACCGACGTCGCGCATCTCCTCGACGCCTTTCCCGCGCTGGTCCGGGCGAGACGCTACGGCGATGTTCGTGGCACGGACACCGAACGGCTGCGGGATGTCACCGATGCGCTGCTGATCAGGATCTGTGCCGGGCTCCCGACGGTGGCGGGGAACCTTGCCCCCGACGCGGCGAAGGCGCTCGTGGACCGTATCGATGCCGTCCAGGCGGTGTTGCCCCTGCTCGGCGACCCCGACGCGCAGCGCCGTTGGCTGACCACACTCGCGACACTGGCCGGACGGGCCGATGTGATCGGCCTGCTCGGTGGCCGCCTGGTGCGGATCCTCACCGACGCGGGGGAATGGGACGCCGATGAGGCCGCGCGCCGACTGGGTCGGGCATTGTCGCGGGGATCGGCCAGTCCGGTCACCGAACAGGCGGCGTGGCTGGAGGGATTCCTGGCAGGTGGGGCGCTGCTGCTGATCCACGACGACCGGGTGGTGCGTCTTGTCGACGCCTGGGTGAGGGATCTGGCCGAGGAGGATTTTCTGGTGGTGCTGCCGCTGGTGCGGCGTACCTTCGGGACCTTCCACGCACCGGAGCGCCGCAACATCGCCAACCGGATCGCTCGACTGACCCCGGCGACGACGCAACCACGGCAGGAGGCGCCCGGTCCCGCAGAGGCGATCCCCGATCGTGCGGCCGCGGCCCTGGCGACCGTCGATTGGCTCCTCGGGACGCGGGGGAGCGAGGAGAGGCCACGATGACGGACGAGGACGAACGACTGCGGCGCTGGCGACTGATGCTCGGGACGGATCCGGACGGGGACCGGGGGTCGGGCGCGGCGGAGCTGACCGGGGACGATCTGGTGATCGACCGGGCGCTCGCAGCGCTCTATGACAGCGATCGGGCGGAGCGCGGCACGGGCCGGACCGGTGGACTGGGCTCGTCCGCGCCGCGGGTGACCAAGTGGCTCGCGGATATCCGCAGCTATTTTCCGGCCTCCGTCGTCCAGGTCATGCAGGCCGATGCGCTGGAACGACTCGACCTGGCAACCCTGCTCAGCGAGCCGGAGTTCGTCGAGGCGATGACCCCGGACATCCAGCTCGCACAGATGCTCATCCAGCTCGCGGATGTGCTTCCGGAGCGGGCCCGGGCCGCCGCGCACGAGGTGGTCCGCGCGGTGGTCGAGGAGATCGAACGGCGGATCCGGCAGCGGACGATCAGCACGGTCACGGCCGCGATCAATCGTTCCGCGCGGACCCGGCGACCCCGGCACTCCGACATCGACTGGGCGCGCACGATCACAGCGAACCTGCGGCACTATCTTCCGGAGCATCGCACGGTGGTGCCCCATCAGCTCATCGGCCATGCACGGCGCCGCACCGGTGTGCAGCGCGAGGTGATCGTGGCGCTGGACCAGTCCGGGTCGATGGCCGATTCGGTGGTGTTCGGGTCGATCTTCGCAGCGGTGCTGGCGAGCATGCCGAGCCTGCGTACGCGGCTGGTGGCCTTCGACACCGCGGTCGTCGATCTGACCGAGCTGCTGAACGATCCGATCGATCTCCTGTTCGCCACCCAGCTGGGCGGGGGCACCGACATCAACGCCGCGATGACGTACTGCAGCCAGTTGGTCGCCAAGCCCGCCGAGACCATTCTCGTGCTGGTGTCGGACCTGTTCGAGGCGGGTGACCGGACGGCGCTGGTGCGGCGGGTCCGGGCTCTCCACGCCTCCGGTGTCGCGGTGCTGGCGTTGCTCGCGCTCGACGATTCGGGAACGCCGGCGTTCGACCACGAGATGGCGGGTCAGTTCGCTGCGCTGGGGGTGCCGGCGTTTGCGTGTACGCCGGACGTGTTCCCGGAGGTGCTGGAGGTGGCGATCAACGGTGGTGACGTCGGGGCCTGGGCGCAGGCCCATGCGGCGGTCCGGGCTGAAGGCGCATCGTGACGGATCAGAACCGGACCGATATCCGCAGTCCGTCCTCGTGGATCGGCATGGTCAGATCACCGTGCTCCACACGGAGTCGCCGACAGTCGGCCTGATAGGGCAGCAGGAGCGGATCGGGCGCTTTGGCAAGGGAGTCGTACATCTCCCCCACGTCGGCCAGCAGCCCGTCCAGCCGGTCCTGCGGCAGCGCCGCGATCGTGGGACGCCGCCGGACCATCGCGAGCAACCCCGCGCGATCGATCGGGAGCCAGTGCCGGAAAGCACGTGCCTCGATGTGCGGGAAATATTCCGAGTCCTCGAGCGCGGCGAGCGTCTCCCGTCCGTAATCGCCGACCATCGCGGTCGGGTCGTCCTCCTGGATCCGCCGGGCCAGCCGCTTGACCCACGGGACGGTGTCGTCCCGGCTGGTGAAAACCACGGCGAGATGGCCGGTGCCGCGCAGGACCCGCGCGAACTCGGAGAGCGCCAGGCCGGGGGCGAAGCGGGTGAGGGACTCCTGCACGGTCACGACGTCGAAGCGGAAGCTGCGCAGGGGCAGGGACTCGGCCTGCGCAACGCACGTCAGGGCATCCGGCACGCGGTCGGCCAGCCGGCGTACCCCCTCCTGGTCCACATCCACACAGGTCACCCGATGGCCCTGCGCCACCAACGCCTGGGCGAGGCGGCCGTCGCCGGAGCCGACATCGAGGACTCGGGCCGGTTCGCTGCCCGCGAGCCACTGCACCGCGGCAGGCGGGAACGCGGAGAAGCGGCGGGAGCTCATGCGGCACACTCTAAGCCGTGACCGACCCGTTGCTTGATCTTTCCCGTGTCGAGGGCGTGCCGAGCGCCGTCGCAGCTGCCCGGGCGGCAGTCGACGCCGTCCTGCGGGACCGGGGCGCCCGCGTGGTCCCGGCCGAAATGTCGGCCCGCGCGCTGCTGGCCTCCGCACGCGCTTCCGCTGCGATGGAGGGGTCCCCGTGGGAGCCGGGCGCGATTCGGCTGTCGACGGAGTTGATCGAGTTGGCGGGGATGATCAGGAGTACGCCGGCCCGGGCGATCGCCCGCGCCCATGCGCTGTTGGCCCGCGGTGTGCTCGATGATGCCGCGCTGGGCCGGGTTCCGGCGGAGGATCCGGCACGGGTGCAGGGCGTGCTCGACCTGCTGACGACACGCACGGCCGCGCCCGCGCTCGTGGTGGCCGCGGTCGCGCACGCGGAGCTGGCGCTGCTGGCCAAGCCGGGAAACGGGATGGGTGTGCTGGCCCGGGCGGTGGAGCACATGGTCCTCGTGCAGGCCGGCGTCGATCCCCGCGCCGTGCTGGTTGTGGCGGAAGGGCACCGGGCGGTGGGGCCGGCGTACGCCCAGCGGCTCGCCGGATATGCGACGGGGAGTGTGGTGGGTGTCCGGGAGTGGATCCTGCACTGTGCCCAGGCGCTCACGCATGGCGCGGAACTCTCACCGCTCATGGGGGCAACAGGAAACTAGGCACTCGGTCGTTGTTGACCAAGTGCCTAGTCTTCACACCTCTTCCGGATCAACCAAGCGTGCATCATCGTTATGTCGGCCCGGGCAAGCCCTGGGACTCGACAACCCACAAGATGGTTAGGTCGCCGCGTGAGATCCGGTGGTGTGACCAAAGGATTCCTTTCATTCATTTGTACGTGATATCGGCCGGAATTGGAATACCCGGTCGGGTGTGATCCCGCGCACTTGTCCACACCATCTCGCGGTCGCGACTTGTCCACAGGCGGACGGTCGAGCGTGAACCGGTCGGTGCTGGGCCCCGCACTGTGGGGACATGGTGAACACGAGTGTGGGCCCGGCCGTGCTGGTGACGGGTGTGGAGGAGATCAGGCAGCGGGTGCTCGCGGCAGCGGCGGCTGCGGCGGTGGAGGTCAGGGTCGCCGGGGACGCCGGGGAATTGGCGGCGGGACCGGAGCCCCGCTCGGTGTTCGTCGGGCCGGACCAGGTCGCGTTGGTGGCGCGGAGCCCTGCCCTGGGGCGGGCTCCGGTGCAGCTCGTGGGGATGGCGACGGATCGCGACCGGCTGTGTGAATGGTCTGCGGCGTTGGGAGCGGCGGTGATCGTCCTGCCCGACGGGGTGCGATGGCTGGCGCACGCACTCGCGGGGGATCGGGGACGCTCAGCCGTCAGTGTGCTCGGTCTGTTGGGCGCGGCGGGCGGAGTCGGGACATCGACGTTGACCGGCGCCCTCGCGCACTTGGCCGCCCAGCGCGGGCTGCGCGTGGCGGTCGTCGACCTCGATCCCCGTGGTGGCGGCATCGATGTGCTGCTGGGGCTGGCCGATCGTCCCGGCTGGCGGTGGCCGAACCTCATCGACGCTGATGGCTTCCTCGGTGATCTGCACGGCCATCTGCCACGACTGGACGACCTGGCTGTGCTCAGCCATGACCGCACGGAACTGGTTGCGCCGACGGCCACGGCGATTCTCGCCGTGCTTCGTTCCCTCGAACGCAGTCATGAGGTCGTCCTGCTCGACCTGGGGTCCCGCCCCGGCGTTGCTGAGCTCGGTTCCTTGCGAGCCATGGACGGCGCTCTGCTGGTGTGTCCGGGCGATGTTCGGGGCGTGGCGGGCGCCGCCCAACAGTTGCGGTCGGTGGATCCGCACGTGCCCCTCGCTGTCATCCAGAGCCGGATCCGGCCCGGAGCGCTCGGCCCCGATCACATTTCGCGCGCGCTTGGATTGCCGGTCGTGGCGACCATCCCCCCGGATCGCGGGGTCGCGGCCGATGCGGAGCGTGGAGACCCGCCCGGCAGGACAGCCGGGAAAGCGTGGCGGCGAGCGTGTGCCGCCCTGCTCGACAGTGCCCTGGAGGTCCGGCATGACCGCGGATGACTTGCATCTCATCAGGGACAGACTGGCGCAATTGGGCAGGACCCCCGTCCCTGGTGACGTTGCGGTGGTGATGCGGGAGCTGGGTTTCGTGGTCAGCGATGCCGCCCTTCTGGACACGGTCGAGGCGCTCCGCCGCGACTCCGTCGGGGCTGGACCGCTGGATCCGCTGCTCGGCCTTCCCGGAGTCACCGACGTCGTCGTCAACGGCCCCGATCAGGTGTTCATCGACCGGGGCGCGGGGCTGGAGTCCACGGGCGTTCGGTTCGGTTCGGAAGACGATGTACGCCGGCTCGCTGCCCGCCTGGCTGCGTCCACGGGGCGGCGCCTGGATGACGGCATTCCTTTCGTCGACGCCCGCCTGGCGGACGGGACCAGGCTGCATGCCATTCTCGCGCCGCTCGCGGCCCCCGGCACGTGTCTGTCCCTGCGGGTGCCGGCCCAGCGCAGGTTCTCCCTCGCCGACTGGGTGACGGCGGGATCTCTCCCTCCGGCGGGGGCCGAGTTCCTGGCGGAGCTGGTCCGCGCCAAGGTGGCCTTCCTGGTGAGCGGTGGGACCGGATCGGGGAAGACCACACTGTTGGCTGCCCTGCTGGCGTGCATGCCGCCGAGCGAACGCCTGCTCGTGGTCGAGGACTCGCGGGAACTGGAACCCGCCCATCCCCATTGCATCCGTCTGGAGGCGCGGGCCGCGAACGCGGAAGGCGTCGGTCGGGTCACCCTCACCGATCTCGTGCGACAAGCCCTGCGCATGCGCCCGGACCGCATCGTGCTCGGGGAGGTCCGGGGGGCGGAACTGTGCGACCTGCTCATGGCGTTCAACACAGGCCACGAAGGCGGTTGCGGGACGGTGCACGCCAACTCGGCTGCCGATGTGCCCGCCCGGCTGGCAGCGCTGGGCGTGCTGGGGGGCTGGCCACCGGAGGCGTTGCGTGCGCAGATCGCGGCCGCCCTGCAGGTGGTCGTCCATGTCACCCGAGACGTCACGGGTGGCCGGGTGCAGCGCCGGGTGGAGGGGATTCATCTGTTGCAGGTGACGGAGGACCGGGTGATGACCGTGCCTGCGCTGCGATTCCCCGGGGACGGCAGCATGCAGTCGGAAGAGGGCTGGGCGAGTCTGCGCACCCTGGTGAGCGCATGACCGCTGTGGCCGCCTTCTGGGCGGCGATGGCGGCATGGTGTGTGTTCCCGGGCCGCAGACGGCTTCCCGGGCCTGCTCCCACGGGAGTGACCCCGACGCGCCGGAACTGGGGCCTGTGGCTTCTCGGTGGGCTCGGCGTGGTGCTGGTGTGGGTTGTCGTGGGTCCTGGGATCGCCGCGCCGGCAAGCGCTGCCGGAGTGGTGCTGGCGACAGGTGTTCGTGTCGCCGTGGTCAGGTCCAGGGCGAGACGTGCGCGGCGGGTCGCGGCCGAGGTGGCAGCCGCCTGCACGGTTCTCGCGAGCGAGCTCGAACTCGGGCTCGTGCCCTCGGGGGCGCTCACCGCGGCCGCGGCCGACTGTCCGGTGCTGCTGCCGGCGGCGACTGCAGCCCGCCTCGGCGGAGACGTCGTCGAGACATGGGCTCGGCAGGCGACTGTGCCCGGGCACGAGGGACTGCGTGTGCTGGGCCGCGCCTGGGATGTCTCGACGAAGACCGGCGCAGCTCTGGCCCCTTCTCTGGCCTCCGTGGCGACTGCGCTCTCGACCGTCGAGCAGGTCGAGGAGATGGTGGCCGGCGAGTTGGCGGCGCCTCGCATGACCGGCCTGGTGCTCGCCCTTCTGCCCCTGGCGGGGATCGGTCTCGGCTATGCGATCGGTGGCGATCCGATCGGGTTCCTGCTCGGTTCGTCCTGGGGGGCGGTCTGCCTGTTGAGCGGCACGGTGCTGGCGTGCGCAGGCCTGCTGTGGACGGAACATCTGGCCGCCACGGGGTGAGCGGCCTGACTCAGGAGGATGATGATGACTCAGTTGGCGGCCTTCTTCGCGGGCCTCGCCGTGTTCCTCGCGGTGCCCCGCGCATCGGGACGATGGACGCGTCCCCCCAGCCGAGCCGTGCCGCAATGGCTCCGCCCCAGGGATGATGCCTTGGCCGCGCGAACGCGCTGGCTTCTCGGGGCGGGCTCCGGGCTGGTGGCCTATCTGCTCGCCGAGCCGCTGGGCTTCTTCGCGTACGCCGTGGGTGCCTCGGTGGCCGTGGGCGCCGCGGTCGTCCTGGGACGGATCGAACCACCCGCGGCCCAACAGGCACGTGAGCAACGGGTGCGGGATCTGCCCGAGGCCCTCGATCTGCTGGAGGCCTGCCTTGGTTCGGGGCTGCCCTTGCGGCGTGCGGTGCGTGAAGTTGCTGCGGTCACCCCCGGGCCGATCGGTCAGGACCTTGCCTCGGTCGTGAGCCTCGTCGATGTCGGTGTGTCCGAGCGTGCCGCCTGGATGTCCGTCGCCGACAGGCCCGGCTGGGAGACGGTCGGCAAGGACATCGCGCGCGCCGCTGACAGGGGGACGGGCCTCCGGACGGCCCTGGCCCGGCACGCGACGCGCGCCCGACGCACGGCCCAGGCAGCACGTCAGGCGCGTGCCCGGACGCTCGGGGTCCGCAGCGTCTGGCCGTTGATGGTGTGCTTTCTGCCGGCCTTCGTCCTGCTGGGGATCGTGCCGACCGTCGGGTCGATGGTGCTGCGGGTTCTCCGGTTCAACTGATCCACAGGCCGGACGTCTCCCTCGAGAGCTGTCCACAGGCACCCCACCGGTCGTGAACCGAACGGCTCCATCCCTCGCATCGTGAAAGTGCCGGAGCTTCCGGTGTCTCTTCAAGACAAGGAGAACCACATGTCCATCACACATGCCTCCACCGAGCAGTTCGGTCAGACCGCGGTTGTGGCTGTCCGGGACCGCAAACGAGCGCGGCGTTGCCGCGATGAGCGTGGGATGACGACGGCTGAATATGCGGTCGGCACCGTCGCGGCGGCAAGCTTCGGGGGCGTCCTCATCAAGATCCTCACCGACCCGGCGCTGCGGGAGCTGATCCTGAATCTGATCCGCGCCTTGCTGGAGTTCTTCATGCGGGTGACCCCGCTCTGACCCTCGGCAACCGGGCGAGGCGGGGGCACCTGCGGGTGCCCCCGCCATCGGGAGGAAACAACAATGAGAACAAGAGCTGCGGGATCTCACGGGCGTCGTCACTCGGGACGGAGCCGTGCGGGTCGGGGGATGGTGACCGTTGAGTTGGCGCTTTCGCTGATCGGACTGATGCTCGCCACCATGGTGGGCGTGTGGTTCCTGTGGGTGTTCGGCCAGCAGATCAGGTGTGTGGACACCGCTCGGGAAGTGGCCCGACAGCTCGCCAGGGGTGACGACGCGGCTGCCCAACGTGCTGCCGCCGCGGCGCCGGCGGGCAGCTCTGTGGATTCATCGCGGAACGGCTCGGAGGCCGTGGTGACCGTTCGACTCAGTGCACGTCCCTTCGCGCAGCTGCCGGCAGTCCCGCTCCAGGCCACAGCCCAGGTGGCCTTGGAGCCGGGGGTGGCGTGATGTCCGCCTCGGTTTCGCGCAGTGGATGGCGATCCGCCGGCCGGCCGGCCACCCGCAGCGCCAGTGAGTCCGGCAGCCAGCGCGGCTCCGCCACGGTGCTGACGGTTTCCGCGATTGCCGTCATCTTCATGCTCGTCGGCGCTGCCATCATCGTGACCGGCTATGTGCTGGCTGCGCGACGCGCCGGACAGGCTGCCGATCTGGCCGCCCTCAGCGCTGCCGCCACGATCGATTTCGGAGAGCCGGGCTGTCCTGTCGCTGAGCAGATCGCTTTGAAGAACGGCGCCCGGGTGGTCAATTGCGACCACGTGGGGGATGTCCTCGAGTTCGCTGTCACGGTGGAAGTCCGGTTGGACGTGTCCCCTCCACTGCCGGGAATGCCGGATCATGTCACGTCCCGGGCGTCGGCCGGATGCATGGTGGGCGTCCCGGATACTCCCGGGAACGCGTGGCATACTCCGCAGTAACGTGGTCGGCGACCCACCGACGGGCTGCCGCGTGACTGGAGGACTCATGGCTCCGTTACAGATTCTGTTGGATGAAGGGCACGTATCAATCGTTGCGGTAGTGGCTGCGATCGCGGCCATCGCGGTGGCGATGTCCTTGATCTTCCGAAGGCAAGTGCTGAAAGCCGCGGACGGAACCGACAACATGCGGGCCATCGCGGTTGCCGTGCAGGAAGGTGCCGCAGCGTATCTGGGGCGTCAGTTCAAAACTCTTGGCCTGTTCGCCGTCGGCGCGTTCCTCCTGCTGTTCCTGCTGCCCGCACACAGCGACACGGGGGCCAGCGAATGGTCCCTGCGCATCGCGCGGTCCATCGCCTTCCTCGTCGGCGCCGGATTCTCGGCGCTGATCGGCTATCTGGGCATGTGGTTGGCGGTCCGGGCTAACGTGAGGGTTGCCTCAGCAGCGCGTGAGGACGGCCGGGATCCGGCGATGCGCATCGCGTTCCGCACCGGCGCCGCCGTGGGCATGGCCACCATCGGCCTGGGTCTGCTGGGCGCCGCCCTGGTGGTGCTGTTCTTCCGCAGTGATGCACCCACCGTGCTCGAGGGTTTCGGCTTCGGTGCGGCGATGCTGGCGATGTTCATGCGCGTCGGCGGTGGCATCTTCACCAAAGCCGCCGATGTCGGTGCCGACCTCGTCGGCAAGGTCGAACAGAACATCCCCGAGGACGACCCGCGCAACGCGGCAACGATTGCGGACAATGTCGGTGACAACGTCGGTGACTGCGCAGGCATGGCGGCGGACCTGTTCGAGTCCTATGCCGTGATGTTGGTCGCCTCGCTCATCCTCGGAAAGGCTGCCTTCGGTCCGCTCGGGCTCATTTTCCCGTTGATCGTGCCCGCAATCGGTGTGCTCACCGCGCTCATCGGCGTCTATATCACCAAGCCCCGCCGGGGTGAGAACGGCTTGCGGACGATCAACCGCTCCTTCTATCTCTCGGCCGGCATCTCCGCGGTGCTCTCCGGGATCGCGGCGTGGATCGTTCTGCCGGGCGATTTTGCGGACCTCGGCAACACGGACTTCGCCGGTCCGTTCGATGACCCGCGGGTCGTGGCGTTCGGCGCGGTGCTGATCGGCATCGTGCTCGCCGCGCTCATCCTCGCTGTCACGGGCTACTTCACCGGCACCGAGGATCGTCCGGTCCAGGACGTGGGGCGCACCTCGGAGACCGGCGCCGCAACCGTCATTCTGTCCGGCATCTCGCTGGGCATGTCCTCCGCCGTCTATACGGCCATCATCATCGCGGCTGCCGTGTTCGGTGCCTATCTGCTCGGTGGAACCGGCGTGACCGGTCTCTTCGCGATTGCACTGGCCGGCTGTGGTCTGCTGACGACGGTCGGCGTGATCGTGGCGATGGACACCTTCGGTCCCGTCGCGGACAACGCCCAGGGCATCGCGGAAATGTCGGGTGATGTGGACGGTGACGGTGCCCAGATCCTCAATGAGCTGGATGCGGTCGGCAACACGACCAAGGCCATCACCAAGGGCATCGCGATCGCGACGGCGGTCCTGGCCGCCACCGCGCTGTTCGGTTCCTATACCGATGCGATCAGCAATGTGCTCGGCGAGGCGTACGACGGCTTCGTCGAACAGGCCGTGGTGTTCGCGCCGACAGTCCTCGTGGGTGTCATCCTCGGTGCCTGCGTGGTGTTCCTCTTCCCCGGTCTTGCAATCTCGGCCGTCGGCCGCGCCGCCGGCGCCGTCGTGTTCGAGGTGCGGCGTCAGTTCCGCGAGATCCCCGGGATCATGGAGGGCACGGGACGTCCCGAATACGGCCGTGTGGTCGACATCTGCACCCGTGATTCCCTCCGTGAGCTGGCCACCCCCGGCATCCTGGCGGTGTTCGCCCCGATCGCCGTTGGGTTCGGTCTGGGCGCTCCCGCGCTGGCCGGTTTCCTGGGCGGCTCCATCGCCTGCGGCACCCTGATGGCCGTGTTCCTCGCCAACTCCGGCGGAGCCTGGGACAACGCGAAGAAACTCGTGGAGGACGGCCACCACGGTGGCAAGGGCTCCGAGGCGCACGCCGCCACCGTCATCGGTGACACGGTCGGTGACCCGTTCAAGGACACTGCCGGCCCGGCCATCAACCCGCTGATCAAGGTGATGAACCTGGTGGCCGTGCTGATCGCGCCCGCAGCGGTCGCGCTGAGCCCGCTGAGCGAGACTCCCTCCGCATTCCGGTTCGTGATCGCCGGCGTGGCCTTCGTCGTCGTGGTGGGCTCGGTGTGGCTCTCCGCCCGCCGGGACATCGCGATCGCCGAGCCCGAGCCCTCGCCCGGACTGGACGGCATCCCCGGCAACCCCGAATGGGACGCTGCCGGTCGGGCCGCGGAGGAACGCTCCGGCCCCCTGGCGGAACTGGCTGCCGATCACGAGGAATACCAGTCCCAGCCATACTTCCACCTGCCCAGTTGGATCAAGCCCGGTGAGTCGGATGACGACCAGGGGGGCCGCGGCTGACGTTCCGGACGCGCACGTACGGCGGGTCCGGGACAATCGCCCCGGGCCCGCCACAGGTGACTTCTTCGTTTGCCCACGACGCGGGACCTCGGTCAGTACTCTTGTCCCACCACCGTCAGAGTCGACGTGAGAGCGGAGCAGCCATGGGCACCTACCACGAGCAATTCCAGGCCAGCCTTTCCGACCCCAACGCGTACTGGTTGCACCAGGCGCGCCATGTGGACTGGATCTCCGCCCCCACTCGTGCGCTCGATGACAGCAACCCGCCGATGTACAGGTGGTATCCCGACGGCACCCTCAACACCGCCTACAACGCACTCGACCGGCATGTGATCGCCGGCCGCGCGGACCAGCCGGCCCTGATCTATCACTCGGCGATCACGGGGGCGCGCAAGACCTGGACCTACGCGGAGTTGCTGGACCATGTTGCGCGTCTCGGCGGGGCGCTCCAAGCCCTGGGAGTGGAGCCCGGCGACCGGGTCGTGATCTATATGCCGATGATCCCCGAGGCGCTCATGGCGATGCTCGCCTGCGCCCGCATCGGTGCAGTGCACTCGGTGGTCTTCGGCGGCTTCGCGCCCGCTGAGCTCGCGACCCGCATCGACGACGCCCAGCCCAAGGTCATCGTTTCGGCCTCCTGCGGCCTGGAGGGGCAGCGGGTCATCGAGTACATGCCGATGCTCAACCGCGCCATCGACCGGGCAGAGCACAAGCCGGAGCGTTGTCTGATCGTGCAGCGGGAGCAGGCGCCGGCGGAGCTGGTCGAGGGCCGGGACGTCGACTTCGCCGATGTGATGCGCCCCGGTGCTGTGGAACCGGCGGTCGCCGTGGAGGTGATGGCCACGGATCCGCTCTACATCCTCTACACCTCCGGCACCACCGGGAAGCCCAAGGGCATCGTCCGGGACAACGGCGGCCATGCGGTCGCCCTCACCGTGACGATGCAGGAGATCTATGACGTCGGCCCCGGTGAGGTCATGTTCACCGCCTCCGACGTGGGCTGGGTCGTGGGCCATTCCTACATCGTCTACGGCCCGCTGCTGGCGGGCGCGACCACGGTGCTCTTCGAGGGCAAACCGGTCGGGACTCCCGATGCGGGCACCTTCTGGCGGGTCGTCAACGAACACGGCGCCAAAACCATGTTCACGGCTCCGACGGCGATCCGGGCGATCCGCAAGGTCGACCCGGACGGCAATTTCATCGACGAGATCGGGGTGCCCAGCCTCAAGAACCTGTTCCTGGCCGGCGAGCGGCTGGACCCCGACACCTATGCGTGGGCGACGGAGAAGGTCGGCGTACCCGTTACGGACAACTGGTGGCAGACCGAAACCGGTTGGCCGATCGCCTCCAACATGCGCGGACTCGACCCCATGCCGCTCAAACCCGGATCACCGAGCGTGCCGGCCCCGGGATACGACGTCCAGATCCTCGACGCGACCTCCGCCCAGTTGCCGCCCAACGAGGACGGTGCCATCGCGATCAAACTCCCCATGCCACCGGGCACGCTGGCCGGGATCTGGGGCGACGAGCAGCGCTATCTCAGCAGCTATCTGACCGCCTATCCGGGCTATTACCTGACCGGGGACGGCGGCTACCTCGACGAGGACGGATACGTCTATGTGATGGGGCGGACCGACGACGTCATCAACGTCGCCGGACACCGCCTGTCCACAGGTTCGATGGAGTCGGTGCTGGCGGGCCATCCGGCGGTGGCCGAGTGCGCGGTCATCGGTGTCCACGATTCGCTCAAGGGCCAGTCGCCACGCGGGTTCGTGGTGTTGAAGGAAGGCATCACGACCAGCCAGGAGCAGGTCGTCAAGGAACTCGTCCAGGCGGTCCGCGACGACATCGGTGCTGTCGCCTCGCTCAAGCAGATCGACATCGTGGCAGCGCTCCCCAAGACTCGGTCGGGCAAGATCCTGCGCAAGACGATGCGCGAGATCGCCGATGGCGGTCAGGGCAACGTGCCGTCGACCATCGAGGATCCCCAGGTCATCGAGGACCTGCGGGGGGTGCTGACCAGGACGATGTGAGCCGGACCGGGCGTACCCGTCAGGAAACCTCGTCCGGCAACACCTTGCCGGGATTGAGGATGCCGTGCGGATCGAGGGCCGACTTGACCGCACGTTGCATGGCAAGCACCGCGGGCGCCTGCTCGAGTGCCAAGCCGTGGCGCTTCAACAGCCCGACCCCGTGCTCGCCGGTGACGGTCCCACCGAGTGCGATCGCGTCCGCGATGATCTCCTCGAACGCGGCTTGGGCCCGCCGGCGCTGGTCGGCGTCGTCCGGCGGCGTGATCAGCAGGGGATGCAGGTTCCCGTCGCCGGCGTGCGCGATGTTTGCGATGTGCACGCCGTGCCGGGTCCCGATCGCCTCGATGCGGGCGAGCATCTCGGGGACGGCCGCTTTGGGTACGCAGACGTCCTCGGTCAGCACGGGCCCCAGCCGCTCGAGAGCCGGGTAGGCGAGCCGCCGCGCGGCGAACAGAGCCTCGGCCTCGTCCGGGTCCTCGGACCGGACCGCGAACGTGGCACCGGCCGATGCGAAGCACGTGACCATCGCCTCGGCCTCGGCGATACCTGCCGCGCCCGGGGTGTCGGTCCGGCCCAGCAGGACGACGTTCGCGTCGACCGAGAGCCCCATGTTCTTCCAGTCGTCGACCGCCTTGAGGCAGTGCCGGTCCACGAGCTCGAGCGCGGATGGCGTCAACCCCGCGGCGGCCACGGCCTCCACGGCGCGTCCTGCGTCGACGATCGAGTCGAAATGGCCGGCGATCGTGTGTTCGGGCTCGCGCAGCGGACGGAGGCGTACCGTCACCTCCGTGACGATCCCCAGCGTGCCCTCGCTGCCGACCAGCAGGCCGGTGAGGTCATAGCCGGCAACGCCCTTGGCCGTACGCCGCCCCACCCGCACCAACTCGCCGGTCCCCGTGACGGCCTGGAGACCGAGCACATAGTCCCTGGTCACCCCGTACTTCACGCAGCACAGTCCACCGGCGTTGGTCGCCACATTGCCGCCGATGGTGGACCAGGGGGAGGAGGCGGGGTCCGGGGGATACCAGAGCCCCTGTTCGGCACAGGCGGCGCGCAGATCGTCGTTCACCACCCCCGGCTGGACCACGGCCAGCCGCTCCAGGGGATTGATCTCGAGGATCTGCGCCATCCGCTCCGTGGAGAGGATCACGCAGCCGTCGGTGGCGTTGGCGCCGCCCGACAGCCCGGTCCCGGCACCGCGCGTGACGACCGGCGTCCCGTGGGCGATGCAGGCTTGGACGGTAGCCCGGACGTCCTCCGCGGTGCGGGGTCGAACCACCACCGCGGGCTGCCCGAACGGTGCCCACTCGGCCTCGTCCTGGGCATAGCTCGCGAGCACATCCCGGTCCGTGACCAGACAGTCGGCACCGATTCGGGCGCGGAGGTCGTCGAGAAGCATGTCAGGTCACGTCGCGAGCTTGCCACCGATCTCCACGATGCGCCGGGTCATGTGCTCGAGCGCATTGATGGTCGCTTCGTCCAGTTCGTTCTGGTTCTCGGGGCCGGTGATGTGGGACACGCCATAGGGGTTGCCATCGACGAACTTGAGGCCGTCGGTGTAGCCGGGCGCCACGATGATGCCGCCGAAGTGCATCACCATCTGATAGATGTGCTGCAGGGTTGTTTCCTGGCCGCCGTGTGCGGTCTGGGAGGATGTGAAGGCGGCGTACGCCTTGTTCGCGAGCTTGCCTTGGGCCCACAGTCCGCCGAGGCCGTCGATGAACATCTCGAAGGAGCCCGCGACATTCGAATAGCGGGTCGGGGACCCGAAGATCACCGCGTCGGCCCACACGATGTCATCGCCGGTGGCGGCCGGCAGGTCCTTGGTCGCTTCCCAGTTGCCCTTCCAGGCCGGGTTGCCCTCGAACACGGACGGATCGACCTGTTCGGCAATATGGCGCAGGCGCACCTCGGCGCCCGCCTCCTGGGCGAACTTCTCGACGAGCTGGGCCATCTTCGTGCCGTGGCCGGTGGCGGAGTAGTAGATAACAGCGAGCTTGGTCACGTCATTCCTCCGGGTCTGGATTCGTGCTGACGTCACTCACCGTACTGCGACGTGTTCTGGGCCACACTGACCCCGCTTGATCGCTTGTCCAGGCGGGCTCAACTAGGGTGCGAACGTGGTGCACATCGAGATTGCCGACCGGCTCCGCGAGACCCTGACCGAGGCCGATTACACCGTGGACACGGTGGTGGAGCGGATCGGTGACGAGGGTCAGCGGGCGCTGGGGCGCAACTCGACGATCGCAGCGGACTGGGCGCTCGGCCGCGACATGGACCCGCTCGCCACGCTGATCCGGCTCTGGTTGCTGCAGCAGCCGGTCTCGCGTCCGGCGGCCGAGCAGGCGCTGCCCGGGCTGGTGGACGGACTCGTCGCGGCGGGGATCCTGACCGGTGATGTACGCACGGTGTCCGCCGTGGTGGACGTCCGCCCCTATGCCGCGGATGACGGCACGGCAGGCTGGGTCGTCTCCGACCTCGTCAACGGGCTCGATGCCCAGCCCGGCCCGCCCCGGCCGGACTATGTGCTCGGCATCTCACCGGCCTCGACCTCGCTGGCGCAGCTCACGATGCGGGACCCGATCGCATCGGCACTCGATCTGGGCGCGGGGTGCGGCGTACAGTCCCTGCACCTCGCGCGGCACTCCCGACGGGTGGTGGCAACCGATCTCAACCCACGGGCCAACGAACTCGCCGCCTGGACCTTCCGGCTGAGCGGTGTGGCGCCCGAACAACGGCTGGGTAGCCTCTATGAACCCGTGGCGGGGGAGCGGTTCGATCTGATCGTGACGAACCCGCCCTATGTCATGTCGCCCCCCGACGGCACCCGACTCGTCTATCGCGAGGGCTCGATGGAGGCGGACGGACTGGTCGAAGCGATCGTGCGCGGATCCGTGGGCCATCTCAACCCCGGCGGGTCGCTGCAGGTCCTGGGCAACTGGGCGATCCTCGAGCCCGAGCGGTGGACCGAACGTCTCGCCGACTGGATTCCGCCGGGCTGCGACGCGCTGGTGTTGGAACGGGAACGGCTGGATCCGTTCGAATACATCGAGATCTGGCTCGCCGACGCGGGCCTGCTCGGCCACCCCGAGCACAGCGGGCGCTATCGCGCGTGGCTGGAATACTTCGACGACCTCGGGATCACCGGCGTCGGGATGGGCTGGCTGCTCGTCCACCGCAGCGGCTCGGCGCGTCCCGACATCCGGATCGAGCAGTGGCCGCACGCGGTCGAGCAGACGGTCGGGCCGGCGTTCGCGGCGCATCGGGCGGCGATCGCGTACGCCGGCCGCACCGACGCGGAGGTGCTCGCGACCAACTGGCGGCTGGCGGACGACATCGTCCAGGAGACGATCGGTGACCCGGGCGCACAGGATCCCCGCCACATCGTCCTGCGCTCCCAGCGTGGCTTCCGGCGGGCGGTCGAGGTCGACACGGCCCTCGGTGGAGTGCTGGGCGCCTGCGACGGCGACCTGCCTCTCGGGGCCATCATCTCCGCCGTGGCCGGCCTGCTCGAGGTCGACGCCGAGCGGCTCGTCGCCGACCTCCTTCCCCGCATCCGGCAGCTGCTGGCCGACGGGATGCTGACGCGATGACCCAGCTGTTGCCGCACCCGATCACCGGCGCCCTGTTCCCGTCACCGGTTCCGCCGGGGACGGGATGGCCGGGCGACCCGGCGTCCACGACGACCTCGGTCGCGACCACGGCAGCCGGGGTCAAGCGGCTCGCCGCATCGTCCGGGGATCCGGCTGAGCTGGCGGCCCGCATCTCGGTGTGCCGGGCTTGCCCCCGGCTCGTGGAGTGGCGGGAACAGGTCGCGGAGACCAAGCGTGCCGCGTACGCCCACCAACCCTATTGGGGCCGACCGGTCCCGGCCGCCGGGCCGGCGGATGCGCCCATCCTGATCGTGGGACTGGCCCCCGCCGCCCATGGGGCCAACCGCACCGGCCGCAACTTCACCGGTGACCGTTCCGGCGACTGGCTCTATGCCGCCCTGCATCGAGCGGGCCTGGCTTCGCAGCCGACCTCCACCCATGCGGGGGATGGGCTGACGCTGCGGGGTGTCCGCATCATCGCCGCCGTCCGCTGCGCACCGCCACAGAACAAGCCGACCACGATCGAACGGCAGACGTGTGCGCCCTGGCTGGACGCCGACCTCGCCTTCTCGAGCCCGCACGTCCGGTCGATCATGTGCCTGGGGCAGATCGGCTGGGACGCGGCGATCGCCGCCGTGCGGCATGCGGGCTGGGACGTTCCACGACCAAAACCGCGGTTCGGTCACGGCGCTCGTGCAACACTGCACACACCGGACGGGCGGACGGTGGATCTTGTCGGCTGCTATCACGTGAGTCAACAGAACACCTTCACCGGACGGCTCACGGAATCGATGCTCGACGAGATCGTCGGGTCGCTCTGAGCTACGGTGGCCACGAGTCCGGCCGCGTGCGTTCCGGCCGGATGCAGGTGGACCTCCGGGTCCGTCCCAGGCTGTACGCTTCCCGCCAAAGCACGTGGGGCTTATCAAAGGAATCGCGGGAATGACTAAGTCCGGTTGATGAGGACCGGTCGGGGGAGGAAGGTTTCCGTTGGCTACTCAGGCACCGGTTCGTCGGCTTGTGATCGTGGAGTCGCCCACGAAGGCGTCGAAGATCGCGAGTTACCTCGGCGACGGCTATGTCGTGGAGTCCAGCCGGGGACACGTGCGTGATCTGCCGATGCGGGCCTCGGACATCCCGGCCAAATTCAAGGGGGAGTCCTGGACCAGGACCGGCGTCAACATCGACAACGACTTCGAGCCCCTCTATGTGGTGTCCGCGGACAAGAAGGCCACGATCCGTGCCCTCAAGAGCGCGCTGGCCGACGTCGACGAACTCCTCCTGGCCACCGACGGTGACCGCGAGGGGGAGGCGATCGCGTGGCACCTGCTGCAGGAGCTCAAACCCAAGGTCCCGGCCAAGCGGATGGTGTTCCATGAAATCACTCCGCAGGCCATCGCGGAGGCGGTCGCCAATCCCCGCGACCTGGACACCGACCTCGTGGACGCCCAGGAAACCCGGCGCATCCTCGACCGGCTCTATGGCTATGAGGTGTCCCCGGTGCTCTGGCGCAAGGTCTCCCAGGGACTGTCGGCGGGTCGCGTGCAGTCCGTGGCCACGCGCCTGGTCGTGGATCGGGAGCGGGACCGGATCGCGTTCCGCTCCGCCTCCTATTGGGACCTCGACGCCGAACTGGACGCCGGAGAAGAGGCCGAACCCCGGATCTTCCCCGCGCGCCTCACCACCGTCGGCGACCGGCGCGTGGCCCAGGGCCGGGATTTCGATTCCCGCGGCCAACTGACCGGCCAGAACCTCGCGCATCTCGACCAGGCCCAGGCCACCACGCTGGCGTCGGCCCTGGAGAGGGCCGCCTGGTCGGTCGCCGGCGTCGAATCAAAGCCCTATCGCCGCAAGCCCTATGCGCCGTTCCGCACCACGACCCTGCAGCAGGAGGCCGGCCGCAAGCTCGGCTTCACCGCGCAGCGGGCGATGTCCGTGGCGCAGAACCTCTATGAGGGCGGCTACATCACCTATATGCGCACCGACTCGGTCGCGCTGTCCGCCCAGGCCATCGACGCGGCCCGCAATCAGGTGCGGCAACTGTTCGGTCCGGACTATCTGCCCGACAAGCCCCGGGTCTATGCCTCGAAGGTCAAGAATGCCCAGGAGGCCCACGAGGCCATTCGTCCCGCGGGGGAGGTGTTCCAGACCCCGGCCCAGACGGGTCTGGTGGGGGACCAGTTCCGGCTCTATGAGCTGATCTGGATGCGCACGATCGCGAGCCAGATGAAGGACGCCGAGGGGCAGTCGATCAGCGTACGCATCGATGCTCGCCTCCCCGAGCCCGCGCACCTGGCCGACCAGGCCGTCAGCGCGTGCCAGTTCACCGCCAGCGGCCGGACGATCACCTTCCACGGCTTCCTGAAGGCGTACGTGGAGGCGGTCGACGAGGCCCAGGCGCGGGAGGGCAACCAGTCCGATGACGCCCAGACGCGTCTGCCGCAGCTGACCCAGGGACAGCCTCTCGAGGCGGACGAGGTCACCGCCTCCGGCCACGAAACCAAGCCGCCCGCGCGCTTCACCGAGCCGTCGCTCGTCGCCAAGCTCGAGGAGCTGGAGATCGGCCGGCCGTCCACCTATGCCTCGATCATCCGCACGATCACCTCGCGCGACTATGTGTTCAAGAAGGGTTCGGCGCTGGTGCCGACCTGGCTGGCGTTCGCGGTCACACGGCTCCTGGAGGAGCACTTCCCCAAACTCGTGGACTACAAGTTCACCGCCTCCATGGAGGAAGATCTCGACGAGATCGCCAAGGGGGACATGCAGCGCCTGGAGGTGCTGAAGGCGTTCTGGTTCGGCGCCGGTGACCAGCGTGGCCTGCATGCCCTGGTCACCGGCCTGGGCGATATCGACGCGCGCAAGCTGTCGACCTTCCCGATCGGCGGGGAAGATCTGGAGACCGGCGAGTCCGGGATCGTGGTCCGCGTCGGCCGCTATGGCACCTATGTCGAGACCGCGGAGGAGAAGCGCGCCAACGTGCCGGACGATCTGCCGCCAGACGAGTTGACGGTCGAGCTCGCGCGTGAGCTGCTCTCCAAGCCGATGGGTGAGGAGCGTGAGCTCGGGACCGACCCCGATTCGGGCAACCCGGTCATTGCCCGCAACGGCCGGTTCGGGCCCTATGTGACCGAGGTGCTTCCGGAGGATGCGCCCAAGTCGGCCAAGGCCCGCACCGGATCCCTGTTCCGGACGATGACGATCCACGACGTCACCCTTGAGCAGGCGCTCCAGCTGTTGAACCTGCCCCGCGTGGTGGGCAAGGACGCCGAGGGCGTGGAGATCACCGCCCAGAACGGCCGCTACGGCCCCTATCTCAAGAAGGGGAGCGATTCGCGGTCGCTGGAGACCGAGGAGCAGATCTTCACCATCACGCTCGAAGAGGCGGAGGTGCTGTACGCGCAGCCCAAGCGTCGCGGCCGGGCCGCGGCCAAGCCGCCCTTGAAGGAACTGGGCGAGGACCCGGCGACCGGCAAGCCGATGGTGATCAAGGACGGTCGTTTCGGGCCCTATGTGACCGACGGCGAGATCAATGCCACCCTGCGTCGCGGGGATGATGTGGAGACCGTGACCCCGGAGCGCGCGGCGGAGCTGCTCGCCGAGAAGCGGGCCAAGGGACCGACGAAGAGGGTCGCGAAGAAGGCGCCGGCCAAGAAGGCCACGGCCAAGAAGACCACGGCCAAGAAGGCGCCCGCCAAGAAGACGCCGGCCAAGAAGACCACAGCCAAGAAGACCACCGCCAAGAAGGCGCCGGCCAAGAAGACCCCGACGGCGACCAGCGAGTGACCGATGTCCAGACAGCCGCGGCGACAGGTGCTCGAGCCGATCGGTGAAGTACGCCGGTTCGCGCTCCCCTTCACCGCCGCTCCCGGACGCCTGGTCAATCCGGAGATCGGTCTGCACAGCATTGCCCTGCGGTCCGGGGATCATGCCCCCTACACGATCGACGTCACGATCCTCGACGCACCGGATCTGCGGCTGATCCGCGCCGGCGTCTGGCTCGCCCACCGCGTGATCGATGGGCGGGGGGAGTGGTACCTCGCGAGTGACCAGTGGACGCCCTGGCTCCCCGCGGAGCGCATCGAGCAGATGGACGATGTCGATCTTCCGGACCTGTACGCCGACCTGGTGCGCCCGTTCCGGCGGGGTGCCCCGCTCGGTCCGGTGGCGGCGTTGTCCTGCGAACGGGACGAGTTCGCGCTGCGGGGCGAGAAGGCTGAACTGCTGGCAGTGCTCCGGGACGATCGGGTGCAGGTCCGTTCGAGCGGGGTGCTCACGGCCAGCTATCGCGAGGTCACGATCGCCGGGGTCGAGGGCCGGCTGCAGGGCGCCCACTCGACCTGGCTGACCGAGCTCCTGTGCGGGGTGGGTGGGACCAAGGTCAACGAGTTTCCCTCCCTCGCCCAACGCATCGGTTCCCCGGCGACGGGCCTGAGTGACTTCCCGCCGCCACGAGTGTGCCGACCGGATGACTCGCTCGAGGAGATCTGGAGCTATCGGCTCGGGCGTCGGATGCGTGAGCTGACCCATGCGGACCTCGCTTTCCGGGCCCGGGCGCCCGGCGCCCACGCGGACCTGCTGCGCTGTCTGCGGGAGATCAGTGCGCAGATTCTCGGGTTCACCCCGCTCATCGACGAGACCTGGGCGCGTGACCTGGTTGCGGACCTGGGCGGCGTACTGACCGAACTCGCCGACCCCGAGCGCGCGGAGGTGGTCGTCAACGGGGAACGCTATCTGCGCCTGCTGGACCGGCTGGTGTCCGCCACCCGGGCACCGGCCTTCGGCGGGCACGCGACCGAGCCCGCCGGGACAGCGCTGGCCGGTGAGCTCGGGGCGCGGCTGGGAGAGTTCGTCGTGGCCTGTGACGCGCTCATCGAGCATGCCGATGATGCGTTGTGGCAGTCCGCACTGGCGGCTGCCACCCGCGTCATCGACAGTTGTCACGTCCAGGTCCGCCCGAGCGAGAGAGTCGCGCTGATCGCTCAGCGGACGGCGCGGCTGGCCCGCCGGCTGGCGAGGTGCGTGCGGGTGACGGAGGAGTACGCCGGCCTGGATGTCGGGTCCCTCACCTCGCGGGAGGCCTTTGCCGCGGGGCGCCGGTTCGAGCGGCTGTTCGCCGAACAGGCCGAGGCCCGCACCGATTTCCTGGCTCGGTGGGACCGTCAGCGTCCACGCCTCGTGCGTGCCGCGGAAAACAAGAAGAATCGAGCCGGAGCCCCTTCCCGTGCGGGACGGGCCACGGGGAAGCGTCGACGGCGGGAGAAACGTTGAAGGGTCTGTTCATTGTGTTCGAGGGCGGTGACGGGGTGGGCAAGACGACCCAGGTCCGCCACCTCGCCGAGTGGCTGCGGGAACAGGGCCAGCAGGTGCTGACGACCCATGAGCCCGGCGACACCGCCGTGGGGCTCAAACTTCGCCAGATCGTGCTCGATCCCGCGACCGGGGACGTCGACCCACGTGCTGAGGCGTTGTTGCTGGCCGCCGACAAGGCACAGCATCTCTTCGAGAAAGTCAATCCCGCGCTCGCGTCGGGTGTGACGGTGGTGTGTGACCGCTATGTGGACTCGATGATCGCCTATCAGGGGGTCGGCCGGGAGCTGGGCGCGGGGGAGATCGCCGATCTCGCGCGGTGGGCCACCGCGGGCGTCGTGCCCGATCTGACGATTCTGATGGATGTGGAACCGGCGCAGGCCGTTCATCGGAAGACCGATCGAGATCGGTTGGAGGACGCCGGGGCGGCTTTTCATCAGCGGGTGCGGCGGGGGTACCTGGCCCTTGCGGAGGCGGCGCCGGAGCGGTATCTGGTGTTGCACGCCCGGGACGAGTTGGCGAGCAACGTGGCCGCTGTTCGAGCACGGGTCGCGGAACTGATGGCTGTCCGTGCCTGACTGTCGGCGGGGTCTGGCAGAGTGAACGGCATGGGTGTTTCCAGCCTGCCCGGCGTCTGGTCGGAGCTCATCGGTCAGGAATCCGCCGTGGCTGCGCTCCAGCGTGCCGTGAGCGGCAAGGCATACGCCATGACCCATGCCTGGCTCATCACGGGCCCACCCGGGTCGGGGCGCTCGAACGCCGGCAGAGCGTTCGCGGCGGCGTTGCAGTGCCACCAGGACGGGTGCGGGGAGTGCCGGGAGTGCCGGACGTCCCTCTCCGGAGCCCATCCCGACGTGACGCTCGTGCGCACCGAGTTGTTGTCCATCGGCATCAACGAAGTGCGCGAGCTGGCCAGGCGGGCCCAGATGAGTCCGACGCTGGGCCGTTTCCAGGTGATCGTCGTGGAGGATGCGGACCGCATCACGGACCGCGGCGCGGACGCACTATTGAAGAGCATCGAGGAACCGGCGACCAAAACGGTGTGGGTCCTGTGTGCACCGACTCCCGACGATGTGGTGGCCACCATCCGCTCCCGGTGTCGGCGGTTGACCCTCCGGACTCCGTCCGACGCCGCGGTCGCCCGGTTGCTGATCCAGCGGGACGGGATCGAGCCGTCGATGGCGGAGCATGCGGCGCGGGCCGCCCAAGGGCACATCGGACGCGCCCGCAAGCTGGCCCGCGACGATGCGGCGCGGGCGCGGCGCCGCGAAGTGCTCCTGATTCCCGGTCGGCTGACCGGTCTGGGTCCCTGTCTCACGGCGGCCGCCAATCTCGTGGAGTCGTGCGCGGCGGAGGCCGCGGACGCGACCGCCGAGATGGATCAGTCCGAGCGTGCGGCGTTGGAGGAGGCACTCGGCTTCGGCACCAAAGGAGCACGGCCCCGTCAGGCAGCCGCTGCGATCAAGGGGCTTGAGGAGCAGCAGAAGGCTCGGGCCAAGCGGCTGCAGCGTGACGCGATCGACCGGGCGCTGACCGAGCTGACGACCTATCACCGCGACGTTCTGACTCTCCAGACGGGTGCTGGAGCACGTCTGATCAATGCCGATCTCGAGCACCAGCTGTCTGCGGCAGCGCGCAGCACTTCGGCGGAAACCACGGTCCGGCGGATCGACGCCATCCTGGCCTGCCGCACGGCGCTGGAAACCAACGTGGCACCGCTGCTGGCGGTCGAAGCGATGATGATCGCCCTCGTCGAGGCCCAGCGTTTCGACTAGGGCGACCCGTGTCGGTCGCGGCCCGGCAGGGTTCTGGCTGCGAGACTTGCCTCAGGCACCCGGCCGGTGCGGCATGGTGTCGACTCCAACTTTTCCTCTGCAGCAAAGGCCCAGCCCATGAGTGTTCCTGAAGCCCGGACCGAGTCCGGCGCCCACAAGGCGCCGAGGGCCACCGACCCGGAGACAGAGCTTCTGCCGGAGCGCACGACTGTCGAACCCCAAGCGGGCCCCCAGGAGACCGCGGTCCTCCCCGCCGTCGACGCTGATGCACGCTCAGCCGAAGAGCCGGAGGATCCGGCCGTGGCTCGGGAACGGCGTCGCGCGGAGCGGGACCGGGCGCTCGGCACCCGTCGGCCGGCACCGGCTCCCGTCGTGGAAGAGGAACCGGCCCGGACGCCCCCGGATCGCGTGATCGTCCGCAACACCGACCGGTTCCTCGGGTCACTGGGCTTGTTCTTGTTGCGCCTGGTGACTGCCGGAATCATCGGTCTGCATGGTTTCGCCAAGGCCCTCGACATCGGGTCGGTCCAGGCGATGCTGGCCGACACGATCATTCCCGAACCAGTCATCATGTCCTATGTGCTGACGGGGGTCGAAGTCGCGATTGCCCTCGCTCTGTTGTTCGGCGTGCTCACCCGGGTGGCCGGCTTCGGGCTGGCCGTCATCGGGATCGCCTCGCTGGTGTTCGTCCACTGGACCACCAATCCCTTCGTGGGCAACGTCCTCACCGGTGAGCTCGAGCTCCTGCTGAGCGCTGTCGGCCTGACGTTCCTCTTCGTGGGGGCGGGGGGCTGGAGCGTGGATGCGGCCTTCCGGCGTCGCCGGGCGGCCGAATCGGCGTGAGCTGCGGAAGCAGCCGCCCCTGCCCTCTAGGGTTGGTCCATGCGATCCGTCATGGCCGTGACCTTCACCCCACACGGGTTGCTGACCTATGTCGACCCTGGGCCGTTCGAGGTCAACGTCGGTGACCATGTGCTGGTGCCGACCGAGGCCGGACCGGAGGTTGCCCAGTGCGTGTGGGCGCCCGAGGAAGTCCCCGGGCTGGAGCTGACCGACCTGCCCGTCTGTGTGGGTCTCGCCGGACCGGAGGACCTGGTGCGGGACGCGGCCAACCGCAAACGCCGCGCTGAAGTGCGGGTTGTGGCCAATCGGCTCATCCGCAGGCACCGCCTGCCCATGAAAGTCGTCGGGGTCGATTGGCTCGATCAGTTGGGGGGCGTGGACAGGGAGGCCGTGGTCTATTTCACCGCTCCCGGGCGGGTGGACTTCCGGGCTCTCGTCAGCGATCTGGCCAGGACACTCAATGCGCGCATCGACCTGCGTCAGGTGGGCACCCGGGACGCGGCCAGGCTCATCGGCGGCGTCGGACACTGTGGCCGCGAGCTGTGCTGTGCGAGCTTCAAGAACGAACTGGAGGCCATCACCCTGCGGATGGCGCGGGACCAACACCTCTCTCCCAATCCGCTCGCAATCTCGGGAGCCTGCGGCAAGCTGATGTGCTGCCTGAAATATGAGCACCCGCTCTATCTCGAATTCACCCGGGAAGCACCCCCGGTCAGTTCCACCGTGCTCACCGATGAGGGGCAGGCCACCGTCGTCGCACACAACGTCCCGACCGATTCCGTGGTATTGCGCATGACGGAGAGCGGGGAGGTCAGCCCGTGCACCCGCGCCGATTCCTGTGCAGCCAGGGCCGCCTATGAAGCGGCCGGTTCCCCCAACCGCAAGCCGAGACGACGTTGGAGCAAGAACCCCGACAGCGGCTCCTAAGCTGGAGGAGTGCGACTTCGTCTGACTGCCCTGAGCGGGATTCTCGCGCTCGCGCTGTCGGGCTGCGCCGCGACGCCGCCGATCACGCCGCCGACCGCGCCGACGACCAACCTCCCGGATCCGGGACCCCGCACCTCGCCGGATCGGCCCCGGCCTGCCTTGCCCCTGGTCCGGGTCGAAGGGATCACCCGCCCGCCTCCCGGTGACGGAGTGGAGCGCTATCTCGAGCAGGAGGTGGACTGGCGTACCTGCACCGTGCGCGGCTCGGCCCACCAGTGCGCCGAAGTTCTCGCCCCATTGGATTGGGCGGCACCGGAGGACGACACGGCTCTCACGCTCTTCCTGGTGCGGGTGCGGGCGACGAAAGAGCCCCGACTGGGCACGCTCTTCGTCAACCCCGGTGGCCCCGGTGAGCCGGGCACGGGCTTGGCCACCTCTTTCGCGCGTACGGGCCTCGAACAGTTCGACATCGTCGGCTGGGATCCGCGGGGGACGGGACGCTCCACTCCGGTCGCTTGTGCGTCCGGGCCGGAAATGGATGCCTTCTTCGGCGTCGACATCTCCCCGGATGACGAGGCTGAACGGCAGGCCGCCATCGAGGCGAGCAAGGCCTTCGGGGAAGCCTGCCTGGAGAACTCGGGTCGTCTGCTGCAGCACATCTCCACCCTCGACACGGTCGCTGATCTCGACCTGCTGCGCAGTGTGCTGGGGGAGGACGAGCTCAACTTCTTCGGCTATTCCTATGGCACTGATATTGGTTCGAGGTACGCCCACACCTACCCCCATCTGGTGGGGCGCATGGTCCTCGACGGGGCCGTTGACGTGACCGGTTCTGAGGAAGTGATCCAGGCGATGGGGTTCGAACGGGCACTGCAGAACTTTGCCGCGTGGTGTGCCGACCAGAACTGTTCGCTCGGCCGGGACCCGGCACGGGTCGTTGAGTCGGTGACCGGGTTCCTCGATCGGCTCGACCGACGACCGCTCCCTGTGGGGGAGCGCGAACTCACCCAATCACAGGCGGTGACCGGCATCGTCGTGGCACTCTACGGGGCCGAGAACGAGTGGACGCTGCTGCACAACGCGCTGCAACGAGCCCGCGACGGCGATGGCTCGCTGCTATTGCAGATGGCCGACTTCTACAATGCCCGAGCCGCCGACGGCACCTACGATGCCCGGATGCCGGCGTTCACGGCGATCCGATGTCTCGACGAGGCTGATGGGGGGATCGCCGGCGCAGAGCACAGGGCAGCGGTCCAGAGCGAGAAGGCACCGATCCTCGGCCCCTATTTCGGAGTGGATTATCTCTGCCCGGTCTGGCCGGTCGCGCCGATCGACCCGCCGGAACCGGTGACCGCCAAGGGAGCTGCGCCGATCCTTGTCGTCGGCTCGACGGGCGACTCCGCCACCCCCTATGAGCACGCAGAGGCGATGGCTCGGCAGCTTGAGTCGGGCGTCCTGTTGACCTATGACGGTCCCGGCCACGGTGCCTATGGCGGGGGTTCCACGTGCGTTGATGACGCTGTAGTCCGATATTTCACCGAGAGTTCACCGGCAGATCACCGGACTTGTCGCTGAGACGCCGGACTGACCGGCAACCCTAACCCGACGATAGATTTCCCTTTACCCTCACCCTCTGTGAGGGTACGCTGGCGAAGTGCCTGTTGCCGGATGGGCTCGAACAGCTTGTGTCCGGTCAAGGTGAGCCGCTGGCCCTGTCGAACCGGCTTGCCGTCGTTTGCGAGATCCGGAAAGGGTGGGCGTGGCAACCGGAAGATTGAGCGACACGTTGTCCTCGCGGAACAACTCCCTGGGGCTCCTCCGCCTTGTCTTCGCGAGTTTTGTGCTGATCTCCCACGCGTTCCCCATTGGCGGGTTCGGGGTCGACCCGACGCACGTGTGGTGGAACAGGCAGGCGGATATCAGTCAGATCGGTCTCTTGGGCTTCTTCGCGCTGAGCGGCTATTTGATCACTCAGAGCGCCCAGCGCAGAGACCCGCTCCAGTTCTTGTGGGCACGATTCCTTCGGATCTATCCCGCCTATCTGGCGGTACTGCTCGTCACCGCGTTGATAATCGGGCCGTGGGCTTTCCGGCACGAGCAGGGGACGTTGAGCGGTTACTGGACCACCGGTGACGGTGGGCCACTGATGTTTGTGATCAACAATCTCCTGCTCAAGCAGCAGCAACGTGGCATCCACGACATCTGGGGTTCGCTCCCACACGGCATCATCAGCGGGGAATCCGTCATGAACGTGAGCCTGTGGACGCTCTATTGGGAATTCCTCTGCTATTTCCTCATCGGCGCGTTGGCCGTCTTCGGGTTGTTGCGTCGGGCGAAGTGGATCCCC
>DUOB01000103.1 GCA_012839035.1 Propionibacterium sp.
AAACCGGAGGATTCAGGCCCCAACTACACCCCCGTTTGTGATGAGCCAGTTTTCCTCCGTGCCAACGCGACCCTGCGCGCGCACATCCAACGAACACTCAGCGAATTAGAGGCTTGCCCAGTGGCGAACATCAAGTCCCAGATCAAGCGGAACAAGACGAACGAAAAGGCTCGGCTGCGCAACAAGGCCGTCAAGTCCGAGTTCAAGACGGCCATCCGTCGCTTCCATGAGGCAGCGGAATCCGGTGACACCGACAAGGCACAGGACGCCGCCCGCAAGGCGACCCGTCTCCTCGACAAGGCCGTCAGCAAGGGTGTCATTCACCGCAACCAGGCCGCCAACAAGAAGTCTGCGGTCGCGCGTCGCGCCGCTGCTCTCTGAAATTCTCTCCGCTGAGCCTCTGAGGCGCTCCGACTGACGTCGGGGCGCCTTTCGGCATTGCCTCACGATCTGCGGCAGTCCGCAATCGCCAGGAGGCAGCGCTCCAGCGCATAGCCGGCGTCCTCCGCCGCACCTTTCACCTCTGCGTCCGCCAGGGCGACATGCTGGATGGCCCTCGCCAGCCCCTGGGCGTCCCACCCCCGAAGCTGCACCCGCATTGACCGGAGCTTCCACGGCGGCACTCCGATATCGCGAGCAAGGTCGTTGTCCCCCATCCCGGTTCTGTTGCCCTGCAGCTTGCCGAGTCCGCGCAGTCCTGCGGCCAACGCGGCAGTCACAAGCACGGGCGCTGTCCCTGTGTCCAGCGCCCACCGGAGTTGCTCAAGCGCCCGCACCGTGTGGCCCGCGAGGATTTCGTCCGTGACGGCAAAGCTGGTCACCTCCGCGCGCCCGCCGAAATAGCGTCTCGCGAGATCGATGGTTATTTCCTCGTCCCGATCCCGGTCCGCTGCCAACTGGGCCACGGCTGCGGCGAGCGAGCGCAGGTCGTGTCCAACAGCATCGATGAGAAACTGAATCGCGTCCTCGGACATTCGGATCCGAGCGGCCTTGACCTCGCCCTGGACGAACCGGATCAGATCCCGTGGCTTGGGCACCGGGTTGTCGATGATGGTGGGCTTCGTCTTCTTGATCTTGTCCAGCAGGCCTCGCCCCTTCTGCCCACCAGCGTGGACAAGGACCAGCGCCGTATCCTCCGGAGGATTGGCGGCAAGCGCCAACATCGTGTCGAAGAGATCCGCCGGCAGACTGCCCAGATCACGCACCACAGCGACTGATGAGCTGGCGAACAGGGAGGCACCGGTCAACTCGGCGAGGCGTCCAGCGTCCAGCTGCACCGCCTCGACGTCATGCAGATCGGCATCGGGGCGCTCCTTCACCGCTCGGGCGACCTGCTCGTCCACAGCTCGCTCGGCCAGGAGTGACTCAGGTCCTGTCACCAGGACAACCCGACCGAACGGACTCGCAGCACGTGCCATGCGCCCCAGCATGCCACTGCCCACTGACACCCACAGCGAGCTGAGGGGTGACGGAAAGGGAAGCAGTGGGAGAGGGAGATGCCCCCGGGCAGCGGTCGTGCCTCACAACGGAACGCGGGGAACAAGCCCGTCAACGTCGGTGTTGTGTGCTGATGGGTCCGGTCCACGTCCTGAGGAGTTGCCGAATGACCACGTCACTGTCCCGCCACACCGTTGATGGCGACCAGCTTCGTCTGCTGCATGTGCACGCACATCCGGACGACGAGTCCAGCAAGGGTGCGGCGACAACCGCACGTTATGTGTCGGAGGGCGTACGCGTGGTGGTGGCGACCTGCACCGGTGGCGAACTGGGTTCCATCCTCAATCCGGCGCTGGACCGGCCGGACATCGTTGCCAACCTCCCCGAGGTGCGCCGCCGCGAGATGGATCGCGCACGCCAGATCCTCGGCGTCGAACAGGTATGGCTGGGCTTCATGGACTCCGGGCTGCCGGAAGGCGACCCGCTTCCGCCCCTGCCGGAGGGCTGCTTCGCGCTTCAGGACCCCGAGGAAGCCGCCGCTCCGCTGGTGCAGCTCATCCGAGAGCTGCAGCCCCACGTCGTGACCACCTATGACGAGTTCGGTGGTTATCCGCACCCCGACCACATCATGTGCCACAAGGTGACCATGGCGGCCGTGCGGCAGGCGGCCGACGCGACGGTCCGCCCGGACCTCGGGCCCGCCTGGGAGGTGCCGAAGGTCTATTACCAGCACACGCTCAACTATCCACGCATGGTCGCCCAGCACGAAGCCATGCTCGAGCAGGGCTTGGATTCGCCCTACACCGAACGACTTCAGACCTGGTCCCATGAGGGCCGGGCCCATCACTCGCGGATCACCACGTCGGTGGAGTGCGGCGAATGGTTCCATGTACGCGACCAAGCGCTCCTCGCCCACGCGACTCAGGTTGACCCCCAGGGCGGCTGGTTCCAGGTGCCGCTGGAGATCCAGCGTGCGGTGTGGCCGACCGAGGAGTTCGAACTCGTCATCGACCGGGTGGGGACGCAGCTTCCCGAGAATGATCTTTTTGCCGGAATCGTCGCTGTGGAACGACGAGCCGCTTAAGTTGTCGTTTCGTGAGCTGTCCCGCTCTATCTTGTGGCCCGTTGTTCCGCGAAGATGGATAGGTGCGCGCGTCCCTGCGCTCCTCCGCGGGAAGGCATTTGGAATGGATCGAAAAGCTTGAGAAGCTTAGGTCTTGGCGGGTTGGGCAGCCGTTCCCGCGTATCGGCCCTCGCGAAGGTCACGCCAACTGTTGGGGGGACAGATTGTGACTCATGTTGACAACCGAACGATTGAGACGGTCCGCACAATGCCTCGTGGAGCCCTTGGACGCCGATTGGCCCTGACGGACGCGATCATCATCCTGGCGGTTGTGCTGCTGGCGGAATTGGTCCGCTTCGGTGACGACAATCTCATGGCGGCTGGTGCACGGTTCGATCACATCGCCCGGCTCATTCTCCTGACCCTCGCGTGGATCATCGCATTGCGCATCTTCGACTCCTATGACCCCCGCATGCTGGGACACGGGCCGGAGGAATACCGCTCAGTGGTGAAGGCAACATTCGTGATCTTCGCCTCGATCGCGATGTTCAGCTATGCATTGAATCTGCAGGTGGCCCGTGGCTACGTTGCGGTTGCTTTCCCCGCAGGGCTTCTCGCGTTGCCCCTGGGGCGTTGGATCTGGCGCCAATGGTTGGTCCGGAACCGCAAGGCGGGCCAATACTGCATTCGCACGATCGTCGTGGGCTCCCGCGACCGGCTTGAGTTGATGATCCGCAGCCTCCACTCGATGCCCGGTGCCGGCTATCGAGGGGTCGGGGCCTGCCTCACCGACGCAGAAGGTGACACCGGGACCGTGGCCGGCATCCGTGTGGTCGGCACTGCCTCCTCGACCGCCAAGGCGGCCCGGCGCGAAGGCGCCGATGTCGTGATTGTCGTGTCGGCGCTCGACATCGAAGGTGGGCTTCGCAACCTCTCCTGGCAACTGGAGGGCACGAACACCGATTTGATCGTCGTCCCCGGTCTTGTGGATGTCGCGGGTCCCCGCATCCGCACCCGCCCGATGGATGGCCACTCGCTGCTGTTGATCGAACAGCCGGTTTTCACCGGCCCGCGACTCCTGGCCAAGACCATCTTCGACCGGGTCGGCGCAGCACTCATCATCGCTGTCCTGAGCCCCCTCCTGCTCGTGCTCGCGTTCCTCGTCTGGCGGCAGGATCGGGGTCCGGCCTTCTTCCGCCAGGAACGCGTCGGATTGAACGGCGAGCCTTTCCTCATGACCAAGTTCCGGTCGATGGTGACCAACGCAGAGGAACTGCGCGACGAGGTGGCCGCCAGCGCGGACGTCGAGGTGGTCAACGATGAAAGTGGTCCTCTGTTCAAGATTCGGAACGACCCACGGATCACTCCGTTCGGACGGTTCATCCGCAAATACAGCCTGGACGAGCTCCCGCAGCTGTTCGATGTGCTGCGTGGCGACATGAGCTTGGTCGGCCCTCGTCCGCCCCTGCCCGCGGAGGTGGCGCAATATGACGACGATGTGCGCCGACGGCTGTTGGTCAAGCCTGGCATGACCGGCCTCTGGCAGATCAACGGGCGCAGCGAACTCAGCTGGGAAGAGGCCGTTCGCTTCGATCTCTACTACGTCGAGAACTGGTCGATCATCTCCGACCTGGTCATTCTCTTCCGGACCGGCAAGGCAGTGATTGCGGGATCAGGCGCCTACTGACACGACACCCGCAGAGCACAACAAGAGGCGCGTCGCATGCGGCGCGCCTCTTGTCATGTCGGCATACCGGACGCCGCAGAGAAACAGTCCCTGCCTGCCGCGCACGTCCTTCCCACCGGAACCCCATTGGTGACCGGTTCCCCCGAAGCACTACCATCGCAAGCGCTGGGAGCAGGGCCGCTCACGCGTCGAGCGGCGCTTTGCACACCAACCATCGGGCGCAACGGGAGAGCAATGAAGGCAGTTATCTTGGCGGGCGGCTTGGGCACTCGCCTGAGCGAAGAGACCGGCACCAAACCGAAACCCATGGTCGAGATCGGTGACCGCCCCATCCTCTGGCACATCATGTCGGGGTATGCGTCGCACGGCATCACGGAATTCGTGGTCTGCGCCGGATACAAAGCAACCGTGATCAAGGACTGGTTCGCGAACTTCGCCACCCGCTTTGCCGACATCACGTTCGACTTGGCGACGGGAGAACAGATCGTCCACAAGCGCAGCACGCTCCCCTGGAAGGTCACAGTCGTGGATACCGGCCCCGACACGATGACGGGCGGCCGACTCAAGCGTGTCCGCGACTACATCGGTGACGAGACCTTCTGCTTCACCTATGGCGACGGGGTCGGCAACATCGACATCCCGGGATCCATTGCCTTCCACAAGGAGCAGGGCAAGCTCGCGAGCATGACCGTCACCCAGCCCCCGGGCCGGTTCGGCGCCATCACTCTGGGCGCGGGTGAAAACACCATCGAGCATTTCCGGGAGAAGCCGGAAGGCGACGGCGCGTGGGTCAACTGCGGCTTTTTCGTGCTGGAACCGGGCGTGATGGACTACATCGCGGGCGATTCCACGGTGTGGGAGCAGGAGCCCCTGCAGCAGCTGGCCTTGGACGGACAGTTGAACGCCTGGAAGCATGCAGGGTTCTGGCAGCCGATGGACACGTTGAACGACAAGAACAAACTGGAAGAACTGTGGGCTTCCGGAGACGCCCCCTGGAAGAACTGGGACTGGGAGTGACGTTGGGATCCAAGGATGAAGAAGTCGCCTATCTGAAGGACTTCTACAAGGACAAGACCGTCCTTCTCACCGGCATTCACGGTTTCAAGGGCGCCTGGCTGGCCCTGATGTTGCGGGAGCTCGGGGCGAAGACCATCGGGGTTGGACTGCACGCCGATGACGGTCTCCTTTTCCCCATGCTCGACATGACCGGATTGGGCATTGAGCACCAGATCCTCGACATTCGTGACCGGGCCCTTGTCGACCTCGTGAAGGACACTCGTCCTGACGTGATCTTCCACTTGGCCGCACAGCCCATCGTGAGCGTGGGACACGAGGATCCCTATCTGACGTATTCCAGCAACGTCATGGGAGTCGTGAACCTCCTCGACGGTGTGCGGGCCCTCGACAACAGGGTGTCCGTGGTCAACGTGACGACCGACAAGTGCTACCACAACGTGGAGAAGGAAGAGCCCTACGTCGAGGACGACCGGCTGATGGGCGAGGACCCCTACAGCTCCAGCAAGTCGTGCGCGGAACTCGTTTCGTTCTCCTATCGCGTGTCCTATTTCGACGACTACGACTCCCCCAACGCCAAGCTCCTTTCCACGGCACGTGCCGGCAATGTGATCGGCGGCGGTGACTTCGCGCTGAACCGCATCATCCCGGACATGGCCCGAGCCCTGGCCGCGAATGAGCCCGTCGTGATCCGCAATTTCGACAGCATCCGGCCCTATGAGCACGTCCTCGACGCGCTCTATGCCTATGTCGTGCTGGCGGCCCGGCAGTGGGACGACCCCAGCTTGGTGGGGGCGTACAATATTGGTCCCAACGACGAGAGCGTCATGCGAACGCGGGAGCTCACCGACTATTTCGCAGCTCACACCCCCCTGAAGATCGTCGACGGCTCCGCTGGGCGCACGTTCAAGGAGTCGATCCTTCTCTCCCTGGACAGCGGGAAGTTCCGCACGACGCTCGATTGGGCACCGACGTGGGCGGGCAAGGAAGAGATGCTGGACAAGACGTTGGTGTGGTACCAGAAGTGGATCCAGGGTGACGAGGACATGACGGCCGTCACGCTCGATCAGGTCCGCGAGTTCCTCGCTGCGCCCCAGTCGTCCGACCGCTAACCCGAAAGCAGAGATCTGATGCAATTCACACCGACCGATGTGGACGGCTGCTGGATCGTTGACCTCCAGCAGCTCGGTGATGAGCGCGGCTTCTTCGCGCGCACGTTCGATCGCACCGAGTTCGAAGAACACGGCATCGACCCGTTCGTGGCCCAGGCCAACATGTCGTTCAACCACAGGGCCGGCACGTTGCGCGGCATGCACCGCCAGATCGAGCCGTACGCCGAGGGCAAGCTCGTGCGCTGCATCCGCGGGACGATCGTGGACTGCTGCCTCGATCTGCGTGAGGACAGCCCGACGTTCGGCAAGAACGTGATGGTGGAGTTGAGCGCCGACAACCGGCGGGCGTTGTGGATCCCGCCCTATTGCGCGCACGGCTATCTCACGATGACCGATGACACCGAGGTCACCTATCAGGTGTCCGGACCCTATGCGCCCCAGGGCGAGAAGGGTCAGCGTTATGACGATCCCGCCTTCGGCTTGGAATGGCCGGGCGAGGTGCTCGTGATTTCCGACAAAGACCGCAGCTGGCCCGACTGGGATGGGAAGCCGATCCGATGATCATCACTGACACGTTGTTGCAGCAGCGCCACAAGGAGGGCAACCCTGTCCGCCTCGGCGTCATCGGCCCCGGGTTCATGGCCCGCGGCATGATGAACCACATCCGCAACACCATGACGGGCATGACCGTCGCTGCCGTCTATTCCCGCAGCGTGGAGCAGGCCCACGAGTCGTTGGCCTATGCGGGATATGCGCCCGAGGAGATCACTGACTGCGATTCGTCGAAGGCGATCGACAAGGCCATCGCTGCCGGTTCCGTCGCGGTCACGGAGAGCTACGAGGATCTGACAGCGGCTGATGGCATTGACGCTGTGATCGACTGCACCGGCTCTGTGGAGTTCGGCGCGCACGTGGCGCTCTCTGCCATCGACAACGGCAAACACTTGGTGCTGATGAACGCCGAGGTCGACGCCACCATCGGCTCGATCCTCTCGAAAAGGGCCGACAGCGCGGGCATCGTCTATACGGGCATCGACGGTGACCAGCCCGGCGTCGAGATGAACCTGGTCCGCTTCGTTCGCGGGCTCGGGGTCACCCCCCTGTTGGCCGGCAACATCAAGGGACTGCAGGACCGGTTCCGCAACCCCACCACCCAGGAGGGCTTCGCCAAACAGTGGGGCCAAAACGTCCACATGGTCACGAGCTTCGCGGACGGCAGCAAGGTGTCGATCGAGCAGGCCCTCGTGGCCAATGCCGCGGGTTTCTCGGTGCACGACAACGGGTGCCTCGGTCGTGACTTCGAGGGTCACGTGGACGAGTTGACCGCCCACTATGACGTGGATGAACTCCGTGCGATGGGTGGCGCGGTCGACTATGTCGTGAAGACCAAGCCCGGTCCCGGTGTGTTCGTGCTCGGCACCCATGACGACCCCAAGCAGAAGCACTTCCTCTCCTATTACAAGCTGGGGGACGGTCCGCTCTACAGCTTCTATACGCCGTATCACCTCTGCCACTTCGAGGTGCCGACCACGGTCGCCCGGGCGGTGCTCCTGGGCGATGCCACGATCCGGCCGTTGCCGGACGGCCCGCGGGTCGAGGTCGTCACGGTCGCCAAGAAGGATCTCAAGGCGGGCGAAACGCTGGACGGAATCGGCGGTTATACCTACTTCGGCGAGTGCCGGCCGGCCGCGCGTCAGCGTACGGAGAACATGCTCCCGCTCGGCTTGGCCGAAGGGGCCGTTCTCACGCGCGATGTGGCGACCGATGAGGTGATTTCGTACGCCGACGTCACCCTCCCCGACGGCAAACTTGCGCATCAGCTTCGCGCCGAACAGGACGCGATGTTCCCAGTGAGCCAAGCCTAGGCACACAGACCGGAGCATCCGCGATTGTCTACCGCTGTCCGGCTCGCGACTCAGGGGCTGGCACAGGCATAATCTGGGGCCATGAGCACCCCTGTGCCCCAAGCCCCCGAGCCTGCCCCTGACCGCGATGCCGCAGTGCCGGCCTGGGTATCCCGATATCAGCCGGGAGTCCCGGCCGAGATCGAGCTGCCCACCGAGTCACTGTTCGATCTCCTGGCCCGCTCCGTGGCCGAGGCCGGTTCGTCACCGGCGCTCACCTTCTTCGGTCGGACGACGACGTACGCGGACGTGGGTGCCCAGGTGCTGCGCGCGGCCGAAGGGCTGCGCCGACTCGGCGTACGCCCGGGTGACCGCGTGGTGATCATGCTCCCGAACTGTCCCCAGCACGTGGTGGCGTTCTATGCCGCGATGCGCATCGGTGCGATCGTCGTAGAACACAACCCCCTGTCGACACCCAGCGAACTGGCGGCCCTGTTCGCCGACCACGGCGCGACGGTTGCGATCGCCTGGGACGTTGCCGTGCCGAAGCTTCCGGCGGCCCTGCTGAAGCACACCGTCGCCGTCAATCTGCTGGACGAGTTCCCGCTGACGATGCGCCTGGCGCTGCGGCTGCCCATCAAGAAGCTCAAGGAGACCCGCGCGGGCCTGACCGCCCCGACCACCGGCACGCTCCCCTGGCAGCACCTGCTCTCCGCGCCCGCGATCAACCCGGATGTCCCACGGCCGGCGGTGAGTGACGTCGCGACGATCCAGTACACGTCCGGCACGACCGGCAAACCGAAGGGCGCGATCCTCACCCACTTCAACCTCTACTCGAATGCGCTGCAGGGGGCGGCGTGGATGAAGGACGCCGAATACCGCAAGGAAACCTTCTATGCGGTCCTGCCCATGTTCCATGCGTTCGGCATGACGCTCTATCTCACGTACGGCATCTTCAAGCAGGCCAATCTGGTCCTGTTCCCGAAGTTCGATGTGGACATGGTGCTCAAGGCCGTGAAGAAGAATCCGCCGACGGTCTATTGCGCGGTCCCGCCGATCTATCGCCGGACGGCCGAGGCCGCCAAGGAGCGCGGCATCTCCCTGCGGTCGGCCAAGTTCTGCATCTCCGGTGCGATGGCGTTGACCGATGACATCGTCGAGCTCTGGGAATCGGTGTCGGGCGGGTTGCTGGTCGAGGGCTACGGCATGACCGAGTCGTCCCCCGTCGCCCTGGGCAACCCCTTCTGGCCCACGCGCCGGACGGGGACCATCGGCGTACCCTTCCCCTCCACCCACATGAAGGTCACCGACCCGGAGGACCCGACGCGTGAGGTCGCGCAGGGCGAGCCGGGCGAGCTGCAGATCAAAGGGCCGCAGGTGTTCCAGGGCTATTGGAACAATCCCGAGGAGACCGAGGCGACACTGCTGCCGGGCGGCTGGCTGCGGACCGGTGACATCGTCACGGTGGATGAGGACGGGTACACGACCATTGTCGACCGCGCCAAGGAGATCATCATCACCGGCGGATTCAACGTGTCCCCGTCGGAGGTGGAGGGGGTCATCCGGCGCGTGCCGGGCATCGATGACGTCGCTGTCGTCGGCCACCGTCGACCCGATGGTGGGGAGGTCGTCGTCGCCGTCGTCGAGGCCAGTGACTTCGACGAGGGCGAGGTGCGGGAGTATTGCCGCAGCGAGCTGAGCGCGTACAAGATTCCGCGCCGCGTCATCCGGTCCGACGGCGAACTCCCCCGTTCGATGCTGGGCAAGGTGCTGCGCAGGCAGGTCCGGGAGCAACTGCCCGACGATCTGGCCTAGGCTGCGACCCGGGTGGCCTGCCTGAGAGAGTGGAGCATGCCCACCAAACGTCCCGTTGCATCCGGCCGCCGCTATCTCGAAGGCAACTTCGCTCCCGTCAGTGAGGAACTTACCGTCCACGAGCTGACCGTCACCGGTGAACTGCCGGGCTATCTCGATGGTCGCTATCTGCGGATCGGCCCCAATCCTGTGACGATCCCGGAGGGCGCGTACCACTGGTTCCTGGGCGATGGGATGGTGCATGGGGTACGCCTCCGCGGCAGCCGGGCGGAGTGGTATCGCAACCGTTGGGTGCGCTCACCATCTGTGGCCACAGCGCTCGGGGAGACCTTCGAGGGGGACGTCGGGATGTCCGATTTCGCCCCGAACACCAACGTCCTCGAGCACGCGGGGCGTACTCTGGCGTTCGTCGAGGGCGGGACGCTGCCCTATGCCCTGACCGACGAACTCGGCACCGTCGGCCCGTTCGACTTCCAGGGGACGCTGCCGAGCTGGCTGGGGCGCCCCGGCTATTCGGCGCATCCCCACCGGGACCCCGATTCGGGGGAGCTGCATGCGGTGTCCTACACGTGGAGCCGCGGCAACCGGGTCGATTATTCGGTGGTGGACCTTTCGGGTCGTGTCCGGCACAGCGTGGACATCACCGTGCAGGGCAGCCCGATGATGCACGACTTCGCCCTCACCGAAGGCCACGTCGTGATCTTTGATCTTCCGGTCACGTTCGACATCGATCTGATCACCCGGGACATGCGCGGGTTGCAGCGGCGCATGGCTCGCGGGCTGCTCCGCCGGATCATCGGGCGCAATCCGTTGCCGCAATCGGTCTTCGACCGGTTCCCGGCGGGAAGTACGCAGAGCGGGGACACACCGATGGTGATGCCCTATCGCTGGAATCCCGACTATCCCGCCCGCGTGGGGGTCATGCCGCGGGAGGGCGACAACGCCGACGTGCGGTGGTTCGAGATCAACCCTTGTTTCGTGTTCCATGCCCTCAACGCCTATGACGAGGACGGGGCCGTCGTCGTTGATGTGATCCGGCATCCGCGCATGTTCGCCGAACATCTCGATGGACCCGACGAGGGTCCGTCCGTGCTGACGCGCTTCACGCTCGACCTTGTCTCCGGCCGGGCGACCGAGGAGACGATCGACGATCGTCCGCAGGAGTTCCCACGCCTCGACGAGCGGTTGACGGGAAAGAGGCACCGTTATGGCTACTGCCTCGGGGTGGACGGTGGCGACGCCGCCGGATTGGTCCTGAAACAGGATCTCGACGCCCGCACCACGCTGGTCCGGGCGCTGGGTCACGGGTTGGAGGCGAGCGAGTTCTGCTTCGTTGCGGATCCCGACGGGCTGGCCGAGGACGACGGGGTGCTCATGGGGTTCGTCTTCGACGCTGCGACCGAGCGCTCGCATCTGCGGGTGCTGGACGCCGCCACGCTGGAGGACGTAGCGGCGGGCC
>DUOB01000104.1 GCA_012839035.1 Propionibacterium sp.
CGCCCGCCGAGGAGGTCAGCCCTTCGGCCGCGGTCACGACTGGCGCGTCGGCGACCGCTGGCGTACCAGCCGCGTCCACCTCGCCGGCCGCGTCGCCCGAGCCAGCCGCCTCGACCACGGTGGCGAGTGCCGACATGAGTGAGTGGACCCTGACCACCGCCGGCTGGGGCCCGGTGCGCTTGGGGTCACCGCTGCCGGCAAACCTGCGGGGGCAGCTCACCCCGTCCTGGGAGTGCGTCGGCCCGATCATCAAGGACAAGCGGGGCAATGAGCTCATGGAGTTCTGGGACAAGGCCGAGGCCGATGGTTCGGGGAACATCACTGTGCTGCACATCGTGAGCCCCTCGGTGTCCACGCGCTCCGGGATCAAGCAGGGCGACACCCTCGCGAAGGTCAAGCAGACCTATCCGAAGCTGGAGCGGTTCCACTGGAAACAGGACTACGTGGAAGAGATCCATGTGCTGCGCGACGACGCTACGGGTCTGTTCTTTGAGGTGACCGACGGCGTGGTCGAACACATCTCGGTGCAGCCGATCTCGAAGTTCTATCCGTTCGAGCTGCAGATCTGCGGCTCGCCATGATCGCGTCGTGGAACTGTTCGCCGGTTTAGAGCAGGAACCGTCGCCGGACGTACGACAAACTGGTGTGTGCCTCAGGTGTCGTGATCACGACACTGATGGCGCACGCGGCGTGGTCGCGTACATTTCTCTCAGGAATAGCAGGATGCCGCAAGGCCGCCGCCAAGGAAGAGTGAGCAGATGAGCGCCGCGAGACCATGTGCCAGATGCGGGAACCTCGTGGATGACGGGCTCAACTTCTGTGTCCGCTGTGGTCAGCGCGTCGAGCCGCCCCCCGGCTCCGGTGGCGTGGGCGGTCCGCCCCCACACATTCCAGGTCCACCGCCGGGGAACCAACAGGCGTGGGGAGGGCCCTCTCAACCTCCGGGCCAGCAGTGGGACTTTCGTGGTCAGGGCGGGAACCCGCCGCCTCCACGTCCAGGTCCACCGCCCGGATTCGGGGGCCCGCCGCAACGTCCGGGCCCGCCACCCGTTATCGGCGGGCGGCCATTCGACGCGGACGGTTCGATGCATGCGACGGTGTTGGGGAGTACGCCGCCTCCGACTGCGCCGCCGCCTCGCCGGAAGAAGACGATCGCTCTTGCTGTTGCTGCCGTGCTTGTGATCGGAGCCCTGGTCGCCGGCGCTCTCGTGTTCTTCCTGCGCGACGGGGATTCGGAGACGGCAGTGAACCCTGCCCCGACAGGGGCTGCGGAGCCCACGGGGACTGCCTCTCCTGACGAATCACCCACGCCGCGACCGACCGCGACGCCCACTCCGACCCCGACCCCGACTCCCACTCCGCGCACGGGCAGGGACGAGCCGACGCGTACACCGGAGGCAGTCATCGTGCAGACCACGTCAGATGGCAGCGCCTGTGACCCGACCTCCGCGCAGTCGGAGTGGGGCGCCTACCCGCTGGGGGTGTGTCGCACATGGAAGCCCGCCACCGGATTGCTGACTCAGTCCCCCCTGAGCCCGGCGTCTCTCGGGGTGACCTGCCAGGCGGATCTGCAGGAAACGAACCCTGTTTATACCGCGGGGCAGACGAATACGTGGTGGTTCTGGGCCCAATCCGACAACGGCACCTGGGACTGGTTCCCCGAAACCGCCTTGGCGCAGGGCGCCAGCGATCAGCCGGTGAACGGGGTTGCCCTGTGCCAGTGAGCCGCCCTCTGCTCGGTGCACTGATGAGCGTCATGCTGGTGGCCGGTTGCGGGGTGGTGGGTGACACCGCGATGCCCGTTACCCCGCCGCCCTCGGTGCCAGGTACGCCTGACGTGACCACCGCGCGTACGCCCGCCTCGACCGTCGCAACGACTGCTCACCCCTCCGCCACGCCGTCCCCGACACCCACCCCGAGCCGTACGCCAGCGCCGAGCCTCAGCGGCGACACGAAGAACGCGTGGGCGTTCGCCCCGCTGGACGACCCGGACCGGCTCGTGGTGGAGGGGGAGGTCCCGAGTCAGCGGGCCTGGTCGACATCGAAACTGCTGGTCGTGGCCGCGTTCCTGGCGGAAGCCTGCGACGGGGACCCGCAGAACGCGTCGGCTGCCCAGCAGCAACAGATGACACGGTCGCTCTCGGAGTCCGACATGGACTCGATCGTGGCGCTGGCCAACGCGATCCCGAGCGGCAAACAGGCGGGGATGACCCAGGTGCTCCGATCGATCGGTGACAACGAGACGACGGTGCCGAGTCGGCTCGAGGGAACGATGATCTGGACCGTCGAGCGGCAGGTGGAGTTTCTTGTGGCGCTCCACGAGGGGCGCGTGGTGTCACCGGAGAGCAGCGCGTACATGCTCGAGCACATGCAACCGATCGAGTCCCAGAGCTGGGGGCTGGGCACGGTCGGATCGAGCGGCTTCAAGGGCGGCTGGCTCCGGCAGAACACGGAGACTCGGCAGATGGGATATGTCGATGGGTACGCCGTCGCCATCATCACCAGCGGCGTCGGCCCCGCTGAGCTGCAGAGCGACGGCGACTCCGCGCATGTTGACCAGATGAACACGTTGGCAGCTCAGCTCCGCGCCCGTCTGTCAGGCGACGGGTGAACCGTCCCGGACCGATTCCGTAGGGATGATCAGATTGGCGTGCCCGCTGAGTGCTGCTATAGCAACAGTGGAGGGGCACACGAGCGAGGCACGTGACGGTGTGGTTCTGAGTACGCTCGGGTTGGCGTGCCTATAAGGGCAGTCCGAAGTCGCCCTTGAGTCGTTCCTCGGTTTGCCCGGTGACGCCGGCGATCAGCCCGAAGTCCTTGTCCACATGGAGGACAGTGAGGCCGGACAACTCGGCTGTCGCTGCGATCACGAGGTCCGGAATGCCCGGTGCGCGGTGTTGACCCCGGGCCATGAGGAGTTGCTGGACCTCGAGTGCGCGATCCTCCATGGCCGGAGTGAGGTATTCCACCAGGAGCAGCGCCAGTGGCGGCGAGTCGAGCGTGTGGGTCCAGGTTTCGGCGTTCGTGGCGGAGAAGCCCAGTTCCAGCAGCGTCAGGTTGGACGTGTGGACGAAGCCTCGGTTGATCCGCGTGAGCCACAGCTCGAAATCGGGCGACCGGCCCAGGCGTGCATAGGCTGATTTGTCGATCAGCCATCCTGAGGTCACGACCACGCCTGGTGATCGACCTCGTCGGAGTCGATGTCAGGCAGTGCATCCAACGAGCGTCGATAATCCTCCGCCGTCGCTGCGCGGACCGTTCGGTGCCGGGCAATCCGGTGCATCTCACGTTTGAGGAAAGCGTTGCGGGACAGCCCGAGCCGAGCAGCTTGGTCATCGATCTTGCGCAGATCATCCTCGGGGACACCACGAATAAGAACGTCAGTCACAACAACCTCCCAATGATATCTCAATGATAACGCATCGGGGTGGGGTTACTTGTCGACCGCCGGAGAAGCTCTCCGAGGGCGCCGCCCACTTTTGGGAGACGCGGCGCGGTGGACTGCAGCGGCCTGCCGCACTGAGTGAAAGATTGCGATCGCGGGTGGGCGGCTTCCTGCTGCCCTCTGAATTGCCCCCTATGAATTGATGTCGTTTGAATTGCTGTCGCCGGGATGCGTGTTGACGGAAGAATCCGGATTTATCTCGGAAAGGCCGGCATTGGTTCTCTGGCTTTTCGTCAACTGTGCCCGCGGTATGGTCGTAAATGGATTTCGACCCCCTGTCGCGGGATTATGGGTGAATCACTTTGACCTTCGGAGGCGGCCCGTGAAACTGCGCATCCTCGCCGCGACGCTGGGTGCTGTCACGCTCGCTGGAGGGGCTGGTCTTGGCGCTGTGGCGTTGAGCCGGCCCGAGGTGGTGGTCGAGCGGGTGGTTGATGGTGACACCATCGTCGTGCGGATCGGTGACACGACCGAGACCGTGCACCTTCTGAACATCGACGCACCGGAGTCAACATCCTTGGACAAGCCGGTCGAATGCCTGGGCCCGGAAGCTGCAGATTTCCTCAAGACTCGTTTGCCTGAAGGAACAGTGATCACGCTCAAGCACGACAAGAGACGTTGGGACAAGCACGGGC
>DUOB01000105.1 GCA_012839035.1 Propionibacterium sp.
GCCTCCCGGGGCCGTTCCCACACATCAATCCCGGGGCTCCGCAAGGGCCGCCCCATCGTCACGACGCTGTGATTTGGAGTATGCAAGAATGATCATCGATCCTGAGATTGCCAAAGAACCTGCCAAGATGGTGCCGCCGCCGACAGCATTCGGCGAATACAATTTCCCCTCCCGTGACCACATTTCCCTCTATGGCGATGACCAGATCATCTATGTGTGGTGGCGCGGCACGGTCTTCAACGTGTGCCCCTCCTGCTTCCGTGTGCCGCGGAACATGAAGTGGTCCGATTTCGTCGCGAATGTGGTGTCCCCGTGGGCCAGCAAGGACCCCGACTATGACGCCTCCCGAGTGACCGGGTGGCAGATGGACGAGACCCCGATCGAGCCGAAGGATGACGACACGATCGAAGGCTTGGGCATCGAGCACAAGGGCCTGGTCAGCTTCGTCGTGGCCTGACCCACACCTCAACCCTCCCGAGCACTGGCTGACCGCCCGCTGTGACGTGGCGAGCGGTCGGCCAGCGCCGTCTTCACCACCCATCGCAAGAAAGAGACTTGGATGACCACCCACACCATCCGCATCGAATCGCTCGACGCCGAGGTCGAGTGCCGGGAAGACCAGAACATCCTTGACGCGTGTTTGCGCAACGGCGTGTGGCTCCCCCACGCCTGCACCCACGGCACGTGCGGCACCTGCAAGGTCGACGTCCTTGAGGGCGACGTTGACCACCAGGACGCGTCCGAGTTCGCCCTCATGGAATATGAGCGCAACGAGGGCAAGACACTCGTCTGCGTCGCCACCCCCGAGTCCGACGTCGTGATCGATGCCGACGTCGAGGCGGAGGAAGGCGTCGTCATGCATCCCGTGCGGGACTACAAGGGCGTGGTGAGCGCCTTGGAGGACTGCGCCCGGGAGACCAAGCGCATCACCATCGATCTGGACAACCCGATCGAGTTCAACGCCGGCCAGTATGTGCAGGTCACTCTGCCCAACACCGACGGCGAATTCCGCAGTTGGTCGATGGCCAACTCCCCGAAGGACGCCAGCCAGATCGAGTTGGCCGTCCGGCGTACGCCCGGTGGCAAGGGCACCGATGGGTGGATCTTCAAGGATCTCAAGGTCGGCGACGAAGTCACGATCGCCGGTCCCTATGGCCGCTTCTTCGTGCGCACCGCCAAGGAGAAGCCGATCATCATGATCGGTGGCGGCACGGGGCTGTCACCGCTGAAGTCGATGGTCAAGCACGTCATCGAAGAAGAGACCGGCCAGGTCATGCACCTCTACCACGGTGTGCGCGGCGCGGACGATCTCTACGACGTCGACTACTTCCGCCAGCTCCAGGACGAGTACGAGGACCAGTTCTTCTATCACCCCTGCCTCTCCGAGGAAGACGGTGTGGAGGGGACCTCGTACGGTCTCGTCACCGACGTCATCGACGATGACTTCAAGACCCTGCGCGGCATGGTCGCCTATATCTGCGGCCCGCCCCCCATGGTCGAGGCGTCGCTCAAGATGCTCATGAAGAAGCGCCTGTTCCCCCGCGACACCTATCGCGAGGACTTCTTCGACTCGTCCGACAAGGAAACCGGCGGAACCCGTTCGCCGTTGATGAGGACCAACTGATGTCTGACAAAGCTCACGAATATCCCCCCACGCTCCAGGGCAGCCCACACGACGTGGTGCTGACTCCCTTCATGGTGCGTGTCCGTGAAGCAACGAGTGGTGGCGATTCAACCGCAACCCTGGTGTTCCGGCATTCCCGCCCCGAGCGGATCGCCGTGGCCACCTGGGAGTGGTTCGGTTTGCGCACCAGGGCGGAACACGTCATCTCCGAGGCCAACTCCATGCTCGACCCCAACGGGGATCACATCACGCTGGAGGACGAATATGGCACCGGCCATCTGAGTTTCACCCTGCGCTGGCGGGACCGTTCTGTCTGCGTGGCCGTTGACCAGGACGACCCGCATACTGGTCAGATCGTTGCGAATTCACCGGATTTCGAGCCGAGCGAGGCCGGGGATGTGCTCCCCGACAACGAAGCGTTCATGGAAGAACTGGCCGTGTCGCTCATTGGCATCAATCGGCCCGACATTCACGTCAAGGAGGACGAGAAATGAGTGAAACCTTTATGGTCACCTTCCACTGGAAGGGTGACACCGAAGAACTGCAGGAGCGCTACAACAAGGTGCTCAGTCATGTAGTGGACGTCTCCCCTGCCCGACCGATCGTGCACTTGGCCGCTCCGGTGGCCGACGGCTTCAAGGTCTACGATGTCTGGACCAGCGAGCAGGTCGCCCGCAACATGGTGGAGAATCCGGCGTTCCAGCAGAAGCTCAAGGATTTCGGTCTCGGCGAAGTGGAGCTCCAGTTCACAACCGTCCATCGGATGGGCTGGCCGATCTCGGAATCCCCGATGTATCGCTGACCGCGAATTGACACCGAAGGAGTCGGCCCGCTGCGTGCGGGTCGGCTCCTTCTTCGTCCCCCGACCGTCCGGTCTGCGCCCGTCGCCGATGCCCCGGAGTACGCACACGCGCGGGCGTATCCCGCGGCACTCTACTGATCAGTAGGCTGGGCGTATTGTAGACGTTTCCCTGACCTGACGCACAAATTTCGGTCGATCCGTGAACAGTCCACGAGCCGATTAGCAACTAGCTAAACTCACTGGGCGTGACAGAAAACAACAAGGTAGCTGTAATCGGCCAGGGCACCATGGGTGCCGGCATCACTGAAGTCTTCGCCAAGGCAGGCTTCGAAGTTCACGCTGTCGACAACAACGAAGCAGCGCTGGACCGCGGTCGTTCCATCATCGCCAAGTCCACCGGACGCGCCGTGTCCCGCGGACGCATGACCGAGGAAGAGCAGGCAGCTCTGGTCGGTCGCATCACCTATTTCACCGATCCCGCTGAGGCTGTTGCCGGCTGCGGCCTGGTCGTGGAAGCGGTGTTCGAGGATCTCGACCTCAAGCAGGAGATCTTCAAGAAGATCGACGTGGCCGCTCCCGAGGACGCCATCCTGGCCACCAACACCTCCTCGCTCGCCATCACCGCCATCGCTGCGGCCGTTTCCAAGCCCGAGCGCGTGGTCGGTGTCCACTTCTTCAACCCGGCGCCGGTCCAGACGCTGGTTGAGGTCGTCCGCACCGTCTATACCGACGACGCGATTGTCGAGCAGCTGGTCAAGCTCCTCAAGGAGCTCGGCAAGTCCCCGGTTGTGGTCAACGACCGCGCCGGCTTCATCGTCAACGCTCTCCTGATCCCCTATATCGGGTCGGCGATCAACCTTTACGAGAACGGCTTCGCCACTCGTGAGGAGATCGACGCCACGATGGTCGAGGCCGCGGGCTATCCGATGGGTCCGCTCGCCCTCGCAGACATGATCGGCAACGACGTTTGCCTCGCAGTGCTCGAGAAGCTGTACGACGAGACCAAGAACCGCGTCAACGCCCCAGCGCCGATCCTCACCCGTCTCGTGATCGCGAACATGCAGGGTCGCAAGACCGGCAAGGGCTTCTATACCTATGTCGATGGCAAGCCCAGTGAGGATCGTGGCCCGATCCGTCGTCCCATGCAGTCCCGCAAGGCTGAGCTGCCCGATCGTCTCGTCGGTGAATACCTGAACAACTGCGTGAAGATGGTCGAGGAGAACTACGCCTCCGTCGACGCGGTCAACACCGGCATGGCCGAGGGCTGCCGCATGCCGAAGCCGTTCGAGGTCCTCAAGGAGATCACCCCGAAGCGCGTGCTCGAGATCGTCGAGGGCATCTATGCGGAGACCGGCGAGCCCGGCCACCGTCCGGCCCGTCTGCTGCGCCAGCTGGCCGCTGCCGACGACCAGGCTGCGGCGATCGACGAGCTCCAGGCGTCCACCGCTGAGCTCCATGCTTCCAACCCGCGCGGCTGATCAAGCCTCCTGCTGACCATGTGGCCGGCGGGACCGAAATCCAAACCCCTGTTCCTCAGGGCGTCACACGGTTTCGGTTCCCGCCGGCCACGTGCTTTGCTAGAGGGAAGCCCTTGGCAGGAGCCTGACATATGCCCAACCAACGCCGCCGGTCAAAGCACGCCCGGCCGCACCGCCCATTGGGCAGCCACCATCCGGTGACCCAGACCCGACGTGATGGCGAATGGCTGGTTCGCGGGATCCCCGAGGGCTCATCGACCAAGGTCTATCGCTGCCCGGGCTGTCACCAGCTCATCGCGGTCGGCACTGCACACGTCGTGGTGTGGCCGCGCACGGCATCGCTGGGCAGCTCGTCAGCCATTGATGAACGGCGGCACTGGCACCGAGGGTGCTGGGTCCGCCGGGCCTAGAAGGGAAGAAGCACACGTGACCATTACCCGCAGTGAGGGCCTCCACACCCTGCACATCGGCGACCGCGGACCCACCGTCGCGTTCTGCCATGGCGTCTTCGGCCAGGGCAAGAACTGGACAACCGTGGCCAAGGCCCTCGCCAGTGGGGATGGTCCGACCTATCAGTCGATCCTCATCGACATGCCCAACCACGGTCGATCAGCGTGGACGGAGAGCTTCTCCTATCACCAGATGGCGGATGACCTGGCGGAGTTCCTGGAGCCGTACGCACCGCTGTCGCTCGTAGGCCATTCCATGGGCGGCAAGGCCGTGATGAATCTTGCACTGCGCTACCCGCATCTGGTGGACCGGCTCGTCGTGGTCGACATGTCTCCGGTCCACTATCGAGGCATCCGACAGTTCAACCATCTCGTCAACGCGATGGTGACCCTCGATATCGCGAACCTGCCTGATCGGCGTACCGCCGAGGAGCGCATCTCGGACGACGTTCCCAACCCCGCCATCCGGCAATTCCTCCTGCAGAATCTCCACCGGATCCAGCACCACAACGGGGGCAAGCCGAAGTGGGTGTGGCAGCCGAATCTCCAGTTGATCGCCGGCAACCTGGACGCTCTGGCCGGGTGGGAAGAACCGAATGCGGAGCCCTTCGACGGTCCCGTGCTGTGGATCGGTGGGGACCAGGCGGACTATGTCCGCCCGGAATACAACGACGCCATGCGTCGCTGGTTCCCGCGCTCACGGCTGCTGATGCTCAAGGGCGTCGGCCACTGGGTCCACAGCGAAGCCCCGGAGATCTTCATTCCGGCCGTCCGACGGTTCCTGGACGGTGGTCGGGCACTCGCCCGCCCACAGACCCGGTCTGCTGGTGTTCTCGCTCCCAAGCCCCGTGCGGGGGGCCTCATGGCGCCCGTTTCACGTCGATGATCCGGGCCTCGTTGTTGGGCCTGCCCGAACCATCCGGATTGCTGCCGTCCTGACCCTCGACCGCAATTCGGTTGACGACACCCAATGAGTCCGGGTCCATGCGTCCGAATACCGTGTAGCTGGGCGGCAACTCCGTGTCCGCATAGACGAGGAAGAACTGGGAACCGTTGGTGTCGGGCCCGGCATTCGCCATCGCGACGGTGCCGGCCTGATAGGTCGTCGAACCCTTCACCTCATCGGCGAACCGATAGCCGGGGCCTCCTCGTCCCGTGCCGGTCGGATCGCCGCATTGCAGGACGAAAATGCCCGAATCCACCAACCGATGACAGCGTGTGTCGTCATAGAAACCCTGTTGCGCCAGTGCCTCGAACGAATGAACGGTGCAGGGCGCCGCAGAGCGGTCCATCGAGATCGTGATGGGCCCCTGGTTCGTGTCCAGGACGTAGTCCACCGTCCCGGTCGTCTGGACATCGTTCGTCGAGGGGGGATCCACGGCTCGCGCCGGATCGCCGAAGGGCTCATAACTGCACAGGCTGGCCTCGGCAGTCTGTTCTCCGCCGGAGGGTGAACGGTCGGCGGGTGAGCAGGCCGCCAGCGGCACCAGTGCTGCAGCGAACCCGAGGACGAGGATGCGGGACGAAATCACCCGGCCAGCCTAACCGCGACAGCCGATGCTGCACGTTGTCTCGCGGCGGTACATTGGCGCAATGGTCGTACTCAGTCGGATATACACCCGCACCGGTGACGGCGGCGATACCCGCCTTTCGGATATGTCGCTGGCCCGCAAGACCGACGTGCGGGTCGCCGCGTACGGTGACGTGGACGAGACCAATTCCGCGATCGGGGTGGCCCTCACCCATCGCCGCGACATGCCCGCCGCCATCGCGACGGCCCTGGACCGCGTGCAGAACGAGTTGTTCGACGTCGGTGCAGACCTGTCGAACCCACTGGCCAGCGACCCGAAGTACCCACCTCTCCGGATCACTGCAGATGCAGTGGACCGGCTCGAAGCATGGTGTGACGAGTTCGGCGAGGAGCTTCCGACGTTGCGTTCGTTCATTCTTCCGGGGGGTACGCCGGCCGGCGCGGCACTCCACTTGGCGCGCACCGTCTGTCGCCGCGCTGAACGCTCGGCATGGCTGGCCGTCGAGGCTCATGGCACCGAAGAGGCGAGCGGAGAGTCGCCCGGCGGGGTCAACCCGGTTGCGGTGCGCTATCTCAATCGACTGTCCGACCTGCTCTTCATCTGCGCTCGCGCGGTCAATGGCGTTGCCGATGAAGTGCTGTGGGTTCCCGGTGGCGACCGTGCGCAGTCAGCTCAGAGCACGTCCTCGGAGGATGCGTCCGGAGCGGAGTCGAAGAGCAGCGGCGCCAGCGCCCAATAGAGCACGACCAACACACCGAACAGTGCCGGTCCACCCCACCAGTCGGTCCGTCCGCTCAACCACACGATCAGCGCGAGCAGACCAGCCAATCCGGTGAGACCGAGACCAACGGTCGTGCGGGTCATGAGCGGAAGCGACCCACACTCGGCGGTGCGGCCTCCAGCCACGCCAACAGGGCCGTCAGGGCGTCGGTGTCCAACACCAACTCCCACACCGTGTTGCTGCCACCATTGGCCTCCAAACGCACCACACGATGCCCCTCAAGGCCATCGGGGCCGATGGTGCGGGTCTGGGCACGGATGCCGCTCGCGGCGCGGCTCAGTGTGTATACGGGCCTCATCCGGACCCCATGCCGGGGGAACCACTCCAAGTCGTCCCCAGCGCAACGGGCCAGGCCGAGTCGCCATTGTGGCTCGCCGGAACCACCCAGGCTGAGCTCACAGTCGAAGACGCTCCCCTGCTGGGCGAGCACCCTTCGCCTGACAACAGGCCAGACCAGCACAGCGATGACGCACAGCAACAGCAGGGCGACAACCACCGGCACCAAACTGCCCCACTCCATGGCGTGAATCTAGCGACCGCAGGGCTTGAACTCCAATCAGCTGCCAGCAAGCCGAAGTTGACAGGATCCCCACACAGCAGTCAGGGCCGGCACGCTGTGCCGACCCTGACCCCTTGCCTGTGAATCACATGAATTCCTGTCGGGAGTCAGACACTCGCCTGTCGTCCCTGGCGTTTCTGAGCCGCCTTGACCTGGGCCGAGGCCCGCAGGAACTGCTTGCGGGTTTCCTCGCTCTGATCGCCCTCGTCGAGCTTGGCGTTCGCCTCGCCCAATTCACGTTCCGCCTGCTCCAGTGAGATCTCGGCAAGCGATGCGAACTCACTCAGGATGGACACGTGATTGTGATCCACAGAGATGAATCCGCCGTCAACGGCGATGACCTCGCGCGTGCCCTCGGTGGAGAAGATCTCCACCGCGTTGGGCACGAGCAGCGCCAGCATCGGCTGATGCCGCGGCAGAATGCCCACGTCACCCTCCGTCGTCCTGGTGACAACCTGGTTGGCTTCCCCGGACCAGACGACCCGGTCCGCGGAGACCACCTCCACATGCAGCGGATCGGCCATGCTCAGCCTTCCTTCTGGATCTTGTCCCAGTTCTCCATGACCATGTCCATGCCACCGACGTTGAAGAACGCCTGCTCTGCGATGTGGTCGACATCACCACGGCAGATCATCTGGAAGCCCTCGATGGTGTCCTCGAGCGGCACCGTCGAGCCGGGCACCTGGGTGAACTTCTCAGCCATGTAGGTGTTCTGCGACAGGAACTGCTGGATGCGCCGGGCGCGTGCCACGACGATCTTGTCCTCTTCGGAGAGCTCATCGACACCGAGGATCGCGATGATGTCCTGGAGCTCCTTGTTGCGCTGCAGGATCTGCTTCACCTCAATGGCGGTGTCATAGTGTTCCTGACCGATGTACTGGGGATCGAGGATCCGGGAGGACGATGTCAGGGGGTCAACGGCCGGATACAGACCACGCGAGGCGATCTCACGCGACAGCTCCGTCGTGGCATCCAGGTGGGCGAAGGTCGTCGCCGGGGCGGGGTCGGTGTAGTCATCCGCAGGCACATAAATGGCCTGCATCGACGTGATCGAGTGTCCACGCACCGAGGTGATCCGCTCCTGGAGCTGACCCATCTCATCAGCCAGGTTCGGCTGGTAGCCCACCGCGGACGGCATGCGGCCGAGCAGCGTGGAGACCTCGGACCCGGCCTGGGTGAACCGGAAGATGTTGTCGATGAACAGGAGCACGTCCTGGTTCTGCACATCCCGGAAGTATTCCGCCATCGTCAGAGCCGAGAGGGCAACACGCAGACGCGTGCCCGGCGGCTCATCCATCTGGCCGAACACCAGGGCGGTGTCCTTGAACACCCCGGCCTCGTCCATTTCCATGATCAGGTCGTTGCCCTCACGGGTGCGCTCACCCACGCCGGCGAACACCGAGGTGCCACCGAAGTTGTGCGCGATGCGATAGATCATCTCCTGGATGAGAACGGTCTTGCCGACGCCGGCGCCACCGAAGAGACCAATCTTTCCACCCTGCACATAGGGGGTCAGCAGGTCGAGGACCTTGATGCCCGTCTGCAGCATCTCGGTCTTGGACTCGAGCTGCTCGAACTTGGGCGGATCGCGGTGGATGGGCCAGCGCTCGGTGATCTCGATGCCCGAGGGATCGACGTTCAGCACGTCACCGGTGACGTTCCACACGTGGCCCTTGGTGATGTCGCCGACGGGCACGGTGATCGGGGATCCGGTGTCGCGCACCTCCTGGCCGCGGCGGAGACCGTCGGTCGGCTTCATCGAGATGGCGCGGACGATGTTGTCGCCGACGTGCAGCTCGACCTCAAGAGTGATCGTGCGGGTCTCCCCCGCCAGGGTGATGTCGACGTGGAGCGCGTTGAGGATGTCGGGCATCTGGTCCGGTGGGAACTCGACGTCCACGACGGGGCCGATGACCCGGGCGATCCGGCCGATGGCACCCGTCCCGGTCGCTTGCGAATCGTTCAGTGTGGCAGTCATATCCTTACTCCGCGTCCTGGCTAGCGTCGGCGAGCGCGTTCGCGCCACCCACGATCTCGGTGATTTCCTGGGTGATCTCCGCCTGCCGGGCCTGGTTGGCCTCACGCGTCAGACGTTCGATCAGTTGCTGGGCGTTGTCCGTGGCCGCCTTCATCGCCTTCTGGCGTGCCGCGAGCTCCGAAGCCGCGGCTTGCAACAGGCAATAGTGGATGCGGCTGGCCACATAGAGCGGCAGCAGCTTGTCGAGGACTTCCTCGGCTTCCGGCTCGAACTCATAGAGCGGAAGTGTCTCCCCCTCCTCCACCGGTTCATCGGATTCGATGACTTCGAGCGGCAGGAGGCGGATGACCTCCACCTGTTGGGTCATCATCGAGACGAACCGGGTGAAGACGATGTGGATCTCGTCAACACCGCCCTCTTCCACAGGCGTCTTGAACGCGCCGATGAGCTCGTCGGCGATCTCCTTGGCGTGGGCATAGTCGGGGGAGTCGGAATAGCCCTCCCAGACCTTGGCGACCTTGCGCTCACGGAACTGGTAGTACGCCGCCGCCTTGCGCCCGGCAAGATAGGGCACGACCTCAAGATCGGCGTCGCGCAGCAATTCTGCCAACGACTCACCCTGCTTGATGACCGCGGACGAGTACGCCCCCGCGAGACCACGGTCGGAGGTGATGAGCAGCATCGCCGCCCGAGTGGGGTTCTCGCGCTCGGTGGTCAGGACGTGGTCGACGTCCTTGCTGAACGTCGCCACGGCCGAGACCGCCCGGGTGAGCTCACGAGCATAAGGTGCAGCAGCACGAGCGCGCTGCTGCGCCTTGATGATCCGAGAGGAGGCGATGAGCTCCATCGCGCGGGTGATCTTCTTGGTCGTGGAGACCGAGTTCCTCCGCTGACGAAGTTCACGCAGACTGGACGCCATCCTCAGCCCCGCTTCTGCACGACGATCTGCTCCTGCAGCACATCGTCCTCTTCCATGGCTTCCGCCTCTTCGCGGCCGGCCTTGAGGAACTTGCCGTCCGAGGTCTGGAAGCCCTGCTTGAACTTGTCGATCTCCTCGGTCAGCGCGGCAGCAGTGTCGTCATCGAACTGCGAGGTCTCGGAGATGGTCGTCAGGATCGACGTCGAACGGCGGAGATGCTCCAGGAGTTCCTGCTCGAACCGCAGCACATCCTCCACCGGAACCTCGTCGAACAGGCCGTTGGTCCCGGCCCAGACGCTGACCACCTGGTCCTCGACGGGATAGGGCGAATACTGCGGCTGGCGCAGCAGCTCGGTGAGCCGGGCACCGCGATCGAGCTGACGACGGGACGCAGCATCGAGATCCGACGCGAACATGGCGAACGCCTGCATGTCCCGATACTGGGCCAAGCCGATCTTGAGCGTGCCGGCCACGTTCTTCATCGCCTTGATCTGGGCGGCGCCACCGACGCGGGAGACCGAGATGCCGACGTCCACAGCGGGGCGCTGGTTGGCGTTGAACAGGTCCGACTGCAGGAAGATCTGACCGTCGGTGATCGAGATGACGTTGGTCGGAATGAACGCGGACACGTCATTCGCCTTGGTCTCGATGATCGGCAGTCCGGTCATGGAACCGCCACCGAGCTCATCGGACAGCTTCGCGCAGCGCTCCAGGAGACGGGAGTGCAGATAGAAGACGTCACCCGGATATGCCTCACGGCCGGGCGGACGACGGAGCAGCAGGGACATGGCGCGATAGGCCTCGGCCTGCTTGGTGAGGTCGTCGAACACGATGAGGACGTGCTTGCCCTGATACATCCAGTGCTGACCGATGGCCGAACCCGCATAGGGAGCGATGTATTTGAAGCCCGCCGGATCGGACGCAGGCGCATGCACGATGGTGGTGTATTCCATCGCGCCGGCCTCCTCCAGCACGCCCTTGACCTCGGCGATGGTGGAGCCCTTCTGGCCGATGGCGACATAGATGCAGCGGACCTGCTTCTTGGGGTCGCCCGACTCCCAGTTGGACTTCTGGTTGATGATCGTGTCGATCGCGAGCGCGGTCTTGCCGGTCTTGCGGTCACCGATGATCAGCTGACGCTGTCCCCGGCCGATCGGAATCATGGCATCGATCGATTTGAGACCGGTCTGCAGCGGTTCACGGACTTCCTGACGATCCATGACACCGGCAGCCTGAAGCTCAAGTGCACGACGACCTTCGGTGGCAATGTCACCCAGTCCGTCGATCGCGTTGCCCATGGCATCCACGACCCGCCCGAGGTAGCCCTCGCCGACCGGAACGGACAGGACCTCGCCCGTTCCATGGACCTTCGAGCCTTCCTCGATGCCCTCCGAGTTGCCCATGACCACGACGCCGATCTCACGCACGTCGAGGTTCAGCGCGATGCCCATCGTGCCGTTCTCGAAGCGCAACAGCTCGTTGGCCATGCAGGAGGGCAGCCCCTCCACGCGAGCGATACCGTCGCCGGAGGTGACCACGGTCCCCACCTCTTCGCGCGAGGAGGTTTCCGGGGTGTAGTTCTGGACGAATTGGTCCAGCGCGTTCCGGATCTCCTCCGGACGAATTGTGAGTTCCGCCATCGTTGCGTCCCTGCTCTCGTTTCTTTCGTTCTATCCGTTGTGGATGTGTCGGAGTGCTCCTGTTGCCCGCTTCGCCCCGAGTCCGGCCCAGAGCTTGCGGCGCCCCGACCCACCGGGCCGGGGCGGTGCTCAGTGGATCTGCCGCCGCGCGTCGTCGAGACGCCCGGACACAGTCCCTTCGATGACTTCGTCGCCCAGCTCGACCCGGACGCCGCCCAGGACCTCCGGATCCACGACAACATGCATCGCGACCTCGCGCCCCACCTGCCGGCTCAGCGCAGCGCGCAGGCGCTCGTGCTGCTCGGGTGTGAGCGGTCGGGCGACCCGCACCGTGGCCAGCCCTCTGCGCCGCAGATCCGCAGCGAGTGCCAGGTAGCTGTCCACCGTGTCGTCATAGCTGCCCGAACGGCCTGCGACCGCACGGCGAGCCAGGACAACCGTGGCCTCATGGGCCTTGCCGTCCAAAAGCCTCGTCACCAGGTCGCGGCGGGCGCTCACGTCACTGCGACGATCGCGCAGGGCCTCACCGAGGCCCCGCTCCCCCGCCACGGTCCGCCCGAAGCGGAACAGCTCATCCTCGACATTGTCGAGTTGACCGTTCTGCTGGGCTGCGCGCAGCTCCGCCCGCACACCCTGACGTTCGAGCGCCGCGATGAGAGATCGTCCCCCACTCCAGCGCATCCCGACCGCCTGCTCGACCACCCACACAGCGGCGGACGAAATGCGGTCCTTGAGCAACTGCCGGACCAACGCCTTCCGCTGGTCCTCGGGCATGCCCGGGTCGGTGAGGCTGCGGCGCAGGGCCGGTTGGCCCTCGATCGCGTCGACAACCGCGAAGAGCTCACCGGCCAGGGTGGAGACGGGCTGCTGCTCGTCGAGCACCCTGTCCAGTGCGCCCAGCCGGCTCTCCTCGGCTGCGCTGCTCATGCCTGCCCCTGCCCACCGGTCGCCGCGCTGGAGCGCTGCGGAACGGGCTGGGCTTCCAGATCGGCGATGAACCGGTCGACCGTCCGACGGGCACGCTCATCATCGTCGAGAGACTCCCCGACGATGCGACCGGCGAGGGTGGTGGCGAGACCGCCAACCTCTCCGCGCAACTGCGCAATGGTCTGAGCCCGTTCGGCCTCGATCGCGGCCTTGGCCTGCGCCATCACGCGGGCGGCCTCGGCGTCGGCCTGCTCACGCAGCTCGGCCTTGATGCGCGCACCCTCGTTCTTGGCCTCTTCCCGGATGCGAGCGGCCTCCTGGCGGGCCTCGGCGAGCTGTGCCTGGTATTCCTCCAGCGCCGCCTGAGCCTCGGCCTGAGCCTTCTCGGCCTTCTCCATCCCACCCTGGATCGCAGCCGTGCGCTCGGCGTACATCTTCTCGAACGCCGGCACAACCTTGGCGCGGACCACCAGGAAGATGAGCAGCAGCAGGATGACGCCGGCGATGAATTCCGACCAGTAGTGCGGAAGCAGCGGACCCAGCGGGCCCGGCTCCTCACCTGCCATTGGTATCAACATGGCGTCAAGCATCACAGCACGAAGGCAAGGGCGATGCCGATAATGGCGAGCGCCTCAACAACCGCGAAGCCGATCCACGCTGTGCCCATGAGCGCACCGCGTGCCTCCGGCTGACGGGCGGTGCCGTTGATGACAGCGGCGAAGATCATGGCCACGCCGAGACCCGGGCCCAGGGTGGCCAGGCCGTAACCGATCATGTTGATCGAGCCAGAGATGTCCATTTCGTTTCCTTTCGGAGGTTTCCCCTGCCTGGCTAGTCGGTCAATGGCAGGGAGACTGTGGGTGGATCAGTGCGCTTCGGCAGTCGCCGATTGCACATAGGAGGCGGTCAGAACCGTGAAGACATAGGCCTGGAGGGCGCCGATCAGGATCTCCAGCGCGAGGATGGCGAACGAGAAGACGTACGCAACGCCACCGGCCACCTGGCCCAGCGGACCCGCCATCGCGTGATTCATCGTCGCACCGTTCTGCAGCAGCCAGGCACCGCCGACCACGAACACCAGCACGACGAGGTGGCCGGCGAACAGGTTGGCGAACAGACGGAGGGCCAGAGTCACCGGCCGCACGATGAAGTTCGACAGGAACTCGATCGGCACGATGATCGGAGTGAGCCAGAGCGGAACTCCCGACGGGATCAGGCTGTTCTTGAGATAACCGCCCAGGCCGTGCTTGGCGATGCCTGCACCGTTGTAGATGAACCAGGACATGACCGCGAAGGCATAGGCGTAGCCGATGTTCGAGAACGTCGGGTACATGAACGGCGCGAAGATGCCGAACCAGTTGTTGATCAACAGGAAGGAGAAGAGCGCCAGCAGATAAGGCAGATACTTGCGGAAGTCCTGACCCAGGATGTCGCGGGCGATGCCGTTGCGGACCAGGTCATAGGCGTTCTCCGCCAGGAACTGGCTCTTCGAGGGCACGACCTTGAGGCGACGGGCGACGAGCCACCACAGGAGGATCACCAGGATCGCGGCGATGATCGCCTGGACGAGCGGCTTGTTGAACCAGTCCACGCCGGGGATGAATCCACCGGACAACCGGAAGTCCTCGACACCCGGAGGGCGATAGCCACCGGTTTCGAGTGGCGCCAAGATATTCATCAGCGTACCCACGCTGCCTCCTAGGGTGAACACACTCATCAGCTGACCTGCCCGTACCGTCGAATGATCAGGATCACCGACAAAGCTGTGCCCACCACGATGCCCACGGGCAGCAGGAATGTGGTGAGGAGGTAATGGTCACCGAGCCAGCCGAGACCACCATAGAAAATGGGACCCGCGAGGAGATAGGACAACACGCGGTATCCCTCTTCGCTCCCACCGGTGTCCTTCATCGCGGTCGGGACATTACCAGTCGTCATCTGCCCCGTCACATCTCGGCGCCCCTGTCCATGGGTTCGTCGAAGTTCGGAATTCGCAGCTTCGAGAAGACGATCACCTCGCCGGTGATCCAGCCGACCACGGTGGCCACGGCGGTGACGATCAGGGGCAGGGCCAGCAGCCCTTCGCCACCGGTGGCGCTGCCGAGATAGACGAACAGCAACCCGCCGAGCGCGGTCACCCGCGCGATATAGGAAAGCACCGAGGCACGGAAGACGGTTTGCGCCGGCGCATCGGCCACCAGAACCTGCACCCACTGCCCGACGGTATAGAACAGAACAACCATCGCGGCCGCGAGACCAGCACTCGCGAGTCCGGGGAGCCCGTCCCTGATCATGAAGATCCCGACGCAGGTGAGGGCGGCGACATGAGCGCCCATCAATCCGCCCGCGAGCAGCCGACGGGCCCGACCCGCCGCGATGCTGGGGCCCGGCCGGGCGGGCCTCAAGCCTGCCTCCTCAGCCGAACCGGTCATCGTGGTCATGGTCTCGCTGTCTGTCAGGGCATGGGCACGCCGGGGCGCCCAACCGTCCGTGAACTGGCTTGTGAAACTTAGCACAATCCCCTGCAGGGCTGAGTGATTCCTTCAGCGATGGACACACTCCGAAGCCCGATCAGGGCAGGTCCTGGATGCGGGCCTCCGCCTGGCGCTCGGCGCGGCGTACGACCCGTTTCGCCGCCGGATCGATCCGCCGCCTCCGGCCGACCGTGAAGAACGTCACGACCCCC
>DUOB01000106.1 GCA_012839035.1 Propionibacterium sp.
AGTTCGGTGCCGGGTCCTACAACGCCACCGGTGGTCTGCACGGTGTGGGCGCCTCGGTCGTCAACGCGCTGGCTGCTCGTCTGGACGTCGAGATCGACCGGGACCAGGCCACCTGGGGCATGTCGTTCCGGCACGGCGTTCCGGGCATCTTCGACGGGGACGGGCCCGACGCGCCCTTCACCCCCGGTGGGCAGCTGAAAAGGCTTCGCAAGGTCAAGCGGGGAGTGACCGGCACCCGTGTCCGGTATTGGCCGGATCGGCAGATCTTCCTGCCCGACGCGGAGCTCAGCATGGAGGCGCTCACGGCCCGCGCGCGCCAGACGAGTTTCCTGGTGCCCGGTTTGGAGATTCGCGTACGCGACGAACGCGGCGAGGAGGTCATCGAGGAGGTGCACCGCCACGACGGGGGCATCTCGGAGTTCTGCGAGTTCCTGGCCCCCGATCAGCAGGTGACCGATGTGATCCGGCTGCAGGGGACCGATCGGTTCACCGAGACCGTGCCGATGCTCGACGAGGAGACCGGGGCGCTGACTCCCGCCGACGTCGAACGTGAGCTTGAGGTGGACATCGCACTGCAGTGGGGGACGGGCTATGACACCACCACCCGATCGTTCGTGAACATCATCGCCACGCCCAAGGGCGGGACCCACGTGCAGGGCTATGAGCGCGCCGTCACCAGAGCGGTCGCGAGGGCCTTGGACGGGACGCGTCTGCTCAAGTCCGGGGAGGAGATCACCCGCGACGACGCCCTGGAGGGGCTCACCTCGGTGGTCACCGTGCGCCTGGCCGAGCCGCAGTTCGAGGGCCAGACCAAGGAGGTGCTCGGGACGCCGGCGGTGCGGCTGCTGGTGGCCCGCATCGTCGAGAGCGAGCTGGGCGAGTTCCTGACCTCGACCAAACCCGCGGTTCGGCAACAGTCGCGGACCGTCCTGGAAAAGGTCGTCGCGGCGTCGCGCACCCGGGTCGCCGCCCGCGCCCACAAGGAGGCCCAGCGTCGCAAGACCGCGCTCGAGTCCTCCACACTCCCGCCCAAGCTGAAGGACTGCCGCTCCAACGACGTGGACAAGTGCGAGCTGTTCATCGTGGAGGGCGACTCCGCGCTCGGCACCGCTCAACGTGCACGGGACGCTGAGTTCCAGGCGCTGCTGCCGATCCGCGGCAAGATCCTCAACGTCCAGAAGGCGTCGGTCGGCGACATGCTCAAGAACCTCGAGTGCGCCTCGATCATCCAGGTGGTCGGCGCGGGGTCGGGGCGTACGTTCGATCTCGACGCCGCCCGCTACGGCAAGATCATCTTCATGGCCGACGCCGACTCCGACGGCGCCCACATCCGATGCCTGCTCGCCACGCTGTTCTTCCGCTACATGCGGCCGCTGCTGGAGGCGGGCCGGGTCTATACGGCCGTTCCGCCGCTGCACCGGTTCGAGATCACCAACCCGCGCAAGGGGCAGGAGAAATATCTCTACACCTATTCCGATGTGGAGTATCAGCGCAAGGCCGCCGAGCTCACCAAGCGTGGAATCGCGTTCAAGGAACCACAGCGCTACAAGGGCCTGGGCGAAATGGACGCCGACCAGCTCAAGGAGACCACGATGTCGCCGCGGCACCGGACGCTGCGCCGCATGACGGTCGACGACGCTGCGATCGCCGAGACCACGTTCGAAATGCTCATGGGCAATGAGGTTGCCCCGCGCAAGGAGTTCATCATCGACGGCGCCTATGCCATCGATGCCGAGCACATCGACGCCTGACGGCTCCTCGGCAGCCTCGGGAGGCTTCCCCGTTATGGTGAGCGCGTGAGCACTCAGCCGGCGCCCGAGGTGGCGCTGAAGGAACGCCCGCCCGACCGTCGCGCCATCGTCTCGTGGTGTCTGTGGGACTTCGGTTCGAACGCCTACAACACCGTCATCCTGTCGTTCGTCTTCTCGGTCTATGTGACCAGCACGGCCGCCCCGACCCCGGAGCGCGGGCAGGAGATCTTTTCCCTGTTGCAAACGATCGCCGGCATCACCGTGGCCGTTCTTGCGCCGATGCTGGGGGCCTGGGGGGATCAGGTCCGCAAACGGCGACTCATGCTGACCGTCGCCACCGTCCTCGTGGTGGTGTGCATGGCGCTGCTGTGGTTCGTGTTGCCCTATGAGCCGGGGCGCGGTGAGTTCTACATCTTTCTGGGCGCCGCCCTGATCGCCGGTGCGAACGTGTTCCAGCAGGTCGCCGAGATCTTCTACAACGCCATGCTCATCGACATCTCCAACCCGCGCACGATCGGCCGGATCTCCGGCGTCGCCTGGGGCATGGGCTATTTCGCCGGGGTGCTGTGTCTGATCCTCGCCCTCTTCGGTTTCGTGCTGGACGGTGGCATGTTCGGGCTGCCGACCGGGGAAGCGGAGAACATCCGCGCGATCGCGCTCGTGATGGCCGGCTGGCTGCTGCTCTGGTCCATTCCGGTCATGATCTTCGGCCCCGAGGCGGCTCCTCGCGAGCACACCCCACGATTCAACGTGTTCCGGGCCTATCGCGACATCGTTCGCCGGATCATCGGCATGTGGCACTCCGGGCGGGGGCTCCTGCACTTCCTCGTGGCCTCCGCCGTCTATCGCGACGGGCTCGCGGCGGTCTTCGCCTTCGCGGGCGTGATCGCGACCAGTTCCTATGGGTTCGCGCCCGAGGAGGTCATCTACTTCGGACTGGCAGCCAACTTCCTCGCCGCGGTCGGGGCGTGGGTGTTCGGCATGGTCGATGACCGGTTCGGTCCGCGCCCGGTGATCCTCATCTCCCTGATCACGATGGTGGTGCTCGGTGTGGTGCTCGTCTCGACACCCAGCAAGGTCTGGTTCTGGGGCTGCGGGCTGGGCATCGCGTCCCTGGTCGGGGCGGTGCAGTCGTCCTCCCGGACGTTGTTGGCCCGCATCACCCCGATCGGGCAGGAGAACGAGACCTTCGGTCTGTACGCCACGATCGGGCGCGCGGCCAGCTTCATCGCACCGTTCCTGTTGTTCGTGTTCACCGCCCTGTTCGGTGCCCGGTTCGGGCTCCTCGGGATTGTCCTCACCCTCGCGATGGGTCTTGCCCTGTTCCTCCCCCTGCGGATCGCCGGCGTCACCCACGGGCATCGTCGGGCCGTCGCATCACGCTAGCCCGGTTTCTGCGGCTGACCGTCGCGCGCCCTGCGAACCCCTCGGGAACCTGTCTGGGCAGGGATTGCGGGGGCTTCCCTCGCCACGCCCGGAAAAGCTGGCCGGACGGATTGAGGGGATCCCGCCCGCGTGGTTGAACGGTGACCTAAGGTGATCCGGAACACACGTTCACGACAGGAGTTCCCTGAGATGGCACGCGTAGTTCTCATCGGCGGTCACGGCAAGGTCGGCCTTCTCGCCACCCCCAAACTCGTCGAAGCAGGTCATGAAGTCACCTCCGTTTTTCGCGATCCCAGTCAGCACGCCGCCGTCGCAGCCACTGGCGCAACGCCGCGCCTGGGCGATGTCGAGGCGATGAGCACCGCCGCTCTGGCCGATCTGCTCGCCGATCACGACGTCGTCGTCTGGTCCGCGGGCGCGGGCGGAGGCAATCCAACCCGCACCTATGCCGTCGACCGGGATGCAGCCATCCGGTCGATCGAGGCGGCGCAGGAAGCGGGCGTTCCGCGCTATGTCATGGTGTCCTATCTCGGCGCCGGCGCGGACCATGGTGTGGCGGAGGACGATCCGTTCTTCCCGTACGCCGAGTCGAAGGCCGCCGCGGATGACTACCTGCGCGCCAGCGGCATTGCCTGGACTCTCGTCATGCCCAGCACACTCACCGACGACCCGTCGAAGGGCACGGTGACACCACGTGCCACCGAGTCGGGTCCCACCTCGCGGGAGCTGGTTGCCGACGTGATCGTCGCGGCGGTCGGGGCGGACACCGCCACGGTCTCCCGACGGGAACTGAAGTTCACCGACGGAGACATCCCGATCGCGGAAGCGATGGCCAACCGGCCGAGCGACGCTTAAAGCACCTGGTGGATGCGGCCGGTGTCGACGTCATAGATGAACCCGCCGATCTCCACGTCGAGATCCTTGACAAGCGGGTGGCTGCGCAGCCGCGAGACGTCATAGCGCAGCCCGGCGGCCTGATCCGGGGTGGAGCCCAGGATCATGCCGTGGATGTCGACACCGTGCCGTGCCATGATCTGATCCGCGACCGACGCGTCATCACCGGAGGCCATCGCGCAGCGGGTGTGGGGCACGATCATGATGCGGTTCACGTTCAGCAGATAGACGCTGAGGATCAGGCCCACCATTGAGTCCGTGGTGATGCGACCGCCCGGCGTACGCAGAATTTTCGCGTCGCCGAGTTTGAGACCGAGCATCTCCAGCGGCTCGATGCGGGAGTCCATGCAGGTGACGATGCAGACCCCCGCCCTGGCGATGCCGTCGAAGTATCCATCAGCGAAGTCGGTTGCGTAGACCTTGTTGGCCTCGAGCAGATCGTCAAAGTCATTCATGCGGAATTGGGTCCCTTCCTCCCGCGGCATGCTACTCCTGGAACAGGGTTGCGGCGCCAACCGCGGCCGCAGTCTCACCGGAATCGCGGCCAGAGAGCATCATCACCGGTTGTGACAGTGGCGTCCCGGAGCCGTCCCGACGTCCAGGTTGGGTCGGCAATTCCACCGGCGAGCCGCTCCCCGCC
>DUOB01000107.1 GCA_012839035.1 Propionibacterium sp.
CCGCGGTCCCCGCCGCGCCGCGGGCGAGCACCGTCCCCGCGCGCGCCAGCGACTCGCCGGTGACCGAGATCGGGCCGGCCTCGCCGCCGAGCACAAGGGACACCGATGCCGCCGCCGTCAGCAGGAAGGCCGCGGGCGCCGCGAGGACCCCGAACCACAGACCGGGGCGTACCCCCGCGGGCCCCAGCGCCAGCCCGCAGCACACCAGCAGGATGATGACCGGCACCAACCACCCCGGGGACGCCACGGCGAGCGCGAGCAGCCCCAGACACAGCCATGCCTTGTCGCCGACCGACCGCTCGCGCCAACGACTGGCCCAGGCAGCCCGGTCGACGACCAGACCCGCCACTCAGTGCTCGCTGCGCTCGGCGCGGGTCCGGCCGTGGAAAAAGCCGATGACATAGAACAACACGCCCGCGCCGAGCGCGGCCTGCAACGCGAAGAGGCCCGACTCGACCTCGCCACTCGGCTCGAACACGGGGGCGAACCACGGTTCATAGCCGGTGTCCTCCACCATCTCGACCGCCTGCGCGTCCGCCCCGGCGAACGCCTCGGCGCCCTCGGGCGGTGCCGGTGCGATCAGCATCGGGACGACCCACAGCGCGATCAGGGCGACGAGAAGGGCGACGGTTGCGACCAGACCGCGGCCGGCCTTGGGGGTCGTCGTCACCTCAGACATGAGCGGTCTCCTTCGCCCGCGCCTTCGAGAGAAACCCCAGGGTGCGCAGCTCACGCGTGGCGATCCGGGCCAGCGCCCGGAACAGCAGCACGGCGAGGATGCCCTCGGTGATCGCCAACGGCACCTGGGTGACCGCGAACAGGCCGGCGAACTTCGCGAACGCGCCCAGGAAGCCGGTCGCCGGATCGGGGAACGCGAGGGCGAGCTGGACGCTCGTGGTGGCGTACGTCGCGATGTTCGCCACGGCCACGGCCACGAAGATCGCCACTGTGTCGCCGGTGCGCAGGCCGCGGAGCAGGCGGAAGATGGCGTACGCCGCCCACGGCCCGACGATGCCCATCGCGAACACGTTCGCGCCCAGCGTCGTGAGCCCACCGTGGGCGAGCAGGACGGCCTGGAAGATGAGCACGATCGTGGCGAGGAACGCCATCACGGGCGGGCGGAACAGGATCGCCCCGATCCCGGCGCCGGTCGCGTGGCTTGACGAGCCCGTCACCGACGGCAGCTTGATCGCGCTCAGCACGAATGTGAACGCGCCGGCGGCGGCGAGCAGCAATCGCGCCTCGGGCTTCTCCTGGGAAATCTTGATGACCCGGCGGGCGCCATGGATGACGAACGGTGCCGCAGCGACCGTCCAGGCCACCGCGTGGGCGGGAGGCAGGAATGCCTCGGCGATGTGCATCGGATTCTCCTTCTCGGGATTGCGCGTCCCGATCGGTGGGCCGTGCGGGCCGAGTTCCTGGCTCCCGTCGCCTCAGCGACTGGTCACAGTGGCGCGACCGCTCCGGATTTGCACCGGATTCCTCTGCTTCGCACGGATGACTGGTGCCGAGTATGCCAGCTCACCCTGACCCCGGGGTCTCCTTCACGAACCGGGGAGTCCAGACCCGCCCGTCCGTGGTCACCCGCGTCCTGCGGGCGCCGATCAGCACCAGGCACTTCATGTCCACGGCCTCGACCTCCAGGTCGCCGAGCGTGGTGACCGTCAGCGACTCCTCCGCGCGGCCGATGTCACGACCGATCACCACCACCGTGTCGGCGCCGAGGACCCCCAGCAGCACCGCTCGGGCCTCGGCGAGCTGGGTGGGGCGGGATCGGGACCTGGGGTTGTACAGCGCGATCACCAGGTCCGCTTCTGCAGCCTTTCGCAGCCGCTCGGCGACCACGTCCCACGGCTTCAACCGGTCCGACAGCGAGATCACCGCGAAGTCCGCGCCCAGCGGCGCGCCGGCCCGGGCAGCGACAGCCTGTGCCGCGCTCACCCCGGGCAGGACCTCGATCGCCAGGTCGGAGTACGCCGGGTCGTCCGCCGCCTCGAACACCGCCGAGGCCATCCCGAACACCCCCGCATCGCCGCCGGAGACGATCGCGACGTCCCGGCCGGCGAGCGCTGCGTCCAAGGCCTCCCGCGCTCGATGGATCTCCACGGTGTTGCCCGACGGGTGCCGGGTCAACCCCGGGCGCTGGGGGACCCGGTCCACATAGGGGGCGTACCCGAACACGTCGGTCACCTCCGCCAACGCCGCAGCTGCCTCCGCGGTCAGCCACTCCTCAGGCCCGGGACCCAGCCCGATCACGCGGACGCGGCCGGCACGCTCATCTCTGCGATCGTCCGCGGCCGACTCCGCGTACCTCCCGGCGGAATCGGCCCGCCGATCCCCACCGAGCACCACCACGGTCGCGAAATAGGGCACGGTCGCCGGGTCGACCTCGGTCACGGGCAGGATGCGCTCTTCCTCGAAGGTGGCGCGCTCCACATACCAGGTGTCGTCGAGCCGACCCGCTTGGCGCAGTGCCTCGCGTACGCCCGCGAACGTCCGCCCCAGCTTCATCACCACGGCCGCCTCGGTCTGCGCGAGCCGCCACGCCAGCTCGGGCACGGGCAGTGTCCCGGGGATGATCGTCAGCACGTCCTCGTGGCGGCACAGCCCGGCCCCGAGCGCCGCCGTCGACCCGCTCACCGACGTCACCCCGGGCACGACCGTCGCGTCAAACTCGCCGGCGAGGCGGTCGTGGAGATACATGTAGGAACTGAAGAACAGCGGATCACCCTCCGCCAGCGCGACGACGGTGCGGCCCGCCCGCAGGTGCACGCGCAGCCGCGTGGCGCACTCGTCATAGAACGCGTCGATCTCCGCGTAGTAGCCGCCCTCGTGCTGCGACCTACCCGTCGTCACCGGATAGCGCAGCAGCTCCTCGGTGACGCCCGCGCGCAGATAGGGCTCCGCGATCGAGCGCGCGATGGAGGTGCCCTTGGTGCCGGAGAAGTACGTCACGACGTCGGCCGACTCGATCAGCCGTGCGGCCTTGACGGTGATCAGCTCCGGATCGCCGGGGCCGACGCCGACGCCGAACAGCCGGCCCTGGTTCATGGTCATGCCGGGAGTTCGTTCTCGCGCGCGAGGGCGTTGAGCGCCGACACCGCGAGCGCGGAACCCCCGCGGCGTCCCTCGACGATCAGCCACGGCACGTCCCACGGGTTGTTGCGCAGCGCCTCCTTGGATTCGGCGGCACCGATGAAACCGACGGGGACGCCGATGATGGCCGCTGGGCGCGGACCGCCATCGGCGATCAGCTCGAGCAGGTGGAACAGCGCGGTGGGGGCATTGCCGATCGCGACCACCGCGCCCTCGAGCCGGTCGGTCCACAGCGAGACCGCGGCCGCGGAGCGGGTGGTCTGCCAATCCTTGGCGAGACCGGGGGTCCGTGGATCACGCAGAGTGCAGATCACGTCGTTGTCCCGCGGCAGACGCGCGCGAGTGATACCGGTGCCGATCATTGTCGCGTCGGCGAAGACAGGGGCGCCGGAATTGAGCGCCTCACGGGCGGCGGTGACGAGGCGGGGATGGGTCTGGATGTGCGCGGCCAACCCGGTGTCGCCGGCCGCATGGATCATCCGGACCGCCACGGTAGCGGCGTCGTCATCGAAGCGGGCGAGGTCGGACTCGGCCCGGATCGTCGCGAACGACTGGCGATAGATCTCGGTGCCGTCGGTCTCGTAGGTGTAACGGCGCGTGGGTTTCGTTGGATCTGCCATAGGGCTCGGATTATCGCAGCAGCGCGATGGCGTCGGCCGCCGAGTCACTCGTGAGCAGCAGGTGGCGCTGCTGAGCCGTGGCGCCGCAGTGACGGTCGCAGGCGACGAGATGGACCGGCTCGGTCAGCGTGAGCGCGCCCGCGTCGATGGCACCCACGAGCTCGCGCGCGACCGCCTCGGTGTCGTGCGCCCCGCGTAGACAACCCGGGGCACCGGTGCAGGCGCTGACTTTGGCCCAGCCGGAGGCCGGGCTGGTGGCGAAGCTGGCCAGGTCGTCGAGGCGGCCGGCGCCGTCCGGGACGACCACGCTGCGCCAGGGCGTGAGGATCACGGTGTCGGTGACGGCGGCGAGCTCAGCCAGGCCTGCGGGGGTGATGCGCCCGAGCGGCAGGCCGATGACGGCGTGCGGTCCGACAGCTCCGGGCTCGGGCCGGCGGCCGGCTGCCCTGGGGCCGCGATCCAGGGGAGTGTCCGAGCCGGTGTCCGTGACGTTCCGGAGCAGGGCGTCCTGGTCATCGGACGAGAGCTCGTGCAGATGCCAGGGTGCCGGGTTGGCGACGGCTCGGTGATGCTGGAACGCGCGTGCGACTGCTGCCAGCGCGCCTGCTGCGTTCGCAGCTCCGACGGGGAAAACATTCCCTTGGCCTGCGAGGCGTACTTCCCCGGTGGTCGCGTCCAGCGCGCGATAGAGGACGTCGAAGGGCTCGTCGAGCATGTCCCCGCGCCCGTCGTCCACGGCGAAGAGGAAACGTCCCGGCAGTCCGGCCAGGACGGGATCGGCACAGATCAGCCGGTCGAGTTCGGTGACGATCTCGCGCACGTCGGCCACCGCCGGGGGAGCATCCGGGGCATTGCGTGGCCACCAGCCCGACAGCGGGGAGACGAGGATGTTGCGGACCCGCTCGTGAGCCGGAGACGGAATCAGGCCCGTGGCCATGACCGCGTCGACAAGCGCATCGGGGAGCGGATCGGGCAGCCCCCGCAGTTGGAGGTTCCCGCGCGAGGTGAGCTGGAGGAATCCGGCACCCCGGCGGGCGATCTCCATGAGCTCCGCGAGCAGCGCCACCGGTGCCTCACCGCCCGGGAGCCGGAGTCGCACAATCGCACCATCCTCCGCGGGGAAGGGCCGCAACAGGCCGGGACAGAGATCGTCACGTTGTCGGTGGGCGGATGTGATGGGCACGTCTACTCCTCAGGGCCATCGAAAGCCTAACGCGTGCCACCCGGAACCACTGCGTGTGAAGGAGGCCGTGAGCTCGGCCGCAACTTTTCGACACCGACCGCCCGCTCGTCCGTGCATCACGCCTAGTGGCGGGGACACACGAGGGCGGTCGAGGTGGTTTTGTTGCGTTGCCAGCCGGCGCCAGTAGGCTCGCGGCGCCAATCGAGAGGAAGCCATGTCCCGCGTCCTGTTGTTGTCCACCTCCGACACCGACCTCCTCGCAGCACGGGCGAGCGGGGCGGATTATGGCTATGCGAACCCGGTCAGGGTCTCGCCCGAGCGCCTGGGCGAGCTGCTCCGCGAGGCAACGCTCGTCGTCTTCCGGTTTCTGGGATCGGCGCAGGCACTGCCCGATGCCTATGACCAGGTCGTGGCCTCCGGGCTGCCGCGGGTCGTGATCGGCGGCGAACAGGTGCCCGATGCGGCGCTGATGGAGCTCTCCACCGTCCCGGTGAACGTCGCCGCGCAGGTCCACCTCTATCTCGCCCAGGGGGGGCTCGCGAACCTCGCGCAGGTGCACGCGTTCCTCTGCGACACCGTGCTGCTCGACGGTGTCGGCTTCGACCCGGTCGCCGAACAGCCGACCTGGGGCACCCTCCCGCGACCGGAGCGCAGCGGCCCGCGCGTCGGCATCCTCTTCTATCGGGCGCAGCAGGCCGTGGGCAACACGGCCTATGTCACCGCGCTCGCGGACGCGATTGACCAAGCCGGCGGCGTGGGCGTCCCCGTCTTCGCGACGTCACTGCGCGACGCGCCCGCGGACCTGCTGGACCACCTCGCGACCTATGACGCGCTGATCACCACCGTCCTCGCCGCGGGCGGCACCAAGCCCGCCACCGCGCAGGCCGGCGGCGACGACGAGGGCTGGGACGTCCGCGCGCTCGCGGCGCTCGACGTGCCGATCCTGCAGGCGCTCTGCCTGACCTGGTCCCGCGCCAACTGGGAGGCCAGCGACGACGGGATGTCTCCACTCGACGTCGCGACCCAGATCGCGGTCCCCGAATTCGACGGCCGGATCATCGGCGCGCCAATCTCCTTCAAGGAACTCGACGCCGACGGCCTCCCGCACTATGTGCCCGACCTCGAGCGCTGTCGCCGGATGGGCGAGCTCGCCGTCCACCACGCCCGGCTGCGCCACATCCCGCCCGCGGAGCGCAAGATCGCGATCGTTCTGTCGGCCTATCCCACCAAGCACTCCCGCATCGGCAACGCGGTCGGGCTCGACACTCCGGTCTCGCTGATCCGGCTGCTCGAGGCGCTGCGTGCCGCCGGCTATGACGTCGGCGCGCCCGGCGAGATCCCCGGGACGGGCGAGGTCGAGCCGGTCGAGGGCGAGGCCCCGGAGACCACCGCCGGCAACCTGCTCATGCACTCGCTGATCGAGGCGGGTGGCCAGGACGAGGAGTGGCTCACCTCGGAGCAGCTCGCGGGCCAGCCGATCCGGATCCCGGTCGCGGACTATCGCCGCTGGCTCGCCGACCTGCCGGGTGAGCTCGTGGACGTGGTCACCGAGGCCTGGGGCGAGGCACCCGGCTCGGTATTCGTTCAGGATGACGAGATCGTCGGCGCCGCCCTGCGGGCCGGCAATGTCGTGATCCTCGTCCAGCCCCCGCGCGGGTTCGGCGAGAACCCGATCGCGATCTACCACGATCCGGACCTGCCGCCGACGCACCACTACCTGGCGGTCTATCGCTGGCTCGAGCGCGAGTTCGGCGCGCATGCGATCGTGCATCTCGGCAAGCACGGCAACCTCGAGTGGCTGCCCGGCAAGAACCTCGCGCTGTCGGCGGCCTGCGGGCCGGACGCGGCGCTGGGCTCGATGCCGGTGATCTATCCGTTCCTGATCAACGACCCGGGGGAGGGTACGCAGGCGAAGCGCCGCGCCCACGCCACGATCGTCGACCACCTCGTCCCGCCGATGGCGCGGGCGGAGACCTATGGCGACATCGCGCGGCTGGAGCAGTTGCTCGATGAATACGGCAACGTGTCGGCCATGGATCCAGCCAAGGCGCCGGCGCTGCGCGGGGAGATCTGGACACTGATCCAGGCGGCCCGGATGGACCACGACCTCGGACTCGAGGAGCGACCCGACGACGAGGCGTTCGACGACTTCATCATGCACGTCGACGGCTGGCTGTGTGAGATCAAGGACGTCCAGATCCGCGACGGCCTGCACATCCTCGGCCGCGCGCCCGAGGGCGATGAGCTGGTGAACCTCGTCCTCGCTGTGCTGCGCGCAAACCAGGTGTTCGGCGGTTCCGGGGGCGCGGTGCCGGGCCTGCGGGTCGCGCTGGGGCTCGATCTCGAGGAGACCGCGCTCGGCGCGACGGACCGGGCGGAGGAGTTGGCGGCCGATCTCGTGCGCCGGCTCGCTGCCGCGGGCTGGGACGCCGCCGCGATCCCGGGTCTGCTGGCGGGACTCCCGCCCGAGGCCGATCCCGAGGGCGTCGCACAGTCGCTGGAGTTCGCCTGTCGCGAGGTCGTGCCACGCCTAGCGAAGACCATCGACGAGATCCCCATGATCCTGCACGCGCTGGACGGCGGCTATGTCCCCGCCGGGCCCTCCGGCTCCCCGCTGCGCGGCCTGGTCAACGTTCTCCCCACCGGGCGAAACTTCTATTCGGTCGACCCCCGCGCGATCCCGTCCCGGCTCGCCTGGGAGACCGGGCGGGCGATGGCGGACTCGCTGCTCGCTCGCTATCGCACCGAGGAGGGCGAGTGGCCGAAGTCCGTCGGCCTGTCGGTGTGGGGGACGTCGGCGATGCGGACCTCCGGTGACGACATCGCTGAGGTGCTCGCGCTGCTCGGGGTCATCCCGGTCTGGGACGAGGTGTCGCGGCGGATCGTCGGGCTCGAACCGATCCCGCTGGCTGAGCTCGGGCGGCCCCGGATTGACGTCACCGTGCGGATCTCCGGCTTCTTCCGGGACGCCTTTCCGCACGTGATCGACCTGCTCGACGACGCCGTCGCGCTCGTCGCCGGGCTGGACGAGTCGCCGGAGGACAACTACGTCAAGGCGAATGCCGAGGTTGACCTCGCGACGCACGGGGACGCCCGCCGCGCGCGTACCCGAATTTTCGGATCCAAACCCGGCACCTATGGCGCCGGGATCCTGCCCCTGCTCGAGGCGGGCAACTGGCACTCCGACGCGGACCTGGCCGAGGTCTATGCCACCTGGGGCGGCTTCGCCTATGGCCGCGACCTCGACGGCGTGCCCGCGCGGGAAACGATGGAGGACAACTACCGGCGCATCCAGGTCGCGGCGAAGAACACCGACACCCGCGAGCACGACATCGCCGACTCGGACGACTATTTCCAATACCACGGCGGGATGGTCGCGATGGTCCGCAGCCTGACCGGCGCGGACCCGAAGGCCTATGTGGGCGACTCGACGGTGCCCGACGCGGTCCGCACCCGGACGCTGGCGGAGGAGACCACGCGGGTGTTCCGCTCGCGGGTGGTGAACCCGCGGTGGATCGCGGCGATGCAACGGCATGGGTACAAGGGGGCGTTCGAGCTCGCCGCGACGGTGGACTATCTGTTCGGCTTCGATGCGACGGCGGGTGTCGTGCCCGATTGGATGTACGCCCAGCTCGCCGAAACCTATCTGCTCGAGGAGGACAACCAGGAGTTCCTGCGCCGGGCGAACCCGTGGGCGCTGCGCGGGATGGTCGAGAAGCTCCATGAGGCGGTCGACCGCAAGCTCTGGGAAGCCCCGGAGCCCGAGCTGCTCCAGCAATTGCAGCAGCTCTATCTGGAGGTCGAGGGCGACCTGGAGGAGTGAGTCGGCGTTGCCGACAGCGGGCGCAGGAGATAGGTGTCCATGACCCAGCCGTGCAGCTGCCGCAGGTCCGCCCGGGTCGTGATGAGCTCAGCGATCACCTCATCGAGTGGTCCGCGGACCAGCACCTCGCGCGCATCGCCCAGATAGGCGCCCCAGCAGATCTCCAGATCCCGGCCGGTGAGCTCGCGACAGGCGAGATGGCCGTCGAGCATCACAACGACATCCAGGCCGGCGCGGAAATCCTCCAGCAGGCGTCGCCCGGTGGTGATGAGGAAGGGCTGACCGACCCTGTTGAGGGGTACGCGGTGCCGGGCAGCGAGCAACTGGATCGCCGAGATCCCCGGGATCACGTCGCAGGTGATGGGCAGCTCGACGGCCAACGCATCCACGATGCGCAGCGTGCTGTCATAGAACGCCGGATCGCCCCAGACGAGGAAGCCATAGGTCAGCCGGGGGTCCGCCTCGATGATCGCCCGATAGCGTTCGGTCCGGGCCCGGTGCCAGTCGGCCACGCCCTGCCCATAGGCGGCGGCGTCGCGTTCAGCGTCTGGGCCGCGCACCGGATCGGGCACCTCGACGAAGCGATGGTCCCCTGTGATCCAGCGGTCGCAGATCTCCTGGCGCGCTGCCACGAGGTCCCGCTTCCTGCCGCCCTTGTCGGCGACGAGGAAGACGTCCACCTTGTTCAGAGCGGTGACGGCGGCCTGCGTCACCTGGTCGGCTCCCCCCGGACCGATGCCGATCACCTTGATGCTGATCATCCCGGGAGTCTAGGGCGGGCCGCTACAGTCCTCCCCATGCGAGAGTTCGACCATGACCGCGTCGCCGCGGCCGTCCGCGAGATCCTCATCGGGATCGGGGAAGATCCCGACCGGGACGGGTTGCGGAACACTCCGGATCGGGTGGCCAGGGCATATGCGGAAATGTTCGCCGGCATGCGCAAGTCGCCCGAGGAAGCGTTGTCCGCCGTATTCGATATTGCCCATGACGAGCTGATCCTCGTCAAGGACATCGAGTTGTGGAGTTGCTGTGAGCATCACCTGGTGCCGTTCACCGGAGTGGCCCACGTGGGCTATATCCCCGGCCCCTCGGGCCACATCACGGGATTGAGCAAGTTGGCGCGGCTGGTCGACGTCTATGCCAAGCGCCCGCAGGTCCAGGAACGGCTCACCACGCAGATCGCGGACGCGTTGATGAGCCACCTCGATCCGCTGGGGGTCATCGTGGTGATCGAAGCGGAACATCTCTGCATAACGATGCGTGGGGTCAAGAAGCCGGGGTCGCGGACCGTGACGAGTGCCGTGCGCGGCCAGTTGCGCGATCCCGCGACGCGTGCAGAGGCCATGAGTCTGATCATCGGTTCGTGAGGCAGCGGCTAGATTGCCGCTCGTGGTTCTCACTCCCGGCCCCACCAGAGTGATGGGCATCCTCAACGTCACCCCGGACTCCTTTTCCGATGGCGGTGATTGGTACGCCCACGACCGCGCAATCCGCCACGGTCGCCAGCTGCTGGCCGACGGCGCACAGCTCATCGACGTCGGAGGCGAGTCCACCCGGCCGGGGATTGTCCGCACCGACGCTGAGGAGGAGCTGCGGCGCATCCTGCCCGTCGTGCGTGAGTTGGCCGCAGAGGGTGCAGTGCTGTCGATCGACACGATGCGGGCAGAAGTGGCCGCCGAGTGCGTCGCGGCGGGGGCAGCCATCGTCAACGATGTCTCCGGTGGACTGGCCGATCCGGCGATGTTGCCCACGGTGGCCGCCCTGGGCGTCCCCTATGTGGCCATGCACTGGCGCGCGCACTCCGATGAGATGCAGGATCTCGCCCACTATGTGAACGTGGTCACAGACGTGCGGGACGAACTCGCCGCGCGGGTCGATGCGGCACTGGTTGCGGGGGTACGCCCCGACCGGCTCATCCTCGATCCGGGCATTGGCTTCGCCAAGACCGGAGCCCACAATTGGTCAATTCTGGAACATCTCGATGTCCTGATCGCGCTCGGTTTTCCGATCCTCGTGGGGGTCTCCCGCAAGCGATTCCTGGGCGATCTCCTGGGCGACGAGCACGGGCCGCGGCCACCCAGGGAACGCGACGATGCCAGCGCTGCCCTGACCACGATCCTTGCTCTGCAAGGGATCTGGGCCGTCCGCACCCATTCCGTGCGGCAGCACCTCGACGCAGTGCGGGTTGCTGACCGGTTGTCCTCGCGTTGAGAAGAGTTCACCCGAGCGACCCGGTCCATCCACTGCCAGCGGTTCGACACCCCGTTTTCCTCGGCTAGTGTGCTCGGACCGTCGACGCTCAAGCGTGACGACCAGGCGAGACGCGGTCCCCAGCAGGCAGCCCGCGCCGCTGGGCAAATCACCCAGGGAAAGGACACGTGTTGGATTCGCAGGCCATTGACCGGATCACCCTCACCGGGATCCGAGCGTTCGGGCACCACGGAGTGCTGCCGCACGAGCGCATCCACGGCCAGCAGTTCAGTGCTGATGTGACGCTTTTTCTCGACCTCGCAGCCGCTGGCGCATCCGATCGCCTGGCGGACACCGTGGACTATGGCGCAGTAGCTGCTGCTGTCGCCGAAGAACTGACCGGACCGGCGCTCGACACCATTGAGGCGCTGGCTCACCGCATCGCGGATCGATGCACCACCGATGAGCGAGTCCGCGCGGTGGAAGTCACCGTGCACAAGCCGATGGCACCCGTGCCCGTTGTGCTCACGGACATCTCGGTCACCATCACCAGGAGGATCAAATGACCCATCCCTTTGCACTCGACGCGGACACCCTCAGTGGCATGCGTCCCCTGTCCACCGCCGTATTCGCGCTGGGGTCGAACCTCGGCGACCGACTCGAGCACCTGCAGATGGGGGTCCAAGGCATCGCCAGCACGCCGGATCTGGTGATCGTCGAAGTTTCTCCCGTCTATGAGACCCGGGCCGTCGGCGGACCGGAGGGCAACCCCGACTTCCTGAACCTCGTGGTGGTCACCGAAACCACCCAACCCGCGCGGGTCCTGCTCGAGCGGGCTCACGCCATCGAGTCGGCGCAGGAGCGGGTCCGAGAGGAGATCGACGGTCCGCGCACGCTGGACGTTGATCTGATCACTGTCGGCAAGGCGGTCAACGACAGCCCCGAGCTCACGCTCCCGCACCCGCGGGCACACGAGCGGGCCTTCGTCCTGGCCCCGTGGTCCGATGTCGCACCGACCGCGGAGATCCCGGGCCGGGGCACCGTTGCCGAGCTGCTGGCCAGAGTGGACACCTCGGGGGTAACCCGGCGCGACGACCTGGTCGTGGAGGTCTGAGGTTGGCGTCGCCCGACCCGGAGGAGCGCTCCAGGCTCGGACTCACCCGTCCGCTCGGCCTCGTCTTCGCCGCGCTGGCCGGCGCGGCGGGCTCCTTGGTGCTGGTGCTTCTTTCCCAACGCGTCGTCGGTTTTCCGCCGCTTCTGCCGTGGACGGGCCCGCTCGTGCTGCTGTTCGTGGCAGCGATCATCGCGGCGCTGGCGTTCACCACATGGCGTCGCGTACAGGTGCGGCGCGAGCAGATCGAAGCCCGACGCGGGATCACCTATCTGGCGCTGGGCAAGGCCTCCGCGCTCGGCGGGGCCGCGATCGCGGCAGGCTATTTGGTGTTCGTTTTCCTGTCCGCGGACAACCTTGCGGCGGCGGGTCCCCAGCAGCGCGTGGTCCGGGGTCTGATCGCCGCACTGGCAGGGGTGCTCATCGGTGCGGCCGGGCTCTGGCTGGAGCGGGCCTGTGTGGTTCCGGATCCGCCCGACGAGACGGAGAATGAGGAATCCGGACAGCCTGAGCGAGAATGAATTTGAAAGGCGTGAGACGCTGGGGCGAGCCACAGTGAAAGCCCCTTTCCTATCCCATAGGATGGTGAACGTGACTAGTCAGCAAGCGGATCGCCGCACAAATATGTCGCGAATGCGACGTGCCGCCATTTATTCATTGGGCGCCGGAGGTGTGCTGGGCATTGCCGCCGCGTTCGGGCCCATCTGGGTTGTCCGAGCAGGAATTGCTCTGGCGCTGATCGCCGGCGTGCTCGCCATTCGTTTCGCGTGGCGGGAAACCCGCGAGCAGCGGATCCAGCATGGCCAGGAGTCCCTGCAGCAGGTGCGTGCGCACGGCAGGCAATTGAGTGCCGAGCGGCAGCGCAACCGCGAGGTCGTTGATGTGCTCCAGCGGGCCAGCGCCGAGAGTGACGAGGAACTCGTCAAGCTTCAGGTGCGCATCGGCAAGTTGCGCACCGAACTATCGTCGCTGCGTGGCGACAACGTATCGCTCAAGGCCGACGTGGCCATGCGCGACGCGGAAATCCGGCGCCTCACCGCTGACCTGGCTGCCCGCGAGGACGAATTGCGCGCGCTCAGGGGCCCCGCCGACGATGCCGAAGTCGTTCCGATGCCGCGCTATGGGGCCAAGGCCGACTGGGACGCATTGCCCAGCGCCGAGGACCTCTGGGCCAGCGGTGACTATCCGACCATCGTGGATCTGCAGCGACTGGCGTTCTCGACAGAGGACGAGGACACGCTGCGCAAGGAGGCCTGAGTTGCCCCGGTGACCCTTCGCTGACACACAAGAGACTGGCGCGTCCCGCACGGGGCGCGCCAGTCGCGTTGTCCGGGCAGTCGGCCTGACTGTCCCGGGGGGCCACCTCACTATTTGTCCACATCACCGATCACATAGCCAACGGATGCGAGCACCGTTTCCACGAACTCCACCGGCGTACCCACCAACAACTCCTCCAGCGCTGCCACATGATGGAACGAAGGGCTGCGCAGCTTCATCCGCCACGGGGTCTTGTCGCCTCGCGAAACAACATGAAAGCCGGTCCGCCCCAGCGGTGCCTCCACGAACGAATAGCTCTCCGATTCCGGAAGCTTCACGATCTTCGGCAACCGCACCTGCACAGGCCCACCGGGCAGACGCTCACAACAGGCACGGACGATCGTGGCGGAAGCCGCGCATTCCGCGATCAGCAGTGCAAATCGCGCGCGTGCGTCGCCATCCCCGCCCAGCTCCGTGGTGGGCAGGTCGAGCTCGGCATAGACGCCCTGGGTGCGGTCGTCGAGCGGTACGCCGGCCGCGCGGGCGAGCGGGCCACTCAGGCCGAAGGTGTCGATGAGCTCAGGCGTGACCACCGCGAGGCCTGCACCGGGCAGCGGAAGGTCAGCAAGGTCCGCGGCGACGACACGGAGATCATCCATCAGGGCGACCTCGTCGGCGAGCCAAGTGGTGCCCGGATCGACCGCCGTGCCACCGATGCGGATCGCCATGGGGTGGATCCGGTTGCCGGTCAGGCGGGCGGTCTGCTCCCGCAGCCGCTCACGTGCGGCGCGAAGCCGGGCAGTCAGTGTGGGGTCGTCGCGGGTGACCCAACCCAGGAAGCCCAAGTGGCTGAGGATCCGCGTGTGCTCCGCCAGCAGCGTGCGGATCCACACCGCACGTTCAGGTGGGGTCAGCCTCAGCATCCTCTCGAACGCCTGCGCCGCGGCGAGTTCCCCGAAGAAGGGCGCCTGCCAGTCGTGACGGTCGGCGAGGGAGAGGATCTGGCGGTAGTCGCGGGCCTCGAACAGCTTCTCCACTCCGCGGTGCATGGCGCCGGGGAGGACGCGGGCGGACACCACCCCGTCGTTGCCGGCCACGATGTTGATCTCGAGGAGGCCGGTCCGGGATGGATGGTCGGGACCGAGGTCGAGGATGATCGTGGCAGCGTCTGCGGGCAGGCCCGCGGCCAGCGAGCCGACGAGGATCCGTTGCGTGGTCACTCGGCCATTATGGGCGCTCCGCGATCCGGTGGGCGACCAGCCAGAAGTTGCCGAACCGCTCGGGGGCGCGCAGCAGGGCCTCCTGGCTGCGCAAGGCCAAGCGCCGGAGAGCGGAGCCCGAACGGGGCCAGAAGCCCGCAGGCAGGTCCATCAAGCGACCACACCACAGTCGCTCGGCTCCGAGCTCTTCCACCGCGTGGGTGAGCGAGTCGATGGCGACGGACGCGGTCACGTTCGTGCCGGTGCCCGGGGTGGCGGCAACGCCGTGCACGTGGGCTGCGAGACCACCGTCCGCAGGTCGGTCGTGGATCGTGTGTCCATAGTCGATCGTCGCGAGGACGCTGCCCGGTGGCAGTCGGCGGGCCCACCAGCACCACGCCCGATCGCGAGTCAGGCCCACGACGGCACGCTCGCCGGGCGACAGATGAGGCCACCAGCGGGCGAGCCAGGCATTCTCGGCGCTGGACAGCGGCGCAGAATCCCCGTCAGGGCCCATTCGCACGGGACCGGTCTCCGCTGGCGCACTTCGTGGATCGGACATGGCCACTGCCGCCGGAAGATCGTCCAGCCACTCCACGGCGATAACCAAGCAGGGTTCCGGCCCAATCCTCAATTCCTCCCCGACCCAGGCATCCGTCCGTCGATCCCAACGAGCAGTGATTCCCCGCCACCCCCCAGAGGGTGGAAACTTCCGCACGTCGATGCCTGAGAATTGCAATCCATGGGCTCGTGCAGAACATTCGTCGAGGAGCTTTCCGTCACCCGATCCGACGTCGATCACTCGCTGAAGACCCAATTTCCGGCACCAATGGAGGATCGCTCCGCTCAATGCCTGCGCGCACAGTGTGCTGGGTGTGTCGAAATGGTCAGTGGGTGTGTTGGAGCTCCAGAAGTCCGGGTTCCACCACTCTTCGGAATCCAGCACCAGTTTTCCTCCCTATTTGGTAAGACTCGGTTGCTTATAGCATTCTGAAAGAATATTCTCGTGGATAGATTCCCCGTCCCCCCTGCTCACCATTGGAAGGTGGCTCATGGCCCAGAGGATCCAGATCATCTTGGAAGACGATATTGATGGCACGACCGCTGACGAGACGATTCGATTTGGTCTCGATGGCGTTGACTATGAGATCGACCTGTCGGTCGAGAATGCGGAGAAACTGCGTGACGGAATGGCCCAGTGGGTGGGTCATGCTCGGAAGGTGTCGCGGGGTCGGGGGACTGCGGCGAACCGGAAGAGCGCCGGGGGCGCCTCCCCGACGGAAATCCGGGCCTGGGCCAAGGCCAACGGATTCGATGTCAGCAGCCGTGGACGCGTGCCGACCAATATTCGAGAGGCCTTTGAGGCCGCTCAGCGCTGAACGCGGTGGACCTCGGCGAACTCTATGCCGGTCCCTGGCAGGACTTCGTCAGCAGCCGTGATCGTTTGGCGGCTGCGGCGAAGGCCGCCGGAGACGCAGCAGGTGCCCGCGCGCTCAAGAAGCTGAAAAAGCCAACACGCGGTGCTTGGTTGGTGAACTTGCTCGCGCGGCACGAAACGGAACGGCTCGCCGAGGTCTTCGAGCTGGGGGACTCGCTCGCCCGCGCTCACCGGGAGGCGGACCCCGTCGAAATGCGGAAACTTTCCACGCTGCGCAGTCGGCTGGTCGGCTCGCTCGCGGGTCGGGCCAGTGCGCTCGGGGCCGAGCGCGGTTATGCCGCTCCTGACGCGGTCCGCAGCGAAGTGGCGGAGACTCTCCAGGCTGCCATGGCAGACCCGACGCTGGCCGAACGCATCCTTGGCGGCACCCTGACTGCCACGGTCAGAGCGGCCGGCTTCGGCCCAGCAGATCTGTTCGCTCCTTCGACCGCGCCTGCGCTGGCACACGTCATTCCCTTGCGAGCGGAAGAGCCTCCGGAGCCGGCGGACGCGCCACCCGGTCCTGATCCCGCAGAGGTTCGACGGATCAGCCGAGAGCTGGGTCGAGCAGAGGCGCGGTGGGAGGCCGCCCAGGGCAGGTGGGAGCGCGCAGAGGAGGCCGCCACGGCAGCCGAGGACGGATTGGCGCTGCGGGAGCAGCAGCTCGCACTGGCGATCGAACGTGTTGCTGAGCTGCGGGCAGCACTCCTGGCGGCTGAACGGGAGACAGAGGCCGCGCTCACCCGTCGCGACGACGCCGCCGCCGAGGCGTCCATGGCGTCCGCAGCTCGCCAAGAAGCTGCCGCGGAGGCTGCGGCGTTCAAAGAACTGATCGACAGGTTGAGCCAGGAACTCGATCAGTGGGGAATTGATCCCTGAAGCATTCGCTCAGCAATGTGAACGGACGAGGATTTCCGGGACGGTTGGCCCATCATCGTCGGCCGGCGGAACCCGGCTGAAAGCCGAAGGGGTCCGCAATTGCTGCCACCGCTCAAAAGGGGCGACAATGAGACCGATGGGACCGACCACATTCTTGACCGGGATGAAGGCGGACGAGCCCGAGGGATCATCATCCATATGGCACCGGGAATCAGCGGAGGCGTCACGGTGATCACCGAGCACGAAGACATGGTTCCGGGGCACCACCACGTCGAATGGCATATCGGAAGGCCGCGTCGTTCCGACTCCATCCGAATAGAGATAGGCGCTCTCGTCCAAGGGCTCCCCGTTGACGGTTATGCGCCCTTCCGCATCGCAACAACGCACGTGATCGCCGGGCATGCCGATCACGCGTTTCGTGAGAAAGTCCGCGCTCGTGTTCGGCAGCACCCCCACGAATTGCAGTCCCCGGACAGCAATATTCGGATCGCTGGTGGGCGGTCCGGTCACCCAGTGTCCCGGATCGCGGAAAACGATCACGTCACCCCGTTCGAAATCCGCGTATTTCTGGGCCACCACCCGGTCGTTGATCTGCAGCGTGTTCTCCATCGATTCGCTCGGGATGGTGAACGGTTCGAACACGAACGCCCTCAGCAGCGCTGAGATGACCAGCGCGCCGAGGGCGACGAAGAAGATGTCCTTCAGGCCCCGGAGGAGACGTTGCCCCAGGCTCACTTGCGGGCGAAAGGCTTGCGGAACGCGAGGGTGGTCATGGCGATGGCGCTGATGAGGATGGCGATGCCGATCACCATGTGCACGATGACGAGCCCCCCGATTTCACCCAGCGCATATTGCACCAGGATCAGCACAGCGGTGCCGGCCACGTGGTAGGCGAGGCCGGGATTGCCGCCCTTCTTCAGATTCATGAACCCGGCCACGGCGGCCACCAGGGCAGCCACAATCGTGATCAGACCGAGCCAGTTGTGCCCGCCCCACAGCGATTCGTTGTAGTCAGCCGTGAACATGTAGCCGCCGAGCAGGAACTGGGCGAGGGCGCCGATGGCGGTGATGAGCGAGCCGATGCGCAGCACGGTTACAACAGGCGAAGTGGCAGGTCGTTGGGAAGTAGTAGTCACGGCCCGCAGCTTACCGAGACAGGACAAGTGGCCAGCGGCTTGCCGCAGGGCGGGATGCCCGTGGGAGAGTCTCGTCATGAGGGCCGAGGAGCCACTGCTCGCCATCCTGGTCGCGGCGTCGGCCGAGGTTGCCGGGACACGTTCTCGCCGGGCAAAGATCACGGCGCTGGCCGCGGTCCTGCGAGAGCTGCCGTTGGAGCGTGTGGGGCAGGCAGCGGCGTACCTCTCCGGATCCATCCCCCAGGGCCGACTTGGCGTCGGCTGGCGTGGCCTCGCCCAACTGCCCCCGCCCGCAGCAGAGCCGACGCTCACGCTCGCCGCGGTCGAGCGCGTGTTCACCGAGCTGGTGCGGACATCCGGCGAAGGATCGGCCGGCCGGCGCGCGCGGCTCGTGACGGAACTGTTCGGTTCGGCAACGCAGGAGGAACAGGTCTTCCTGCGACAGCTGATCGGTGGCGAGCTGCGTCAGGGGGCGTCCGCGGCCGTGATGGTGCAGGCAGTGGCGTCGGCGAGCGGGGTGGGGGAGGAGGAGGTACGCCGGGCCGCCATGTTGGCCGGGTCGGTCGTCGCGGTCGCGGAGCGAGCTCTGCGGGGTGGCGCTGCCGCGTTGGCGGGCATCGGGTTGCGAGTCGGTACGCCGATCCTCCCCATGCTCGCCGCCTCCGCGCCGGATCTGGCGACCGTGTTCGCCACTCGACCCACGGAGGACTGGGTGGTGGAGCGCAAACTCGACGGGATCCGGATCCAGGCGCACCGGTCGCAGGGCGGCGTACGCCTGTTCACCCGCAACCTGGACGACATCACCGAGCGGCTGCTGGAGGTGGCCGAGCTGGTCGGGGGCCTGGCGTGCCGGGAGGCGGTGCTCGACGGGGAGCTGTTGGCGCTGCGTGCGGACGGGTCTCCCGAGCTGTTCCAGGTGACCGGGGCACGGACTGCGGCACGCGGCGAACGAGGTGGCCCGCGGGCACCGCTGACCCCGTGGTTCTTCGACCTCCTCCATATCGACGGGACGGATCTGCTGGATGAGCCACTGGAGCGGCGCCGGGCTGCCCTGGCCCGACTCGTGGGGGAGAACAGTGGTCTGCTCGTGCCCGGGATTCGCACCGCCGACCAGCGGGAGGCCCACGACTTCTTCAACGCGACCATCAGCGCCGGTCACGAGGGCGTGGTCGTGAAGGACCCCTCGGCTCCCTATGCCGCCGGACGACGGGGCAGCGCCTGGATCAAGGTGAAGCCGGTCCATACGCTCGATCTGGTCGTCCTCGCGGTGGAACGGGGATCCGGGCGCAGACGAGGATGGCTCTCCAACATCCATTTGGGGGCCCGGGACCCGCGGACGGGCGGCTTCGTGATGGTCGGCAAGACGTTCAAGGGCATGACCGACGAGATCCTGCGCTGGCAGACCGAGCGGTTCACGGCGCTCGCGGTCCGCGATGAGGGCTGGGGCGTGACCGTCCGGCCGGAGCAGGTGGTGGAGATCGCCGTCGACGGTGTCCAGCGCTCCCGTCGCTATCCGGGCGAGGTCGCGCTCCGGTTCGCCCGCGTACTCCGCTATCGGGACGACAAAACCGCAGCCGAGGCCGACACGATCGACACGGTCCGGGCGCTCGGCGCATGGGGCACCGCCTGACTCAGCGCAGCCAGAGCCAACCGGCGAGACCGAAGCCGCAGAGGGCGACGAAGAAACGCAGGCCACGCTCGGGCAGATACTCCTGGATGCGCGGGCCGAGCCAGCCGCCCACGACGCAGCCGAGCCCGAGCGCGAGGGCCGCCAGCCAATTCACCGGGCCGCCGAGGAACAGCGCGGAGGCGATGAACGCGAGCGCGGCGACGAGGTTCGTGACGCCCAGCAGGATCGACTTCAGCACCATGGCGCGGCCGAACGACTCGTCCGTCGCAATCATCGTGATCGCCAAATAGATGACGCCGGCGCCGGCGCCGAAATAGCCGCCGTAGAGACAGATCACGAACAGCGCGAGGAGATAGACGACCCGGCTGTCCCTCTCCCCGCGCAATCGGGCCAATCGGGGCTGGGCCAGCAACGCCAGTGAACCGAGCACGATCAGCCAGGGCACGATCGCCTCGAACGTGTTCTCCCCACCGGTCAGCAACAATGCGGCTCCCACGAGGCCACCCACCGCTGACACCGTCAACTGCGGCACCAGCTTTGCGCGCTCGCCACGGAACTGGCGGCCTGCGCGGGTGGTGGTCCCCACGCCGATGCCCACGAGCCCGAGGGTGTTGGAAACGTTCGCGGTCACCGGCGAGAGCCCGGCGGCCAACAGCGACGGATAGCTCACCAAGGAGGCAAGTCCGGTGAGATAGCCGATCACCCCGGTGCCGACCCCGGCCACGATGAGCAGCCCGAACGTTGTGAGTTCCATAGCGACCAGCAGCGTACGCCCGTACGCCCTCGGCGAACGCAGCAGATCCGGGAATGCCCCCGGGCGCTCGGACGTTGTTCACCCACGAGGCACCTTGGAGTCGAGCAGACATCGCTCATGGCGCACAACCTCAAGGGTTGTTGGCCCACCCCTGCTGCAAGGTGCGACTAGAGTTGGGGGATACAGGAGTTCGGCGTCGCCGGGCGTGCTGCGAGCAGGCGCCGTGTGGGTGGCGTCGCGTGAGGAGAAATACATGTTCGAGCGGTTCACTGACCGGGCCCGGCGGGTCGTCGTGCTCGCCCAGGACGAAGCCCGGATGCTCAACCACAATTACATCGGCACCGAACACATCCTGCTGGGCCTGATCCACGAGGGTGAGGGTGTCGCGGCGAAGGCCATGGAGTCGCTGGGGATCTCGCTCGAAGCGGTGCGGGAGAAGGTCGAGGAGATCATCGGCCACGGCCAGCAGTCGCCGACCGGCCACATCCCGTTCACCCCGCGTGCCAAGAAGGTCCTGGAGCTGTCGCTGCGCGAGGCGCTGCAGCTCAACCATTCCTATATCGGGACCGAGCACATCCTGCTGGGACTCATCCGTGAGGGCGAGGGCGTTGCCGCCCAGGTGCTCGTGAAGCTGGGTGCCGACCTCAACCGAGTGCGCAACCAGGTCTTGCAGTTGCTGTCCGGGTTCCAGGGTGGCGGCAAGGGCGAGCCCGCCGGCGTCGGCGCCCCCACCGAGGGTGGCGGCCAAGGCCCGGCGAGTTCGACGGTGCTCGACCAGTTCGGCCGGAATCTGACGCAGGCGGCCCGGGAGAACAAGCTCGACCCCGTCATCGGCCGGGAGCCGGAGATCGAGCGGGTCATGACCGTGCTCTCCCGGCGGACCAAGAACAACCCGGTCCTCATCGGTGAGCCGGGCGTGGGCAAGACGGCCGTCGTCGAGGGCCTGTCCCAGCAGATCGTGCGCGGAGACGTGCCCGAGACGCTGCGGGACAAGCAGATCTATACGCTCGACCTCGGGGCACTGGTCGCCGGATCGCGTTATCGCGGTGACTTCGAGGAGCGCCTCAAGAAGGTGCTGAAGGAGATCAAGACCCGCGGCGACATCGTGCTGTTCATCGACGAGATCCATACGCTCGTCGGAGCCGGTGCTGCCGAGGGCGCGATCGACGCGGCGTCGATCCTCAAGCCCATGCTGGCCCGGGGGGAGCTGCAGACGATCGGTGCGACGACGCTGGACGAATATCGCAAGCACATCGAGAAGGACGCCGCGCTGGAGCGCCGCTTCCAGCCGATCCAGGTGGCGGAGCCGTCGATCGCGCACACCATCGACATCCTCCGCGGTCTGCGCGACCGCTATGAGGCGCACCACCGGATCACCATCACGGACGCCGCGCTGACTGCGGCGGCCCAGATGGCCGACCGCTATATCCAGGACCGGTTCCTGCCGGACAAGGCGATCGACCTGATCGACGAGGCGGGCGCCCGGCTTCGAATCCGCCGGATGACCGCTCCGCCGGACCTGCGCGAATTCGACGAGAAGATCGCCGGTGTGCGCCTCGAGAAGGAAGCCGCGATCGACGCACAGGACTTCGAGCGTGCCGCGCGACTGCGCGACGACGAGAAGAAGCTCCTCGCCCAGCGGTCGGAGAAGGAAGACGCCTGGAAGATGGGCGACAACGACACTGCGGCGGAGGTCGACGAGGAGACCATTGCCGAGGTGCTGAGCTCCGCCACCGGCATCCCGGTCTTCAAGCTGACCGAGGAGGAGTCCTCGCGTCTCCTCCAGATGGAGCAGGAGATCGGCAAGCGCTACATCGGTCAGCACGACGCGGTGAAGGCCCTGTCGCGATCGATTCGGCGCACCCGTGCGGGCCTCAAGGACCCCAAGCGTCCCAGCGGTTCGTTCATCTTCGCCGGGCCCTCGGGCGTCGGCAAGACCGAGCTGACGAAGGCGCTGACGGAGTTCCTGTTCGGCGACGAGGATGCGCTGATCTCCCTCGACATGTCGGAATACTCGGAGAAGCACACCGCCTCGCGGATGTTCGGCTCCCCGCCCGGCTATGTCGGCTATGAGGAAGGCGGCCAGCTCACGGAGAAGGTGCGGCGCAAGCCGTTCTCGGTGGTCCTGTTCGACGAGATCGAGAAGGCCCACCCGGACATCTTCAACTCGCTGCTGCAGATCCTGGACGAGGGTCGGCTGACCGATGCGCAGGGCCGCGTGGTCGACTTCAAGAACACCGTGATCGTCATGACCACCAACCTGGGCACGCGTGACATCAACAAGTCGGTGAACCTGGGCTTCGCCCAAGCGGCGGACAAGGAGTCGAGCTACGAGAAGATGAAGGCAAAGGTCTCGGACGAGCTCAAGCAGCACTTCCGTCCGGAGTTCCTCAACCGCATCGACGAGATCGTCGTCTTCCACCAGCTCAGCGAGGACGACATCGAGCGGATCGTCGACCTGATGGTGGCCCAGATCGAGGAGCGTCTGGCCGACCGCGACATGGGCATCGAGCTCACGCCGGCCGCCAAGAAGCTCATCGCCAAGCGTGGCTTCGACCCGGTTCTGGGTGCCCGCCCCTTGCGTCGGGCCCTCCAGCGGGATATCGAGGACATGCTGGCGGAGAAGATCCTGTTCGGCGAGGTCAAGTCGGGCGAGATCGTGCTGGTCGACGTCAACGAGGGCGAGGACTCGTTCGAGAATCCGTTCACGTTCACCGGTTCCCAGGCTGGCGAACTGCCGGACACCCCTCCGGTCGAGTTGAGCGCAGGGGACGCGGACAGCGATCTGTGATGTGAAGGAGCGGGTCGGGCCAAGGTGGCCCGGCCCGTTTCATTTGTGCGGGGAATGATGGGGGTACGCTGGCGCGGTGCCCCGCGGCTCCTCTGCACGCCCGGGGTTGGTTCGCGGCAGGAGTGTGGTTGTGCGCAGCATGGGACCGCTGAGCCGTCGGCAGCTGCTGGTTGGCCTCGCCGGTGTCTCGGCGCTGGGGCTGGCCGGTTGTGGTGGGAGTGAAGAGTCGGATGGCTCGCTCTATGTGGTCGGTGATTCGATCACGGCGGCCGATTCGGACCTCGCGGCGCTTTCCTTTGCCGAAGCCTCCTGGGTGGCGCACCTGGATCCCCGGCTGAACGTCGTGGGCGCGTGGGCTGCGGCCGGCGCCACGACCGAGGACATGGCCAACGGCGTGGAACGCTCGGATGCCCACACCCTGGTTGTCCTCACCGGCGCCAGCGACGTGGGCCGGGTGGCGTTCGAGCGGACTGCGTACTATCTCGAAGAGATCATCGATCGGGTCCGAGCACGACGCGTGGTCGTCTCCACCCTTCCGCCCCGGGATCCCCTACCTCAGCTGCACACGCAGTTCAATCAGAACCTCGGCCTGCTCACGAAGGACAAGGGCTGGAGGCTGTGCGATCCGATGGAGGGCGTGCGCTCGGGCGTTCTGTGGGCACCGGGCATGAGCGACGACGGGGTGCATCCGACAGCGGCGGCCGCGAGCAGGATCGGCCAAGCGCTGTCGGAGTGCCTGCTGGACGCGTCGTGATCCGGGTCGGTGGCGTACGCCGCCTGGGCGGTCTCGTGGCCGCTGCCACCGCTGCGGTGGCTGTCGTGGTGTCCGTGGTGTTCGCCGTCCAAGCCCTGGCGTTCCAGTGGACCACGGCGGAGGCGGTGGGGGAAGTCGTTGCCGTGCACCCCGTGCCGGATGATGCAGGCGCACCGCAACCGGACAAACACGTTGTCGTCGTGGAATATCCCGACCGCAACGGACAGTTCCGTCGCTTCGATCAACAGATCACGGGGACTGCTCCGGAGAAGAACGCTGAGCTATTCGTGCGCTATCGCATGGGCCCCCCGGTCGAGGCGCGGTTGGCCAACCTGTGGTGGTTGTGGCGGCCGGCGACGATTGCCAGCGGGGTCGCGCTGATTGCGGCCATGGCTGCAGAAGAGGCATTGCGCAACCGCCGTCGGCTTTCGGCGTCGGGGATGAAGTGAGTCGGATCTCACCTGTCTGGCTGGTCCTCGGTTCGATCCTCTCCGTCCAATTCGGCGCCGCCATCGCGAAAACCTTGTTCGACGAGGTCGGACCCTCCGGCATGGTGTGGCTGCGGCTGCTGACCTCGACGCTGGTGTTCCTGGTCCTCATCCGCCCGAGGGTTCGGGGCCGGACCAGGCAGGACTGGCTCGCGGTGGTCGCGTACGGGGCCTCACTGGCCCTGATGAACTGGGCCATCTACCAGAGCTTCGCGCGGATTCCGATCGGACTGGCCGTCACCCTGGAGTTCCTCGGTCCGCTGGCAGTGGCCATGCTCGGATCACGTACGCCCCGGGATCTGCTGTGGGCAGCTCTGGCCGGCGTGGGCGTACTGCTCCTGGGAGTGGGGCCCTCCGACCTCGACGCCACCGGCGTTCTCTTTGCCCTGCTCGCCGGTGCGGGCTGGGCGGGATACATTCTCGCCGGAAAACTGGTCGGTGGCCGCTGGAAAGGCCTCGACGGTCTTGCTGTCAGCAGCACGCTCGCCACCCTGCTGGTGGCAGGACCTGCACTGACGGCCGACGTCGGTGCCCTGTGGCGACCCGACGTGTTGCTCATCGGGGCGGCGGTGGGCCTCATGTCCTCCGTCGTCCCCTACAGCCTTGAGCTCATCGCCCTCCGCCGAATGCCGCCGCGGGTTTTCGGCATCCTGATGAGCCTCGAACCCGCCGCGGCGGCGTTGGCAGCGTTCCTCCTCCTGCGGGAGTCACTCTCGCCCTGGGAAGTGATGGCGATGCTGTGTGTGGTGATCGCATCCGTGGGAGCGACCCGCGGCTAATGCCTCAGAGGGCGACGGACTCCTTGGTGGATTCCGGCACACGCTCGATGGGCATCGCCGGGCCTTCATTCATGGTTGCGGCGTGCCCCACCGTCACGGTGGTAGTAGTAGTAGTACCCGCCAGACACCCCGGTTCCGGAGCGCTTGGTGACGTCGTTCAGCACGATGCCGAGCACATCCCCACCGGCCGCGTCCAAGGACGCCAGGGCCGCGGCGATCTCGTGCCGGCTCACGACGCCGCTCCGCGCCACCACGACGGCTCCGCCGGTCTGGTGAGCCAGCACGGCTGCGTCAGTCACAGGCAACAGCGGGGGAGCATCGAGAAGCACGTGGTCATAGCGGTCCTCTGCGGCGCGGACGAATCGTTCCATGGCCTCCGAGCCGAGCAGCTCCGCAGGGTTGGGGGGCACGGTGCCCGCCGCCAGCACATCGAGACCCGGCGCGCCGCCGGGCTGCACCAGATCCCAGGCGCTCGCCTGACCACTCAGCACGTGCGACAGACCGGCGGACCCTTCCAGGCCCAGCCGATCCGCGACCTTCGGACGGCGGAGGTCGGCATCCACCAGCAGGACGCGTTCTCCCGCGGCAGCCAGCGAACGGGCAAGTCGCGTCGCGGTTTCGGTTTTGCCTTCGGCCGCGACGGAGCTCGTGAAGACCACGGACGGCCGGCGCTCGCCCGCAAGACCGAGAAAACCGAGGTTCGTGCGCAGCGCCCGGAAGGCCTCGTCGGTGACCGAATAGCCATTCTCGTCAGCAGGCGAATCCGGGTTGTGCCGGGCGATGGTGCCGATCACCGCAGCGTCCGTGACGCGGGCGAGGTCGGAAACGGATCGGACCCGGGTGTCGAGCCGGTCGCGCACAAGGGCCTGTCCGAGGCCCAGGAGAGCGCCCAGCAGTACGCCGAGCGCGAGGTTCTGCATCGGCCGCGGGGAGGTGGGCACAGTCGGGATCACCGAACGCTCGATGACGGTGGCCTGCACCAGCCGCTCGCCATCGCGAGCCTTGGGGGACAGCTCGTCCACGGAGACAGCCAGGCTGTCCGCGAGGGCATTCGCGATCGCCGCGGCCTCCAGGGGGTCTCTTCGGGTGGAGGAGATGTCAATGACCGAGGTGTTTGCGGGGGCAGCCACAGAGATGGATTGGCCGAGTTGCTGGGGGGTGGAATCGAGTTCCAGCTGGTCGATCACGGGTTGCAGCGCGAACGGCGAACGGGCGACCTCCACGAAGGACTTGACCTGACGTTCGGCATAGTTGGCGCCTTGGGACAACTCGCCGGCGGTGCCGCTCTCGACCGCCACGTAAAGGGATGCCGTGCCCGTCCACGTCCGCGGTTGGAGCAGGGTGAAGCCGGCAACAGCAGCCACGACGACCAGCATGGCGGCCGTGATGCTCCGCCAGTAGCGGACGAGCAGGCGAAAGTATTCATGCATATCCATGGCACACCCCGTGGTCGGCGACATTGTGGTCGGAGCGTCTTCTCCGAGAGTCGGGCGTCAGTCTAAAGGGACCAATAATGTTTGGCCCATTTTCGTTCCGCCAATCGAGGACGCTGAGGAAGGCTATCCAAATTCTTTGGAAACTTTGGGGTTGTGCCCTGTTTTATGGCGGGATTCCTCCGGTTGGCCTGAAGCGACGGCATGCAGTCAGAGAATGGCCTGTCATAACGGGAGTGAATAGCCGTCGCTGTCGGGGACGATCAGGCTGTCGCTCAGCAGTGAGTCCAGGGCTCGCTGCCGCTGCACCGCGTCCGGCCACACCAGGTCCAGACGCCCGGCGGGAACCGGCTCTTCCGCTTCGCGCAGGGCCTGGAGCAGCAACCCCCGCACCTGGCGGTCGGTGCCGGCGTACGCCTGTCCCCTGCGCGGTGGGCCGGTGTGGGACGGTTGCCCGGCGGCCAGCCACGCACAGTGGCCGGCGATCGGACAGCTCGTGCAGCGCGGTTTTGCCGCTGTGCAGATCAGCGCCCCGAGCTCCATGGACCCGGCGGCCCATCGTGCCGCGCCGCTTGTGGGCATGACGCGAGCCGCCAATCCTCGTTCGGCGGCGGTGGGGGTCTTCGACGGGAACTCAACGCCCTCGAAGACGCGGGCCAGCACGCGGCGCACATTGGTGTCCAACACGGGATGGGCTTGGCCGAACGCGAAGCTGGCCACGGCTGCGGCGGTGTATTCGCCAACCCCCGGCAGCTCCCGCAGCGTCGCCACATCGGAAGGGACCTCGCCTCCGTGCCGGTCATCGATGATGGCGGCGGCGGCGTGCAGCCGGAGTGCCCGCCGCGGATAGCCCAGCCTGCCCCACGCGCGGATCGCTTCCCCCGCCGGCTCCATTGCAAGCGCACCGGGTGTGGGCCAGCGCTCAATCCAGCGCCGCCACGGCTCCAGCACGCGGGCGACCGGAGTCTGCTGCAGCATGAATTCGCTGACGAGCACGCCCCACGCCGAGCATGTCGGGTCGCGCCAGGGGAGGGGGCGAGCGTGTTGGTCGAACCACGCCGCAACAGCCGCGACGATGACCGCGGCCGACTCTGCTTGACTGCGGGAGTGGGTGGGCATGAAGCCGACCCTAACCCGATCAACATGCGGTGGGCGTGGCGCCCTGACGGGACGGTAATCGCTATCTAGTCTGCAGCTATGGAGGGGTTGCTGCATCCGGTCGGGCCGGAGGAAGCTCGGACGTATTGGGTTCGTCGTGGGATTGCCATCGCCGTGGTGGTCGTCCTGTTGTTGGGTCTCGGCTTCATGATCGCCAACATCGGGCGGGCCGAGCCGACCACAGCGGAGCCAGTGGGGCACGAGGTGGAGCAGGAGCAGGTTGCTGCACCAGCCGAAGGGGTTCTCGAAGAAGAAGCAGTGCCGGTGCCGGGCGAACCTGCACCTCCGCCCAGTCCGTCAGTGGCGTCACCGACGCCCGTGGAGACGGCTGCCGCCGCACCTGCAGAAACCCCCGCTCCCACTCCGACTCCGACGGCAGCGTCCGCTACGCCGAGCGAGAAGCCACTGCCCCCGGAACCGGCGAATACCTTCCACCAGGCAACTGCGGCGCCCGCGGCGGACCGTTCGCCCGCGCCGTGCGCGCCCGATGCGGTCAAGGTCTCGGTCGACGGTCCGAAGCGGGTGCAGAAGGACAATCCGGTGATGTATTCCATCGGGATTACCAACACATCAAAAAACGAGTGCTCGGTCGTGGTCAATCCGGAAACCTTCGAAATGAAGGTTTATTCCGGCACCGATCGCATTTGGTCCTCGCGTGACTGCAAGTCGGGAATGCCGCAGCGCGAAGCGCTCCTTCCTTCCGGGAGCAGCCTCGAGTGGCAGATGGAATGGCGAGCCGATCGATCAATGGCTGAATGCAAGACCAACCCGGAGCCCATGGGATCCGGCACCTATGTGGTGACCGCCCAGTTCCTGGAAGCAAAGCCATCACAAGTGGTGCTGCAGTTCACCGCTTAGTCGAGCGGCTGCGAGAACATCGACTCCGCCACCTGCGTCAGCAGATCGCGGATGAGGCGCGCCCGGTGATCGCCGACCCCTTCCACCTCCCGCAGTTCCCCCGTGGTCGCGCCCAGAATGCCCTGAAGCCCGCCGAAATGGTTGATCAGACGCTCCACCACACTGCTCGGTAGCCGTTGGATGCCGGCGAGCTGGCGATAGCCACGTGGCGCGATGTGTGCGTCCAGGGGTGAGCGGAAGCCGATCGCCCGGGCCACTAGCGCAGTGTCGATCAGGTCGGCGTCCTTGAGTTCGGCAAGGTGGCCGAATCCGAACGTTTCATGTTCGTCGGTTGCATAGTCGGTGGCCAGCAGCTCGGCAAGCGCACCCACGCCGGAATCGACCTCCACCAGTTGGAGGCCGATCAGGCGCCCATCGCCACCGAGCTCGGTCACATAGTCGGCGGTCTCGATCTCAAGACGTCGCACCATCTCAAGACGCTGGCCGATGAGCGCGATCTCATGCACGGTGACCTGGTCCTGGACCTCCAGCGTGGAAAGCCGCACCAGAAGCTGTTGAAGCCGGGTGCGATAGCGCTCGAGGGTCTGCAGCGCAAGGTTGGCTCTGTCGAGGATGGCGTGGGGTGCGTCCACAGGAAAGCGTCGGTTGGCAAGGAAGATGGCGATGGTGTTCATGGAGGCGGACACGGTGATGACGGGCAGGCCTGTCTGTTGGGCCACACGCTCCGCAGTCCGGTGACGCGTCCCGGTTTCGACTGTCGGGAGGGATGGATCCGGCATCAACTGGACCGCGGCGGCCAGGATCCTGTCCGCGGCCGCGGACAGAATGATTGCTCCGTCCATCTTCGCGAGTTCCCGGAGCGCGGTCGGTGAGAAGGGCTCGTCCAACAGGAATCCCCCGGAGCTGATCGCACGCACTGCGTCCGTTGAGCCGAGCACCAGCAGTGCTCCGGTCCGTCCACTGAGGATTCGCTCCAAGCCGGCGCGCAACGGCGTGCCCGGAGCCAGGTCGGCCTTGATCTCTCGGGCCCTGGCGTCGATCTCGTTCACCGTTCGTGCCGCTCCTGCTCTGGTTTAGGCCCCATTATGCAACCCGGGGAGACCCCAGTGCCTCGGCGAGGGCGTGCGGCAAAGTGGTGCACTCGATCACCCGGATTCCCCTGACCGATCGTCGGCGAGCTTCGGCGCCGCGTTCCGCCGGCACAATGGCCGTGTCGAACCCCAACCGTGCGGCTTCGGTGATGCGGCGGTCGAGGCCCGGGACCCGGCGCAGCTCGCCGGCCAACCCGACCTCTCCGATGGCCACCACCCGTCCGTCACCGCCGGCTCCCAGCACGGGTCTGTCGGTGGCGGCGGAGGCGATTGCCAACGCACAGGCCAGGTCTGCCGACGGGTCGGCAATCCGGGCACCACCCACGGTCGAGACATAGATGTCCCGATCCGCCAGGCGGATGCCGGTCCTGCGCTGCAGCACCGCGGTCAGCATCGTCGACCTGGCGTTCTCGAAACCCTGACTGACCCTGCGCGGATTCTGTGGCGGGGGAGCGGGGACGACCAGCGCCTGGATCTCGGCGAGCAGGGGCCGGCGACCCTCCATGGTGACGGTCAAGCAGGTCCCGGAAACGGTCTCCGTGTGCTCCGAGGTGAACAGACCGGAGGGGTCGGGCACTTCGACGATGCCCTCCTCGGTCATCTCGAAGCACCCCACCTCATCCGCGGGACCGAAACGATTCTTGGTGGCACGCACCATCCGGAATCCGGAGTGCCGGTCGCCCTCGAAAGTCAGCACCACGTCGACGAGATGCTCCATCGTCCGTGGTCCGGCGATGGTGCCCTCCTTGGTGACGTGGCCGACGATGATGACTGCCATGCCCGTCCGTTTTGCCACGCGCACGAGTGCGCCGGTGGTTTCGCGGACCTGCGTCACGCCACCCGCCGCACCGTCGGCCTCCGTTGTCGTGACCGTCTGAATCGAGTCGAGCACCAGCAAGCCGGGAGCGAGCTCCTCGACATGACCGAGGATCGTGCCCAGATCCGTCTCGGCGGCAAGGAAAAGCTCATCCGCCAACCCGCCGGTGCGCCCGGCACGCAGCCGCACCTGGGCGGGGGATTCCTCGCCGGTGACGTAGAGGGTGCGACGCTTCGAACTCGCCCAACGGGCCGCGACCTCGAGCAACAGGGTGGACTTGCCCACGCCCGGCTCGCCGGCCAACAGAATGACCGCGCCGGGGACGAGCCCGCCACCCAGCACCCGGTCGAGCTCGCTGACACCGGTCAGGTCTCGTTCAGCCAGCTCCGCGGCCACGGTCGCGATCGGGACTGCTCTCGTCTCAGGGGTCTGGGCAGGGACGTCGCGTACGCCCCGCGAACCTTGCTCACTCACCGAGCCCCAGGCCTGGCACTCCCCGCATCTGCCCACCCATTTCGAGGTCGTCCAGCCGCATTCGCTGCAGCGGTAGGGAAGCGTCTTCGAAGCTCGTGCCATGGCGGGAACACTAACCCGAAGGTCAGACATCGGTGGTCCTACTCTGCGTACACGAGCGAATGCCATTAGCATTCGGGGCCATGCGACGGAACACATTGGCGCTGGTTGGCCTGGCAGCTTTGGCTTTGACGACGATCGTGCTGGTGATCTTGTCGTTCCTGCACGTACGACCGGATCCGGCGAGCATCACGGCAGTTCCTGGTGACGCTGGTGCAGTGCAGCCGGCGCCCACTCAAGTGGTGGAGCCGCGCCCCAGCACGGTCGCCAACATCCGAGAGGCACTGGACGGCGATGAGCCGATGGTCATCCTCGTGCTGGGAGATGCGACCGGCATGGACGATGGCACGGCACGTGCGACGCGCTGGGTCTCCCGCTGGGCGGAAGAGTTGGCGGAGGAGCGGCCGGTGACGGTGGCCGTCCGGCAGAGCGATGGGGAGTTCGGGCCTGCGGAGGAATTCGGTGAGGGCGAGGGGACGCCCATCGAGATTCGCAACGCCAGCAATCAGCCGAGTCGGATGGTGGACGTGCTGGCACAGGCGCCACTGCTGATCACCGACGATGTCGACCTCGTGGTCATGAGCTTCGGTCACAGTGAGCAGGCGGCAGAGATCGCCGGGCAGCTCGATGAGCTGTGGGATCGGGTCCCCCCGCAGACGATGGGACTCGTCATGGCCCAGAATCCCCAGCGGGGGGGTGGGGCAGCGGGCCAGCAATCGCGTGTGGAAGCGGTCACCGCGTGGGCCGAGGAGAACGAGCTGCCCCTCGTCGACGTCTTCAACGCGTTCCTCGATGCACCTGAGCCGTTGTCCCAGTTGCTGGGCAGGGACCAGATCAACCCCAGTGAGAGGGGATCACAGATCTGGACGGAGGCAATCGTGGACGCGTTGGAGGCGGAGTGACGCAGCCGAGCTGAGGGGGTCGCACCTCGCTCAGCCGGAGGGGTGGCCGCTCACGGGTTCTCCGCCAGATACTCGTGGAGGCGGTCCTCGCGCAGCGCAGTGCCGAGGTCGGCCATCTTCGCCTCGTCGACGACTGCGATCGACTGATCACCGGCCCAACCGAGCCCGGTGATGGGCGCTTGGAAGCTGATGACGTCCTGTCCGCCCTGGAGGCGCATGGACATCGCGGTTTCCTTGATCTTTTCATTGGTGAGGCCGCTGTCCACCCGCAGCGAACCGGAGAGCTGATCCAGCATTCCGTCGAAGACGACCGGGTTGGCGAGGACGCTGGGGCGAGCGGCCTTGTCGATGATCGCGCGCACAACGTCGCGCTGGTTCTCGGCGCGGTCGAGATCACCGCGGGGGAGGTTGTAACGCTCCCGCACGTAGGCCAGCGCTTCTTCGCCCTTCAGGTTCACGATGCCTTCCGGGAAATAATGGGAACCCGCCCGGAATGCACGCTTGTTGAAGACCTCGACCCCGCCAAGGGCTTCGGTGACCTTGATGAAGCCCTCGAAGTCCACCACGGCCGCGTGGTCCATCGGCACACCCGTCAGGTCGTTGAGCGTGCGAACCGTGAGTTCGGGCCCGCCGAAGGCATAGGCCCAGTTGATCTTGCCCTTGCCACGACCCGGGATGTCGACCCACATGTCACGCGGGAAAGAGATCAAATAGACCTTGTCCTTGGCTGCGGTGACGTGAGCGATCATCAACGTGTCGGAGCGGCCTTGGTCCGGCCCCCGGGAGTCGCTGCCCATGAGCACGTAGTTGGTGCCCACCGGCGGGGGCAGTGCACGGGGGGCCGAATCGCCCGCACCACCGCCTCCACCGGAGGCGGCGCTGGAGCCGGGCATGAAATCCTCCCGGGCAATCCCCGACAGGGCGGACTCGATCCGCTGGAAATACCAGCCGACAAGAACCCCGGCGCCCAACAGGAGCACGAGAAGGCTGACGAGTGCGATCAGCAGCGGCTTGCGTCTGCGCCCCCTGCGCGCTGCCCTTCGGGGACCCCTCTTGTCCGGGGCCCGGTCAACGTCCCGATCCGGGTCCTCGGAGAACAGGGAGATCCCGTCGCTCATCTCGCCTCCTTCGTCCACCAGTCGTACTTGCCTGGTGTGGTCGAACCGTTCGGCTCGGTTGACCTGTCTGGTTCGGTAGCAACGCTCGGTCCGGATGGGCCGTCGGGTGCCGTTGACCGCTCGACTGTATTCGCGATGGTCCGGACTGCGACCGTGATCTCATCACTGCATTGGGCGAAAACCTCGTCGCTCTGGCGATAAGGGTCTGCGATGTCGTCGTCCGCTGGATCCTGGGCCCGGGCAGCGACCCGGAGTTCCGGTGCCTGGCGGGTGAGCTCTGCCAGCGCCGCTGACTGCGACGGCTGTTCGTCGATCTTCATGCCCGCAACGATCCTGGCGAATTCGCGCAGGGTGAAGGCGCGCCGGACCGCCATCGGGACAAGCTCAACCGCGAGCGCCCGGTGGAAACGGGTCAGGCCGAGGATCAGATCGGCTTCCCGCACCAAACGGGGAGTCAGGCTCTGAGCGGCAAAGGCACTCGTATCCATCGGCAGGAGCGCCGCCATTTGTGCCTCCACCCCGTGACCAACGACCGCTGAGGTGCCGGCGCTGACCACGTTGATGCCGGGGCCCAGCCTTTCGCGCAGGAGATATTCCGCAGCCGGTGACCTGCAGATATTGCCGGTGCAGATGGTGAGAACAGTGAATGACACGGGGTCAAGTGAAGCAGAGGTCACCAATTCAGCCGGCTTGCAACGTCCAATACGCGGGCATTCGCTTCCGATTCTCCAATGCTGATCCGCACGCCGTCCCAGGGGCTTCCGGAGATATACGGACGCACCATGAGGCCTGCCCTGGTGAACTCCGCAGCGAACTCCGCGGTCCGTTCCCGGGTGCCGAACCAGACGAAGTTCGCCTGGGTGTCCGGCAGTTCGAAGCCCTGCTGAGTCAGTCCGGCGACGAGAGCCTGACGCTCCCGGACCACTGCTGCCACCTGGTCCATCAGCTTGTCGTACACGGACAGCGCAGCAACCACTGCGGCCTGCGCAGGAAGGGAGACTCCGAAGGGCAGCGCGACGGCACGGACGGCCGCTGCCAGTCGGGGCTCCGCGACGGCGTACCCGACCCGGAAACCCGCCAACCCATAAGCCTTGGAGAAAGTACGCAGGACGGCCACGTTGGGTCGGTCGTGCCACAGCTCGAGCCCGCGTGCTGCGGCCGGATCGGTGATGAACTCGACGTACGCCTCATCGACAGCGATCAGGATGTGGTCCGGCACCGCCTCGATGAACGCCCGGAGCTCGTCGTGACCGACTGTTGGGCCGGTCGGATTGTTGGGTGTGCAGACCAGGATCGCCTTGGTGCGCGGGGTGATCGCGGCCAGCATCGCATCGAGGTCGTGGCTGGCGTCGGGGCGCAGCGAGACCTGTACGCCGACCGCGCCACACACCTGGACCGCTATCGGATAGGCCTCGAAGCTGCGCCAGGCATAGATCACCTCGTCGCCGGGCTCGCACACGGCCTGCAACAGGTGATAAAGCACCGCGACCGAACCGGTGCCGAACGCGAGATTGTCCTCAACGATCGGCACTTCCGCGGTCGTGAGGTGGGCCGCCACCGCCTCCAGTGCGGCGGAATTGCCCATGTCGGGATAGCGGTTCATCGTTGAACAGCTCGCCTGTGCCGCCGCCAGGATTTCATGGAGAGGTGGGAAGGGGTTCTCGTTGCTGGACAGCTTGAAGGTGCGCTCACCGCTCGAGGCGGGCTTGCCCGGCTTGTACGCCGGCAGGTCGGCCACCGCAGCCCTGATCGGCACGGCCATCAGATGCGCACCTCACCGTTGGCGGTCCGGAAGTGGGCGGCGATGATGCCGGGCGTGCCGTGGGGCGCGATCCACTCGATCTCGAAACCCAGATGCCCCAGCAGGTCGGCGCGGCGGCCCAGCCACTCTTCCAGGCGGGCGCGGTCGCCCGCGATCTCCAGCCGAATCAACTCGACCGAACCGGCTAGTGCCTTGGGCAGCACGGACTCCTCGCTGATCCACTGGATGAAGAAGGGAAGCTGCGGGTCGGCCTGGGTGCCGCGCACTCCGATCTGCTTCCACTCCAAGAGCCTGCCGTCGGGGAAATGCCGACTGCCGTCGACGGCCTGACGTCCGAGGCGGAGCTCCACACCGGAGAGGTCGTCCACGGAAATCGCCCAGCCGAGCCAGCCGCCACCCGCCTCGGACCGGGCGCGCACCACCTGCCCGAAGGGTGCCTTGTCGGCGACCGGGTGTTCCAGAACTTCGACGATCTCGATATAACGACCGTCGGCCAGGGGGATCAGGCGGTTGCGCGTGCCGAACCGCGGGTGGAACCCGCCGTCGCGGGAATCCTCTCCGAGGGCCTCGCTCAGCCGGTCGGCGGTCCCCCGCAACCCCTCCGGGCCCGCTGCAAAGACAAGATGGTCGACGTGCATGGCCTCATTCTGGCCCCTCACCCCGTTTCCCCCGAATCGGGGGTGTGCGGGAGGTGCGAATCCTCTGCGTGATAGCACGATGGTCTCCTCTTGCGCGTCATCCTAATCGGTCACTTCGGGTGTTCTGTCGCGTGGCGGGGTGGATGGTTGTGCTGGCAGCAGCTTCGAACTCCTCGCAATGGGTCACGAGTTCGGCGTACGCGGCCGCACCCATCAACTCCGTCAGCTCCGCCGCATTCGTGCGATAGACCGGATCCGCGGCGGTGTGGGCGTCGGTGTGGGAGGTGCAATACCAGTCCAGTTGATGGCCTCCCGAGCCCCAGCCCGAGCGCACGTATTCCCCGATTGTCACCTCGAGATAGCTGGTGTCGTCGCCACGGTCCACCGTGCGGTATTGCCGCCGGATCGGCAGTTGCCAGCACACGTCCGGCTTGGTCTCGGTGATCGGCCGGCCCTCGCGGAGTGCCAGCGCGTGCAGCGCGCAGCCATAGCCGCCGGGGAATCCGATGCGGTTGAGGAAGATGCAGGCGCCATCCACGACCCGGGTCTTGCGGTCGGGCTGTTCGCCTTCCCCGACATGGTCCGGATCCTCCAATTCCGCCCAGCCTCCCGCGGCGGCCTCGTCCGCGAACTGCCAGGTCCCGGCCGTCAGCCGCGCCGTGGCCGCCCCGACCCGGCGTTCGTCGTCGGCATCGGCGAAGTGCGCGCCGTGGGTGCAGCAGCCGTCGTCAGGGCGGTCGGCATAGATCCCGGGGCAGCCCTGCCCGAACAGGCAGCGCCACCGGGAGGTCAGCCAGGTCAGATCGCAGCGGAACACCTGCTCGGCACCGTCGGGATCGGGGAACTCGACGAAGGACCTGGCGAAGGGCGTACGGATCTCAGGCATGCGGATCAGTATGAGACCAGGAGCCTGCAGAGGTACATTTTCGATCGTGCGACTCGGAGTTCTCGACATCGGATCCAATACCGTCCACCTGCTGGTGGTCGATGCGCGGGTGGGCGGCGCGCCCAGCCCAGCTGCCTCCCACAAACGGGAGCTCCGCCTGGCCGAGCACCTCCAGAAGGACGGCACGATGAGCAGGAAGGGCATCCTGTCGTTGATCGACATGGTCGAATCCTCGCGGGTGCTCGCGGAGGACTCGGGGTGCTCGAAGGTCCTGCCGTTCGTCACCTCAGCACTGCGCGAGGCGAGCAACTGTGACGACGTCATCGCCGAGTGCAAGGACGCGACAGGCGTCGAACTGCGCGTCCTGTCCGGGACCGATGAAGCGCGCGGCACCTTTCTCGCGGCTCGACGATGGTTCGGCTGGTCAGCGGGAGCGCTGAGCGTGTTCGACATCGGTGGCGGATCGGTGGAACTCTCCTGCGGCCGGGACGAGGAGCCCGAGGTCGCCCTGTCGATCCCCGTCGGCGCCGTGCGCATGGCGCGTGAGTTCGGTCCGACCGATGTGGCGGGGATTCGGAGGTACGCGCGGGCGGAGATCGGTGCGGTCGTCGGTGAGGTGCTGCGCAGAGGGCCCTATGACCGGGCTGTGGCCACCTCCAAGACGTTCAAGATGCTCGGGCGGCTGACCGGGGCTGCACCGTCCGCCGACGGGGTGTTCGTCCGGCGGATCCTGTCCCGCGAGAAGCTCAAGGAAGCGATCGGAATGATCGTCGAGATGCCCGTCGAGAGGCGTTCGGAGTTGGCCGGTGTTTCGGCAGGCCGTGCTCCGCAGCTTCTGGCCGGGGCCGTGGTGGCGGAGTCCGTCATGGAGCTGGCGGGAGTGGATGAGCTCGAACTGTGCCCCTGGGCACTGCGGGAGGGCATCATCCTGAACTACCTCGACCACCTTGAATATTTCGAGTCGGGATCCATCAAAGCCCGCAAGATCGGCCAGCGCATGCGGCTTCAACCGGAGGCTCTCGAAGTCGCCGCACTCGAAGCGGGTCAAAGCGAAGCCTGACCGCTCGCGACCATGCGGGGTAGGGTGACCCGGGTGAGTTCCGAACGCGATCGGCGAGAAGCCACCCCGCCCCCGCCCGCCCCCCGCGTCGCCCTCAGCACGTCTGCGGTCTATCCGGAGACAACGTCGGCGGCGTTCGAGTGGGCCGGCCGGCTGGGCTATGACGCCGTCGAGATCATGGTCGGCACGGACGCCCTGTCGACCGATGTCGATGCAGTGCAGCGGCTGCGCGACCACCACCAGATTCCGGTGGTCTCCGTGCACGCACCGACCCTGCTGCTCCTGCCGCGAGTGTGGGGCACCGACCCCTGGGAAAAGCTGGAGCGCTCGGCGCGCGCCGCTCTCCAGCTCGGGGCACCCACGGTCGTCGTTCACCCGCCGTTTCGCTGGCAGGGGTCCTATGCGAAGAACTTCCTCGCCGGCATCACCAGACTGACGGAGACGACCGGCATCACGTTCTGCCTGGAGAACATGTATCCCTGGCGGGCGCCCCGTGGGGAGTTCAAGGCGTATCTCCCCGACTGGGACCCGACCGAACTCGAATACGACCACCTCACGCTGGACCTGTCGCACGCCTCGACGTCCAAACAGAACTCGCTGGAGCTGGCCAAGGAATGGGGCCCCCGGCTCAAACACGTCCACCTCACCGATGGCACCGGATCGTTCATGGACGAGCACCTCGTCCCCGGCCGTGGTGACCAGAACGCCGATCAGCTGCTGCACTATCTCGGGGAATCCGGATACGGCGGTGATGTGATCCTCGAGATCAACACGCGGGGAGCAAAGACGCGGGACGACCGCGAGCGCGATCTCTATGAGGCCCTCGTGTTCACGCGCACCCATCTTGCGGCCACCCAGCGCGCGCGGACGAGCGGTGGCGGCGACGCCTGACCCCACTCCGATGGCTGAGGAGGCCGCTGGCCCTCTCGAAGCCCCGGGCGGCGCCCGGTTCGGGCTCGAGGTGCTCCTCGTCCTCGGAGTCTCGCTGGGGGAGTCAGCGGTCTATTCCATCCTGCGCATCATCGAGCGGATGACGCGGCCCGAACCGCTGTCCGCGCAGACGTCCACGATGAACACCTCGGCCACCCCGGAACGGTCATGGCTCGATCTGGCCTACCAACTCGCCAACCTCGCCTTTCCGCTCGTCCCGGTGCTGCTCGCGCTCTATCTGCTCTGGCTCGCGGCCGGTCCGCGGGCCTGGCCGGGGGATGACCCGGGCGTACGCCCCTGGCACCGCATCGGCTTCGACCTGCGCCGGCCCCGGGCCGATCTGGGCAGGGGAGTCGTGGTCGCGGCCGGGATCGGCATTCCGGGGCTCGCATTCTATCTGTTCGCTCGCGAGATCGGCATCAACACCAACGTCGCTCCGGCGAATCTCGCGGAGAACTGGTGGACGGTCCCGATCTATCTCCTCGCCGCCGTGATGAACGGCATTCTCGAAGAGGTGCTGATGCTCGGCTGGCTCTTCCTGCGACTGCGGCAGCTGCAGTGGTCCTGGGTCGCCGTGCTCATCGTGTCCGCGGCGGTGCGCGGGAGCTATCACCTCTATCAGGGCTTCGGTGGCTTCGCCGGCAACCTGGTCATGGGGGTCGTGTTCGGCGTGTTGTTCCTGAGGTGGAAGCGCGTGGGCCCGTTGGTCGTCGCGCACACGGTGCTGGATGTGGTGGCTTTCGTGGGGTACGCAGTCGTCGCCCCGCACGTGACCTGGCTCTAAGAGTTGCCGGGACCCGGCGACGCACCTAGACGTACTGAGTCCAGAAGCTTGCCGACCGGCTTGGGCCCCACTGAGTGGTGACTTCGCTGGACCTCGCTCCCGCCCACCTGTTCCATTTCTGCCTACGCAGAAAGACCAGAGGGAGCAATGGACAAGCCAACAGCAAAAGCACCTCATCAGGTGACGGACGACACTGGAGTGAACAGCCTTGCGGTCTTGGAACGACTCGCGGCTGAAAGCGAAATTCGCCGACTCGTAGCGGCGGGCCAGTGGAAAAGGGATTTCGGCACTAACGGAATGCCCGTCTCTCACTGGGAGAGCTCGATGAGCGGTCCGACCTCGCCCTGCGGATTGGACCCGAGCGAAGAAGAGCCGTCAGAACAGGCTCACTGTTGGACCGGCGAGGGACTATCAGACTCCTTTTCCGGATATGAACGCGTCTCACGTGAGGAACGCTCTGATTTCGGGGTTTCCAGGGACCAGTGGATGCCCAAAATGATGCACTTTCTTACGAATGAACAGATCTATGTTGAATCATCGAGAACAGCCAGGGGCCGATGGTATTCATGGGAAGCTGCAACCGTCCTTTTGGAAAATGAGTTAGTCCCAATCTGGATTGCGGGCAGGTATGAGTTCTAGTTTGCCAAGCCAGCAGAACAGTGGACGATTTCCGAAGCTCTTTTCCAGGAAGTCTTTTCAACACCATTTGATGGGCCGGGTTGGGTGCATCAGCCCCGCGTGCCCTACGGCCCATTGCAAGCCAAGTCCACTCTTGAGGAAGGTTGATCATGAAGTTTGTATACGACTCCGACAAGTGCGAAGGTCACGGACAGTGCGAGATGCTTTCACCCGAGCATTTCCAGCTCGAGGACGATGGAAGAGCGAAACCACTTAAGAGCGCGATTGACTCACAGGACCAAGACTTGGCCAGAGAGGTAGTGATGCGTTGTCCCGCGGCAGCAATTTCAATTGCTAAGGCTGTAGAATAGTGAAGCATATCGTAATTATCGGAGCATCTGTCGCTGGCTTGGCGGCCGCAAGAACCATCCAAGCATTATCCGGAATCCGGCTCACCATCGTTGAATCAACGTCAGACTTTCCCCCGTATGACCCGCCCCGGCTTTCCAAGGAAGGATTGTTCGACGGCTCGTCCCTTCTTCCAGATACAGCCAGATTGCAATTCTCTCCAGGCTCAAATACTGTCGTCCTCTCCGGCGTCGCCGCGACTGGACTTGACCCAGATATTAAGATCATCCATCTATCTGACGGACGATCGATCCACTACGACAAATTGGTGATTGCAACCGGCGGACGAGCACGTCAGTGGCCAGGTGCAAACCCCGGGCCCAACATTGGATACTTGCGTTCGCATGAAGACATGACAGCCTTGCTAGGAATGCTAAGGGAAGGCTCGAGTCTTACAATCGTAGGTGCTGGCCTCATTGGTTGTGAAGTGGCAGCTGCAGCCCGCGGCCATGGGAATGCAGTCTCCGTGATTGACGGTAGCAGTCGAATTATGTCCCGAGTTGCACACCCTGAGCTGATTTTGGTGGATCCGGCCGGTATTGCTGCTTGTCAGGGCGATTTGCTGGGTTGATTTAGCCTCGGTCCGCCGGCGTGGTGGGCGGGTCTAAATGGCGAATGCTCCTGTGACAAGGGAGAATAGGGCTTAC
>DUOB01000004.1 GCA_012839035.1 Propionibacterium sp.
ACCTGGGGCGGCCGTTCCGATTCACCGGCACCGTGGTGGTCGGGCACCAGCGCGGGCGCGAGTTCGGGTTCCCGACCGCCAACCTGCCGGTCCCGGCCGGGTTCGCGGCGCCCGGATCAGGTGTGTACGCCGGGTGGATGCGCCGCGCCGAACCCGCGGACGCGCCCGTGTGGCCCGCGGCGATCTCGGTGGGGAACAATCCGACGTTCGACGATGTGCCCGCCGTGGTGGTCGAGGGCCATGCGTTGGATCTCGACGACGTGAATCTCTATGGCGAGACGATCCATGTCGAGTTCGTCGAACGGCTGCGGGGCAATGTCCGGTTCGAGGGCATTCCGCAGCTCATCGCCCAGATCGGTGCCGATGTCGACCGGACCCGCGAGGTGCTCGGGCTCAGCCCCAGCCAGTGAGGCGTACGAGGGCGGCGGCCGCCGCACCCAGCACCACCACGAGCAGATAGGGCGCCCGCAGGGCACACGCCCCGATCGCGACGACGAGTGCCGCGACGCGGGCGTCGAGACGCAGCGCCTGTCCGTCACCGAAAGCGTTCATGGTGATGAGCGCCGCGAGCAGACCCACCGTGAGGATCCCGGCGAGGTGCGTCACCCGCGGCGATTCGAGGCGCGAGGTGGGGATGAGATAGCCGACACCTTTCGTGATGTACGCGATCACGCACGCGACGAGGACCCACCACCACATCAGCGCTGCTCCTCTTCCGTGTCCCGTTCCCTCGTGCCTCGTTCGGGCCGTGCCACCAGCGACAGCAGGGCCGCGACGCCGGCGGCCACCAGGATGGGGACCCCGGAGGGCAGGAACGGGATGCCCAGTGCGGTCACCACACCGCAGATCACGGCGATGGCGACCGGTTCCCGGCTGCGCAGCCGCGGCCACAGGAGCCCCACGAAGGCGGCCACCGCGGCCCCGTCGAGTCCCCATTGGCGGGGATCGCCGAGGGCATTTCCGGCCAGCGCGCCCATCAGGGTGAACGTGTTCCAGAGAACGAAAACACCGAGGCCCGCGGTCCAGAACCCCCTGCGGACCTCGATCGGCGACTCCTGTCCCATCGCCACCGCAGCGGATTCGTCGATCGTGACATGAGCCGCCACCGGCCGGCGCCAGCCGCGGGGGCGCAGCATTGCGTTCATCTGCATGCCATAGATGCCGTTTCGGAGGCCGAGCAGAGTCGCGGCTGCCACGGCGGCCGGCCCGCCCCCGCCACCCGCGACCACGCCGATGAAGGCGAACTGGGAGCCCCCTGTGAACATCAGCAGGCTCAGTGCCTGCGCCTGCCACACCGTGAGCCCGGCAGCAACCGCGAGGGCACCGAACGACACTCCATAGACCCCGACGGCGATGGCGATCGACACCCCGGCGCGTACCGCCGGTGACTGACGCAGAGGAGCGGCGATGGATGCGGGCACGGAACTGGACTCCAGATGGTCGTGGGCAAGAGACTCGTTCGACAGTCTCGGACGCGGGGGAGCGTACGTCCAATCGATGAGACCCCGTGGGGCGCGATCCACATCGGTCCGCGTCCTCGGAGATGCGATCGGGCGACTAGACTCACTCCTCGTGGCTGTTGACTTCGGAAGTTCCCTCTCCCACCTCGAGCACTCGCTGGGCGCGATCGAGGCGGTGATCGACCCTGAAACCAAACGGGCGGAGATCGCCCGGTTGGAGGAAGAGGTCGCGGCCCCGGACCTGTGGGACGACCAGGCGAACGCCCAGCGCGTCACCTCACGGCTCTCGGCGGTGCAGGGCGAGCTGGAGCGGGTGTCGGGCCTGCGGGCCCGGCTCGATGACCTCGTGGTCCTGGTCGAGCTCGCCGAGGAGGAGGGCGACGCCGACTCGATGGCGGAGGCCGAGCGGGAGCTCGGACGCCTCACCAAGGACATCGAGGGCCTGGAGGTCCGGACCCTGCTGTCGGGGGAGTACGACGAGCGCGAGGCGATGATCACCATCCGCGCCGAGGCCGGGGGAGTGGATGCGTCCGATTTCGCGGAGAAGTTGATGCGGATGTATCTCCGCTGGGCCGAGCGCCACGGCTACGGCACGGAGGTCTATGACACGTCCTATGCCGAGGAGGCGGGCATCAAATCCGCCACGTTCAGCGTCAAGGCTCCGTTCGCCTATGGCACGCTCTCGGTGGAGCAGGGCACCCATCGTCTGGTCCGGATCTCCCCGTTCGACAACCAGGGTCGCCGCCAGACGTCGTTCGCCGGTGTGGACGTGCTGCCGGTGACCGAGGACACCGATCACATCGACATTCCCGAGAACGACATGCGGATCGACGTGTTCCGCTCCTCCGGGCCCGGTGGGCAGTCGGTGAACACCACGGACTCCGCTGTGCGCATCACCCATATCCCCACCGGCATCGTGGTCTCCTGCCAGAACGAGAAGTCCCAGCTGCAGAACAAGGCCGCAGCGTTGCGGGTTCTCCAGTCCCGACTGCTCGAGAAGGCCCGGGCGGAGAAGGAAGCCGAGATGAGTGCGCTGAAGGGCGACGGCGGTGGCTCCTGGGGCGCACAGATGCGCTCCTATGTCCTGCACCCCTATCAGATGGTCAAGGATCTCCGCACCGAACACGAGACCGGCAACACCGATGCGGTCTTCGACGGGGAGATCGACGCCTTCATCGATGCCGGCATTCGTTGGCGCAAGCGTCAGGAGACCGAGGCGGGCTGAGCGGGGTGTGATGGCGTACGCCTGCCGAAATATGGGGACCGGAGCCAACACTCCCACAGTGAGGAAATACGGGAACCCATGGGATATCAGCCTAAACTCACTGCAGGCCGTTCGCCCGCTCGGCTGAAGTGGGGGCATGCCAACCGCATGATCGTCTAGCCCGGCCCGGACAACTCACGTGATTCGATTCGAGAACGTCAGCAAAACCTATGAAGGTCAGCGCCGTGCGGCGCTGAAGAACGTGGACGTGGAGATCGGCAAGGGAGAGTTCGTCTTTCTCGTCGGTCCCTCGGGATCCGGCAAGTCCACGTTCATGCGGCTCATTCTGCGTGAGCTCCGCCCGAGCACCGGCAAGGTGTGGGTTGCCGGCAAGGACCTGACCAGACTGCCCAACTGGAAGATCCCTGCGTTGCGCCGCCAAATCGGAATGGTCTTCCAGGACTTCCGGCTCCTGCCCGGCAAAACGGTCAATCAAAATGTCGCATTCGCCCTCCAGGTGATCGGGAAACCAACCAGCTTTATTCGGAAAGCGGTGCCCGAAACCCTCGAAATGGTGGGGCTCGGAGGCAAGGGTGACCGCCTGCCCGAGGAGCTGTCCGGTGGTGAGCAACAGCGCGTCGCGATTGCCAGGGCCTTCGTGAATCGTCCACAGGTGCTGATTGCGGATGAACCGACCGGCAACCTCGACCCGGCCACCAGCGTGGGGATCATGAAGCTGCTCGACAAGATCAACCGTTCCGGCACCACGGTCGTGATGGCCACGCACGATTCGACCGTCGTGGACCAGATGCGCAAACGTGTGATCGAGCTCGATGACGGCGAGCTCATCCGAGACCAGAGCAAGGGGGTATACGGCTACCAGTGAGCACGACCGGCAACCGAACCCCTTTCACCCTCCAGGAAAGCTGATATGCGTCACACCCTGTCCGAGACCTTCAACGGCCTGCGCCGCAACCTGACCATGACGGTTGCGGTGGTGGTCACCATGTGGGTGTCCCTGTCGCTGTTCGGCATCGGGCTGCTGGCCAACCAGCAGGTCGATCTGATGAAGGGCAATTGGTACGACAAGATCGAGATCTCTGTGTTCCTCTGCACCGCCGAGACCAGGGGCGACAATTGTGATCCCGGTCAGGAGGTCACCGCCGGCCAGCGGGACACGATCGAGCAGACCCTGCGCACCAACCCGGAGGTGCAGGAGGTCTTCTTCGAGACGAAGCAGCAGGCGTACGACGAATTCCGCAAGGCCTATGAGGGAAGCCCCATCCAGGACTCGCTCACCGTCGATCAGATGCAGGAATCCTTTCGGGTCAAACTGAAGGACCCGGAGCAATACCAAGGGGTGGTCTCGGCCGTGGCGGGGCTGCCGGGGGTGCAGGCCGTGCAGGACCTGCATCAAGTCCTCGACAGCCTGTTCGGCTGGCTCAGCCTGCTCCAGTGGGGCACGATCATCGCTTCGGCGCTGCTGTTGTTGGCCGCGGCTCTTCAGATCGGCAACACAATTCGGATGGCGGCGTTCGCCCGGCGCAGGGAGATCGGCATCATGCGTCTCGTCGGTGCCGGAAACCTGCACATCATGCTGCCGTTCCTGCTGGAAGCACTGGTCAGCGCCATCCTGGGCATCGCGCTCGCGTGTGCCACTCTGGCGGCCGCAGTTTATTTCCTTATTACCCGAAACGCTGAAGTCTTGATCAAGGCTTCACCCTGGATCGGGTGGTCCCATGCGGGTTTGGCGATGCTCGGAGTTGCCATTGTTGGAATATTCCTGTCCATAATACCCACGCTGATTGCTACGAGAAAATACTTGAAGGTTTGACGAGTGGGTGTCGACACCCTCTGAACAGGATTGGGGACCAGCTGTGCATAGGGAACTTCCCACGGCCCTCCCGGACGGCCTGGACCATCGCCGCGCCTCGCGCGGTGGACAGAATGCCCGTCGAAGGGGAACCGCACACGTGCGCAGGTTCACCGCCGGAGTGGCCGCCCTGGCGCTGGGACTGACACTGGCCGTCCCCGCCTGGGCCGATGACCTGGACAACGACCGTGAGCGCATCGCACAGAGTCTCACCGCCGCCCAGGAACGACTCGATGCCGACACCAAGTCGCTGGCGAATGCCACGTCGGCCCTGCAGCAGTCCCGCGGAGAGCTCGAGTCGGCCCGTGAACAACTCGCGCAGACCCAGCGTCAGCTTGAGCAGGCGCAGGCCGACGACAAGAGCGCCGCCGCCCGCTTGGCGCAGGCCCAGAATGACCTCGAGGAAGCCAAGGCCGCCGTGGCCGAGGGCGAACGCCACGTGGCGGCCCAGAAGCTGGAGGTCGGCAACGTCGTACGCACCCAGTATCAGCAGAAGACGAACATGGTCGGCATCGGCATGGTCGTGACGGGCACGGACACCGGTGACATCAACAACCGGGTCCAGTGGTCCCAAACGCTCTTCGACGCCACGCAGGCAGAGCTCGAGAAGCTTGAGGAGCTCCAGGCGCAGCTGGTGGCGGCCCAGCAGCGGCAGGCTCAGATCGAGGAGCAGATGGCTGCGGAGCGTGCCGCCGCGGCTGCAAACCTGGAGGAGCGGAAGAACCTCGCTGCCCGGGCCGTGGAAGAGGAACAGGCCGTGGCCCTGCTGGTCGAGACCAACGCCTCCGCCGAGCTGGTTGCGGCCCAGCAGCTGGAGGCCAGCCAGAACCATGCCACGGCACTTTCCGCGGAGCAGAAGGACGTCGAGGCCCGCATTGTCGAGCGCCTGCGTCAGCAGCAGGAAGAAGAGGCGCGCAGGGCGGAAACCGAACGAATCAATCGGGAGAACCGGGCTGCTGAGGAAAAGACGCAGGCCGCGTTGGAACAGGCCGATCAGGCCCGTTCCAACGCCCAGGCTCCAGCACCGGCCGCTCCCGCACCGAAGCAGGCCGCTGCCCCCGCCAGCCCCTTCATCAAGCCCGTGAACGGGCGGGTGACCTCCCGCTATGGGATGCGACTGCACCCGGTGCTCAAGGTGTGGAAGCTGCATGACGGCACCGACTATGGCGCGAGCTGCAACACCCCGTTGCGGGCCGCGGCCGATGGCGTGGTCACGGAGCGTTACTACAACGCGGGCTATGGCAATCGTCTGATGATCGATCACGGTCGCATCAACGGAAAGTTCATGACCACCGGCTACAACCACGCGACGCACTACACCGTCAAGGTGGGCCAGCGCGTCAAGCAGGGCGACGTTATCGGTTATGTCGGCAGCACCGGCTACTCGACCGGTTGCCACCTGCACCTGATGGTGTGGGTGAATGGCAAGGTCACGAACCCGCAGACTGTCGGCTTCTGATCGCGGGTCCGGGCGCTAGGCTGAAGCGTTCGGACGACCGGGGAGACAGATGGCCAAGGAAAAGGGACGCACGTTGGTGGCGCAGAACAAGAAGGCGCGTCACGACTATCACATCCACGACACCTATGAGGCGGGGCTGGTGCTGACCGGCACCGAGGTCAAGTCACTGAGACAGGGCCGCGCCTCGCTGGTGGATGCGTTCGCCACCGTGGACGATGGGGAAGTGTGGCTCCGTCAGGCGCACATTCCGGAGTACAGCCACGGCACCTGGACCAACCACACCGCTCGCCGCACCCGCAAATTGCTGCTGAACCGGCGCGAGATCGACCGGATCAGCCGGGCGCTCCAGACCTCCGGCAGCACGCTCGTCCCGCTCTCGCTCTATTTCAGTGATGGCTATGCCAAGGTCGAGATCGCGGTGGCCACCGGCAAGCGCGAATACGACAAGCGAGAGACGATCCGGCGCAGGGACGCAGACCGCGAGGCGCAGCGGGCGCTCGCCGACCGGCAGCGCCGCCGCTGACACGTCACGGGACCGGCTGGCGGCCCGGACGAGTCCACAGGGTTTATTGCACAGCGACGAGGTCGCAGACGAAGATGAGTGTCTCTCCGGGCTGAATGACGCCCCCGGCGCCCCGGTCGCCATAGGCGAGGTGCGGCGGAATGATCAGCTTGCGCCGGCCGCCCACCCTCATGCCCTGGATGCCTTGGTCCCACCCGGCGATCACTCGTTGTGCTCCGAGCGGAAAAGCGAGTGGGGCGCCGCGGTTCCAGGACGAGTCGAACTCTTCGCCGCTGGAGAACGCCACGCCGACATAGTGCACCTGGACCACCTTGCCGGCGACGGCCTCAGCGCCCTCACCCTCGGTGATGTCGATGATTTCGAGCTCCGTTGGAGGCGGGCCGTCGGGGAAATCCACATCTGGTTTGCTGTTCATGGCTCCGAACTCTACTGGTGCGCCACAGGCTTCGCGGGAGCTCCTTCGCTGTCCACGTCTCAGGGAGACACCCGGGGCGTGCCCGATGGTCCGGGGCGCCAGTGCGAGGGAGGATGGTGGACATGACCGGACAGTTCCCCCAGTACTCCGACTATGTGCCCGTGCAGGGCACCCCTGCGCAACCTCGGCCCATGCGCGTGCCACCGCTGCAGGCCGTGCACCCGAGCCTCGGCCTCCCCGTCACTTTTGAGGAGCGGGAACGCGCCGAGCGTTTCCTGGCTGATGCCTATGCCGACGGACGACTGAACGAATTCGAGTTCGACGGGCGCATGGAGCAGGTCCTGCAGGCGCAGACACGCAAGGACCTCAACCAGGCCTTCTATGGTCTGGTTGATGTGCCCTCGACCTCCAAGGCTCTCGGCCTGCATCCCGCCTATCGTCCCACCTTGGTGCGTCAGGGCGGTGACAGCAGCGCGGGACGCGCTGCTGCAGCAGCCGCTCACTTCCTGCCGTTCGTCTCCTGGATCTTCGGTCCGCTCGGCGTCAATCTCGTGGCGACCCCGGGCAGCTACGTCAAGCGCGAGGCCGCAAAGGCCTTCAACTTCCAGTTCGTGTCCACGCTCTTCTTTGTTTTCGCGATGATCGCCAACGGCTTCGCCGATGGTGGGTTCACGTGGCTGCTCGGGCTCGCCTGGGTCGCGTGGCTCGCCCTGACGATCATCGGTGGGGTCAAGGCCGCACAGGGTGAGGATTGGACGAACCCGGTTCGCAAGGTTGCACGGTGGGAGATCCTCAAGGAGAAGTGAGCTTTGGTCGTGACTCAAGGCAGCGCCGAGGAATAAAGCGGCAACCGGTCAGTGTTGTCTGGGGTAGACTGACATGCTGGGTCGGCTTCGGCTGGTCCAAAGGTGCCCATGGTCTCAGCGGCCAGGGCGCCGACGCTCTTGCTCGTGAGCGAGGGTGCCAACTCAATAGGGGGGTGATCGGTTTCGACTTGGGGCGATAGTCCTGAGGGAAGCGGGTCGAGGATCCACAGTTATCTCGTTAACGCCCTGTGGAACCAATAAGTGCCGACAACAATCGCACTGACTTCGCTCTCGCTGCCTGAGCAGTGACCGAAGGGTCAGCCCGGACTTAGCCTTCGGTCCGGCTCCTGGCCTCATTCAGAAGGCTTGCTCCACCGTCTGTGTCCTGGGGACGGTGGGGGACTTTTCCAGGACTGGGCCCGGCTGCGACATGTCAGTGTGAGTGCAGGGGCCGAGCAGACCGTGACACTGACTGCACCCGGAGAAGTCTCAGGTCATCCTTCGAGGACCGGGGTTCAATTCCCCGCACCTCCACTCCTATGGGCCCCTGCCAGTTCGCTGGCAGGGGCTTTTCCCTTTTCGGGGCTCCTGTCCCTTTTCGGGGCTCCTGACCCATGGCGGTCTCGCGGGCAGGGACCTGATGCCGCTACCGGCGAGAGTCTGCGTCCGCATCCGCCGAGCGACTTCAACAGCTTGTCCGACGCCGCGGACGATCGACGGACGGCTTGAAGCGACATCCACTTCCCGGCTGCAGGGCGGCGGGCGCCACATCTGGGTCGGATGCTGGGTACGGTTGCCCCATGCCCTCGTGGAGTCCGCCGGTGCGCCCAGCCCTGCGAGACTATGTGTCGTCCTGGGTCGGGTATGACTACCGCATGTCGGTGGATGCCGTGCCATCGACCGGGTTGACCGTGGTGCTGGCGATGGACGATCCTCTGGACTGTGGCTGGCTGACGGACACCGTAAGTGCCCGATTCGACGTGCTGGTGGCCGGCCTCCACACGCAGCCGGCTCCGGTGCGAACTCATGGCCGCCAACACGCCTTGCAACTGTCGCTAAACCCCTTGGGCGCGAGGGCGCTCCTTGGGCTTCCGTCCGCGGCCCTGGCCCACGAGATCGTCGACGGCTGCGAGGTGGGTTGGCCAAGGCATTTGGTGGACCAGTTGCGCGAAGCGTCTTGGCGGCAACGGTTCACCCTGCTGGGAGACTTCCTGCTGGCCCGGCTGCCCTCAGCGCCGCTTCGCTGCCGCCCTGAGGTGGCTCATGTCTGGAATCAGCTTTGCCGATTCAACGGTGCTCTGTCCGTGGAACGCTTGGCGGCGTCCACCGGCCTATCCCAGCGTCGACTGACGACTCTAGTTCGCGAGGAGTTGGGCTTGGCACCAAAACAGGCGGCCAGAGTAGCCCGCTTCCAGTACGCCAGTCGCTGCTCGAGGCGGGAGAATCCTTGTCGCAGGTCGCCGCTCTGATCGCCAGAATCTCAAGCGCATCAACCGTCTGATCGATGACGCCCTCCGGGACCCCACCTCCGGGATTGGCAAGCCAGAACCGTTGCGCCACATGCTCTCGGGTGCTTGCGGCGAATCGGTGAGGAACACAGGCTCGTCTACCTCGTGGACGGTGACGACCTCGTCATCCTCCAGGCCCGCTTCCACTACAGCTGTGTGCGGCCCATCACGGCCGGGGCACTGTTTTTTGTTGGTCCGGACCAGGTCCTGCTTCAGGTGGCTGGTCAGTCGAACTGCCAGGAACGCTTGGCGAGGCCGAACCAGAAGCCGTCGATCGCGGAGGTCGGCGTACCCCTCCCGGAATCCGCAGCACCCAACGCCACATAGAGGGGTGCCCAGTGCTCTGTCCGCGGGTGAGCGGCACGCGCCGCAGGTGCGGTCTCCTCGAAGTTCAGCAGCGCATCAACATCGCGCGCGGCAACAGTCTCGGCGGCCCACTGGTCGAACTCGACCGACGGAGCAGGCGCGGGTGCGTCCGTGGGGTTGCCGGGATTGAACCAGCGCAGATTGTGAGTCGTGAATCCGGACCCGATGATGAGCGTCCCGCTGTCCCGCAACGGCTGCAACCGCTCGCCGAGCGCGAACAGCTCCGCCGGCGCGAGCGTGGGAAGGCTCAGCTGCAGCACCGGGATGTCGGCGTCCGGGTACATCTCCTTCAGGGGGACGTACGCGCCGTGGTCCAGTCCGCGTTCGTGATCCGCCACGACCTCATCGGCGCCCAGCAACGAAACGACGTCATCGGCCAGCTCCGCCGCAGGGGGTGCGGGGTAGGTGACCGTGTAATAACGCTCGGGAAACCCCCAGAAGTCATAGACCAGTGGCAGGGTCTCGCGATAAGCGGAGATCGACACGGGTCGGGCCTCCCAATGCGCGGAGACCATGAGGATGTTCTGCGGGCGAGGGAGTGCAGTCGCCCAATCGGCGAGCTCACGCGTCCACACCGGATCGTCGGCGAGGGGTGGCGCGCCGTGGCTGAGGAAGATGGTTGGTTGGCGGCTCATGTTCGTCACCTAACGTTGAACGTTAAACTACTATATTCGCGGGCCGTGGTGTGGGTCAATAGCGGACGCGAGCACCCCCGGTAGGGTGCATCGTGTGATGGGCAAGGTGATGGGGGCAGCCGATGCGGGACGCGCGTCGGGGCCGAGCGGCAAGGGAACGCGGTCATGAGTGTCGTCAAGCCCGGCGATCTCCTCATCTCCCATGTGGTGCTGCAGGACGGCGTCTTCGATTTTACGGTCGTGCTGATCCTCGACGCGGACAGCAGCGGCACCCTGGGCGTCGTGCTCAACAAGCTCTCCGACTTGGACCTGTCGTCCGTGCTTCCGGGCTGGGAGAGTGTGGTATCCGAGCCGCGGGCGTTGTTCGACGGCGGTCCGGTGTCGCGCAACGGAGCCATCTGCGTGGCCAGCGTCGGAAGCGATGAGGAGCCACCGGGCTGGCGCCGGCTGTTCGACTCGGTCGGACTGCTCCACCTTGACACTCCCATCGAGTTGGTCGAGGGAGCCTATGACGCGATGCGGATCTTCGCAGGATATTCGGGGTGGGCGCCCGGCCAGTTGGAATCCGAGCTGGCGAGGGACGCCTGGTTCGTCGCCCGGTCGCGGCACGACGACATCTTCGGCATCGACCAGCGTGACCTGTGGCAGCGGGTCCTGCGCCGGCAGGATCCCGACACGGCCATCTATTCGACGTGGACCGACAGCCCGGACGCCAACTGACGGCACCGCGGGGATTCGCCGTTGTGACGGGTCGGGACACACGGGCGTGTCAGGGGACCGGGGCTGCGGGTGCCGCCAGCGTAGGATGAGCGCAGCCACACGAGAGGGGAACCGGTGACGGACAAGCCGAACGCCCGCATTCTGGTTGTTGACGACGACGCAGCGCTGGCCGAGATGTTGCAGATCGTGCTCCGCCAGGAGGGTTTCGAAACCGCCTGGTGTGCAGACGGTGATCGGGCGCTGCAGGCGTTCCGGGATACCCAGCCGGACCTGGTCCTGCTCGACCTCATGCTGCCGGGCAGGGACGGCGTGTCGATCTGTCGGGACATCCGAGCGGAGTCCGGGGTCCCGATCGTGATGCTGACAGCGCGTTCCGACACCGTCGATGTGGTCCAGGGCTTGGAGGCCGGGGCGGACGACTATGTGCCCAAACCCTTCAAGGCCAAGGAACTCGTGGCCAGGATCCGGACCCGACTCCGGCGGCTCGCCGAGACCGGGGAGGGCGACCTCCTGAGGATCGGCGATCTGACGATCTCCGTCGAAGGGCACACGGTCAAGCGCGGGGGACAGGCCATCCCGCTCACCCCGCTGGAATTCGACCTGCTGCTGGCACTGGCGCGCAAACCCAAACAGGTGTTCAGCCGGGAGACGCTCCTCGAGGAAGTGTGGGGTTATCGACATGCCGCCGACACCCGGCTGGTCAACGTGCACGTGCAGCGGTTGAGGTCGAAGATCGAACTCGATCCGGAGCGTCCACGGATCGTGGTGACGGTGCGAGGGATCGGCTACAAGGCCGGCGAGCTTGGCTGAGACCCCCAAGCAGCCGCGGATCGGACGACTGCTTTCAGCGCCTGCCCGATGGTGGTGGGCTTCGTTGCCCTTCCGGGTCGTGGGCAGCACGCTCGTGGCGTCCGCGCTTGTCGTCACACTGGGTGGAGTTCTGTTGCTGGCACTCGCCACCGAGGGCGTCGTCAGCGCCAAGCGAACCGCCTCGATCGCGGAAGCCTCCGTCGCCATCGACACGGCGCAACGACAGCTGCGCGCCGCGGACATCACCACCACCTCGGTGAACGACCTGCTGACCCAGCTCACCTTCGAGGTGGCCAACAGGGGTGCCGTGTCCGGGCAATATCAGGTGATTGTGCAGGGCCCGGTGTCCGACATCCGCTCGGGCGGCGTACTGCCCGAATCCGTGCCCAGTGCACTGCGGGAACAAGTGGCCTCCAACAGCGAAACCGGACGACTCTGGGTGACACCGACGCAGGTCCTCTATTCGGGCGAGGCGAGTGAACCGGGCATTGCGATCGGCGCTTCCCTGGAGACGCCGACCCTCGCCCGCTACCCGATCTATCTCATCTTCCCGCTGACCCAGGAACAGCGGACGCTCGAGGTTCTCGAGCGGGCCGCCATTTCCACGGGGTTCCTGTTGATCCTGCTCCTGGCGATCATTGCTGCCCTGGTGTCCCGACAGGTCGTCGCCCCCATCCGGGAGGCGCGCCTCCAGGCCGAGCGGATCACCTCCGGACATCTGGACGACCGGATGACCGTGCGTGGCACGGATGACCTCGCGTCGCTGGCGACCACGATGAACAACATGGCTGCGGAATTGCAGAAGCAGATCTCGCAATTGGAGGAGCTCTCCCGGGTCCAGCATCGATTCGTCTCCGACGTCTCGCACGAGTTGCGTACGCCCCTGACGACCGTCCGCATGGCGGCCGAGATGCTGCACGATGCCCGCACGGAGTTCGAGCCGATGGAGCAGCGGGCCGTGGAATTGCTGCAGCACGAGCTGGACCGGTTCGAATCGCTCCTCGGTGACCTGCTGGAGATCTCGCGCTTCGACGCCGGCGCCGCCGAACTGAGTCGGGAGGTCGCCGACCTCGAGGAGATCGTGGTCAGCGAGATCGACGCGCAGCAGGCGTTCGCCGAACGCAGTGGTTCGGCCCTGCGCCTCACCACGACGGGGCCGACCACGGCGGAAGTCGACGTGCGCCGGGTGCGGCGGATCCTGCGCAACCTCATCACCAATGCCATTGAGCACGGGGAGGGCCACCCGATCGATGTCCTCATCGCCGGTGACGACAAGGCCGTCGCGATCGCGGTCCGTGACCATGGTGTCGGATTCGAGGCCAACCACGTCAAACAGGTCTTCCATCGGTTCTGGCGGGCGGATCCGGCTCGCAACCGCACGGTGGGGGGCACCGGTCTCGGCCTGTCGATCGCGATGGAGGACGCCAGACTGCACGGTGGCTGGCTGAACGCCTGGGGCCGTCCCCACCAGGGCGCCCAGTTCCGTCTCACGTTGCCGCGCGCCGCCACCACGGTCCTGGAGATCTCGCCGCTGCCCGTGATTCCGCGGGACCTGCAGGCACCCCAGCGGCCGGCACTGACCACCGGCCGCGAGGGGAGCGCGTGATGTGTGGCGGACGACGAATCGTGGTGTGGCTGGGTCTGTTGACCCTGCTGATCGCCGGCTGCGCCCGGATCCCGACCGTGGGGCCGGTCACACCGGCGGATGGGCCCAGCCGGTTGCCCGATGTGTCGGTGGAAGTTGCCGCCGAGCCACCGACGGCAGGTGCCTCCCCCCGGATGGTCGTGGAGGGCTTTCTCCAGGCGATGGCGAACTATCAGCAGGGCTATGGGATCGCCCGGCTCTACGTGTCCGAAGGGGCCCGCGATGCCTGGCGGCCGGAGAGCGGGATCACGATCTATGAGGACGGGTACGGCGTGACGTCGACGCCGGAGAACGCCAGCCTCGAGGCCCCACTGCGCGGTTTCGTGGGGCCGGACGGCGCTTTTCGCGCAAGTGCGGACACTCTGACCCATGACTTCGGCATGGCGCGGGACAGCGACGGTGAATGGCGCATCACGAATCCGCCGAACGGGCTGTTGATCTCGCGGTATCTGTTCGAGAAGTTCTATCGGCCGGCCAACATCTACTTCTTTGATCCGAGCTGGACGACCGTCGTGCCCGATCCGATCTTCGTCCCCGTCGGCAATTGGACGCCGACCGCTCTGTTGCAGGCGCTCCTGCGCGGGCCGGGGGACTGGCTCAACCCGGTGGTCGTGACGGCGATCCCGAGCCAGACGAAGTTGAACGTCCAGGCCGCGTTCGTCGATCCCGAGGGCGTGGTTGAAGTCTCCCTGAGTGAGTCAGTGGCAGCGCTGGCCGACGAGCAGCGCTCGCGCATGGCGGGACAGATCACGTGGACGCTGAGTCAGCTGGACGATGTCTCGGGGGTCCGGTTTCTCATGAACGGCGCGCCCTATGCGGTTCCAGAGGCTGATGAGGGGGTGGTCCGCATCCAGGCCTTCTCGTGGCTCGACCCGACCCCCGATCGGCGAACGGTCGAGGTGTTCGGCGCAACCGATGACGGGTTCGTCAGCGTGCTCGATTCCCCCAGGGGGGCAGAGCTCAGGACCCTGTCCGGAGCGCTCGGGACGGTTGCCGGAGTCACCGCCATGGATGTGTCCCCGACGGGTGACCGCATCGCCTGGACAGGGCCGGGAGAGGACGCGCTCCGAGCCGGGCTGATCAACGAGGACCTGCCACCGGTGGTGCTCGAGGCGCAACACCTCCTGCGGCCACAGTTCGTGCTCGGCCGGGAACTGGAGCTGTGGGCGATCGCGGACGAGGAGGACGGGGGACAGTTGGCGCACCGCATCATCGGCGACCGCGTCGAGCCCGTTCGCCTGGAGGCGTTCGCCGGGAGCCGGGTGGAGGCGTACCGGATCTCCCCCGACGGCACCCGCATCGCCGCCGTGCGGCGCACGGACGAGGGCCGCCTCGAGTTGGGTGTCGCCCGCATCAACCGGAGCAATCCCGCGATCGTCATCGATGGTTGGCGCGAGGTGTCCATGGAAGCACCCGGTCGTTCCCGGCCGGATCAGATCGTTGATGTCGGCTGGCTCACGCCGACGCACCTGATCGTCCTGGCCAGTGGGGAGGGCCGGCAGACATTGCGGCCCTACCGGATCGACATCCAAGCGGCCTTCGTCAGCGAGATCGGACAACCGGACAATTGGCAGTCGTTCGCCGTCGCCACGTCCCCGCGCGCGGAGAACGGGCGCGCCGTGGTCGTCGGTGCCGCCGGCTCTTGGCGATTCGAGGACGACTATCGGTGGCCGTTGCTGACGAGAGGACTGGTCGCGGTGGCGTACGCGGGCTGAGCCTTCCGGCGCCGCGGTGAACCGATCGGAGCAAAACCTCGCATGGTGGGGACATGACAGTTGTCGATGCCGCCACCGATCTGTTCCTGGGGTCCCGTTGCCCGGGCTGCGAGCGTCCCGGGCGTTCGCTGTGCCACGTGTGCCGGACCGAGGTCATGGCCGGACACGTGCGTTTCGTGGGCCGGGACCCCTCTCCGCCCCACATGCCGCTGACGGTCGCCGGAGGTGACTACGTCGGCGTGCTCCCACGTCTCATCTCCGGGTTCAAGGACGAATCGCTGACCGGTCTCACCGGGCTGCTGGCCGACCGGTTGCTCCGCGCGCTCGCCTGCCTGCTCGCGGCCCTCGGCCGCCCCGGAGAGCGTTTCCATCTGGTGCCGATCCCCTCGACGGCTGCTGCCGTCCGGAAGCGGGGCATGGACCACACCCATGTGTTGGCTCGTGCTGTCGCGCAGCGGACCCGTCGCGACGGGGGCCTCGTCCTGCCGGTGCGCCGGGTGCTGCGTACGCGGGGTGGGGTGGCCGATCAAGTCGGGCTGGATGCGGTTGCCCGCTGGGCGAACAAGTTCGATCACGTGGAGGTACGCCGCAGCGGCCCGGCCCGATCGGTCCCGATCCTGCTCGACGACGTGACGACCACGGGGGCATCGCTCGCGGCAGCGGCCAGAGCGCTGGAGGGCGCGGACACCCCGGTGCTGGGTGCCGTCGTTGTGGCGGCGACGGTCCGGCGCCATCTGCCTGCGTCGTCACCCGCGGCGGGGGCGGGACCCCGCTAGGTGGGCGGCGTGGTGACGGCGAACTGCCGGTGCACGGGGGGCCCGCGCACCGGCAGCGATATTCACAACGCGGCTGAACCGCGTTCCCCGGTCCGGACGCGGACGACGTCGTCGACCGGGACGGACCACACCTTTCCGTCCCCGACCTTGCCGGTCTGCGCCTGCTTGACGATGACGTTGATAACCGATTCTGCGTCCTCGTCCTCGACCAGGACCTCGACCCGGGCCTTGGGCACGAACTCGACTTCGTATTCCGCGCCGCGATAGACCTCGCTGTGCCCACGCTGGCGACCGTAACCGGAGGCTTCGGAAACCGTGAGCCCAGCAATCCCGAAGGCCTCCAGGGCCTGCTTGACCGGGTCGAGCTGATGGGGCTTGATGATGGCGGTGATGAGCTTCACTGGACGCTGCCTTCCGGCTTGAGGGTTGCGGTCTCGGGCGGGGATGTCCGGGTCAGTGGTGTCTCGGTCCTGGGGCTTGCGGCAGGAGTGGCAGTCGGGGTGGGTACGCCGGCCTGCACCGGCTTCCCCACGCGGCCACCGAATGGATTGAAATCGTATCCGGACTCGGCATGGACGTGGGTGTCGATGCCCATGGCCTCGGCCTCCGTGGGGATCCGGAGCCCCATGGTCACGTCCAGGATCTTGGCGATGACCAGCGTGACCACGAAGGAGAACACCATGACCGCGAGCGCGCCGATCGCCTGACGCCACAGCTGGTCGGGCCCGCCACCATGGACCAGCCCCGCGACGCCGGCCGGGGACAACGGGTCGGCCAGCAGTCCGATGAGCAGCGTCCCGATGAGCCCGGACACCATGTGCACCCCGACGACGTCGAGGGAGTCGTCGTAGCCGAGGCGATGCTTCAACCGGACAGCCCAGGCGGAGGCCGCCCCGCAGATGAGGCCGATCGCGAGGGCGCCGAGCGGGCTCACCGAGTTGGCTGCCGGGGTGATGCCCACCAGACCGGCGACCACACCGGACGCGGCGCCGAGACTCGTCGCGTGGCCGTCGCGAAGGCGCTCCAGCACGAGCCACCCGATCACAGCGGCTGCTGTGGCGGCGATGGTGTTGACGAAGGCCACCGCAGCCAGGGTGTTGGCGCCCAGGGCGGACCCGGCGTTGAAGCCGAACCAACCGACGAACAGCAGGGCGGCGCCCATCATCACGAACGGCAGGTTGTGGGGACGCAGGGGCTCGCTGCCGAAACCGTGGCGCTTGCCGAGCACCAGCACCAGGGCGAGCGCGGCCGCGCCGGCGTTGATGTGGATCGCCGTCCCCCCGGCGAAGTCGAGTGCTTCGATGCGGTTGGCGATCCAGCCGCCCACGGTGCTGCCGTCCTCGCTGCTGAAGGCGAACACCCAGTGGGCCACGGGGAAGTAGACCACGACCGCCCAGATGACCGCGAACACGAGCCAGGCGCTGAACTTCATCCGGTCGGCGACCGCGCCTGAGATCAACGCCACCGCGATGATCGCGAACGCCGACTGGAAGGCGACGAACGCCAGGGTCGGGATCGTCCCGGAGACCGCGGACTCGCTCATCAGACCAGTGAGCCCTGCGAACTCGAGCGGGTTGCCCACGAGCCCCCTGCCCCCGATCGAATCGCCGAACGTGAGGCTGTAGCCGAAGAGCACCCAGAGGACGCCCACCACGGCCAAGGCGGAGAAGCTCATCATCATCATGTTGAGGACGGCCTTGACTCTGGTCATGCCGCCATAGAACAACGCAAGGCCGGGGACGGTCATCATGAGCACGAAGGCTGCGCTGACGAGCACCCAGGCGGTGTCGCCGGTGTTGATTGTTGATTCCATGACGAGAACTTCACCGCACGCCTGTTTCGCCGCAGTTGTGGTGCTGTTACGGGTCCGTGGCTGAATTCACCTGCATGTTTCGGCCACGTTTCAGGGCGGTGGGGTGTCCGCGGTTTCCGGTCCGCCGTTCAGGGACTGAAACGACCGTCAACGCGGTGCCAGAGCCCCGGGTCATCGCGCAGTTCCCTCGGCAACAGCTCGGGCGGCGCGTCCTGATAGGCGACCGGTCGCAGAAATCGTTCGATGGCCCGGGTGCCGACGGAGGTGGTGGCCGGAGCAGTCGTGGCAGGGAAAGGCCCGCCGTGGATCACCGCGTCGTTCACCTCCACACCGGTCGGCCAGCCGTTGAACACAATCCGCCCGGCCAACAGCTCAAGGTCCGCCAGGAGATCGGCGGCCCCTGCATGATCGATGGCCTCGGCATGGATCGTGGCGGTGAGCTGGCCCTCCAACAGGGGGAGGACGTCCTCGCGCAGGCACGGGACCATGTCCCCGGGGACCCGGACGATCAGCGCGGCCGCACCGAACACCTCCACTGCCAGATCCTCGTGGTGGCGGATGAAGGTGGCCAGGTCGGTCTCGAACAGCGCCGGTCTGCAGCCGGCGGCGAGGCGGTCGTCGGGGGCGGCGCGAGCCACAAGGCGTACGCCGGGGACCGTAGCGAACTGCTCCACCCCCGCAGCGAACGATTCCGCGGTCCGCCGGGTCAGCATGCACCCCGACTCCGCGGCGGAAACGGCTTCGGCTGCGCTCTCGACCAGCGCAGTCGCAGCCGGGTCATCGGGCACGAACACCAGCCCCGGACTCGTGCACAGCTGACCGAAACCCGTGAGCACCGAGCGGATGAGGCCTGCCCCGATCTCGGCAGCCCGGGCGGCCAGGGCACCGGACAGGACGAAGACCGGATTGATGCTGGACATCTCGGCGTACACGGGGATGGGGAGGGCCCGCTGCTGTGCCGCGACGGTGAGCGCCAATCCCGCCCGCCGTGAGCCGGTGAACGCCACGGCCCGGACGGCCGGATGGGTGACCAGAGCAGTCGCGGTGTCGGGGGAGGGGCCGGCGATCAGGGAGAACGTGCCTGGTGGCAGCCCGTGCTCGGCCACCGCTTCGGTGATGATCCGGCCGACGATCTCCGATGTGCCGGGGTGTGCCTCATGGGCCTTCACCACGACGGGGCAGCCCGCCGCCAGAGCGGATGCCGTATCCCCACCCGCCACGGAGAAGGCCAGCGGAAAATTGCTGGCTCCGAACACGGCGACCGGTCCGATCGGGATGAACCGATGACGCAGGTCCGGTTTGGGCAGGGGCGTTCGTCCGGGGTCGCCGTGATCGATGCGTACCCCCAGATAGCTTCCCTCGGTCACCACATCGGCGAAGGTCCGCAGCTGGTTGCTCGTGCGGGCACGTTCCCCGGCGATGCGCGCTGGTCCGATCCCCGTCTCCGCCCGCACCCGGCCGGCCAGGTCCGGGTCGGCGTCCAACCGGTCGGCGATCGAGCGCAGGAGTGCCGCACGCGTCTCGCGGGACGCGCTGCGGAACTCGGCAAGGGCTGCGTGCGCACCGGTGACGGCAGTCACGATCTGCGTGGGCGAGGCCGCGGCATAGGGCGGATCCAGGATCGCGCCCGTTGCGGGGTCCACTGCGTGGAAGATTTCCCCGGCGCCCGCCTCGGCTCGACCAGCCAGGAACATCGATCCGGTCAATGCGTCGGTCACGGAGCCTCCCTCGGCGTGCGGTGGGTCCAGCTTAGGAGGCGGACAGCGGGTTCCTATCGTCCGGGCAGCGGATTGTCACTGCACAAGGCACTTTGCAAGACATCGGGATGGATGGCTGGTAAACGGTCGGCGACCCGACTAACGTGAAGCCATGGCACCACGGACGCCATCTCTCCCGCATCGCGGGACGGGTGGGTCGAGGTGCCTTTTGTGTCCCTTCACCTTCAAAGCCGAGGGTGGGACGGGCAGCCAATACCCAAGGAGGTAGTGATGGACGTTACGGTGACAGGGCGTCATTGCCAGGTTTCCGACGAGTTCCGTGCGCATGTGATGGATCGCATCACCCGGATCGACAAGCTCTCCGAGCGGGTCATCCGCGTGGAGGTGCAGGTTTCGGCCACCGGCACGAAGCGAACGCCCGACGACGCAGTCAGAGCAGAGATCACGCTCCGCAGCCGAGGACCGGTCATTCGGGCCGAGGCGAGTGCCAGCGACAAGGTCGCCGCCTTCGAGTTGGCGCTCGACAAATTGATGGCACGTCTGAGGCGTGCCGCCGATCGTCGCCGTGACCGGCGTGGGCACCGTGGCCACCAGACCATCCGGGACGTTGATTGGCTCATGGAGATTCCCGAGGTCCAGATCGTCGAGGAAGAGGACGACGACACCCGCACCGTGGCAGGCATGGAGGTCAAGGGGGACGGTCCCCTTGTCGTGCGCGAGAAGGAACATGTTGCCGCGCCGATGTCCCTGGACCGGGCGTTGGAGGAGATGGAACTCGTTGGCCACGACTTCTATCTGTTCATCGACAAGACCTCCGGGGCACCCAGCGTTGTCTATCGCCGCAAGGCCTATGACTACGGTGTCATCCGGCTTGCGTTGACCGAGGAGGATGCGGAAGTCAGAAGCGCCTGATCCAAGCACCGGCAGCGGCCCGGCTCCCAGCGAGTCCGGGCCGCTGTTCCTTGTCCGGCGTCTTTGTGCAGGGACCGGAACTGATCACATCGTCGTCTCCCTGCGGTCGTCACTCCACTCCACGTGGAAGCTGCCGTCGTCGTCGACGCGCCGATAGGTGTGGGCACCGAAGAAGTCCCGCAACCCCTGCACGAGCGCCGCCGGCAGTCGATCGGCGCGGACGGTGTCGTAATAGGCGAGTGCGGCGGAGAATCCGGGCACGGGCACACCGGCGGCGACAGCGGTCGCGATGGCGGCCCGCCACCCGTCCTGCGCCTTCGCGAGGTCAGCGGCGACCGACGGCGCCTCGAGGAGGGTGGTCAGGCGGTGGGCGGCGTACTCCGAACGGATCCGCTCCAACAACCGGGCCCGGATGATGCATCCGGCCCGCCAGATCTTGGCGACGCCGGCGATGTCGATGTCCCAGCCGTACTCCTCGCCGGCCCTGCGGATCATGTCGAGACCCTGCGCATAGGCGATCACCTTCGACGCCCACAGGGCATCCCGCAACGAGGTGATCAACTCGTCGCGCTCGATGCCCGTGACCGTCCGCTCCGGCCCTTCGAGCACGGCCCTCGCAGCATCGCGCAACTCCGGGTGTCCTGAGGTCGAGCGCGCAAAGACCGACTCGGCGATCGTGTTGACCGGCACCCCCAGCTCGAGCGCGATCTGTGCGGTCCAGCGCCCGGTTCCCTTCTGCTCCGCCTGGTCGACGATGACATCCACCAACGGGCGCGCGGCATCGCGCGGATCCGCCTGGTCCAGGACCGTCGCCGTGATCTCGATGAGGAACGAGTCGAGATCACCGGTGTTCCACTCCCGGAAGACATCGGCGATCTCGGCGACCGAGAGTCCGGCAGCGCGGAGGACGTCATAGGCCTCGGCGATGAACTGCATGTCCGCATATTCGATGCCGTTGTGCACCATCTTCACGAAGTGCCCGGCTCCGTCGGTGCCGATCCAGGTGCAGCACGGCTCGCCCTCATAGTCGGCTGCGATCCGCTCGAGGAGGGGACCGAGTGCTGCGTACGACTCCCGTGACCCGCCCGGCATGATGCACGGCCCGTGCAGTGCCCCCTCCTCACCACCCGAGATGCCGGCCCCGACGAAATGGAGCCCTTCCCCGCGCAGGCGCGCCTCACGCCGACGCGTGTCCTCATAGTGCGCGTTGCCCCCATCGACGACGATGTCGCCGTCGGCCAGCAGGGGGACGAGCTCGTCGATCACCGCGTCGGTGCCGGCGCCCGCCTTGACCATGATGATGATCCGGCGCGGCTGTTCCAGGCTCGCCACGAAGTCGCTGAGCTTCTCGGCGGGAAAGAATTCGCCCTCGTCGGCATGGGCCTCCATGACGTGTTCGGTGCGGGCGTACGTGCGGTTGTAGACGGCCGTCGGGATGCCGTTGCGCGCGAAATTGCGGGCCAGGTTCGAGCCCATCACGGCCATGCCGATGACGCCGACCCGGGCCTTGGGGGATGCAGACATGATCAGCCTCTCTCGAAGGGATCCCATTGTCCCCGTGGGGCCTTCGGAGTCGGTACGCGGGGTCTGCTTCGCGCGAGCCCCCTGTTCCGTGCGGTCAGTGGCGCCCTAGGGTGTGACCATGCCGCAGCACCTGCCCTTGCCGAACGTTGATCCCGACGGCCTGCTCGAATATTCCGTGGTCTTCACCGACCGCGCCCTCAACCACATGTCAGCCCGCTTCGTGCGGGTGATGCAGGACATCATCGCGATGCTCAAGGAGGCCTATTCCGCCCACACCGTCGCGATCATCCCCGGGGGCGGATCCTTCGCGATGGAGGCGGTCGCGCGCCAGTTCGCGCACGGAAAGCGTTGCCTCGTGCTGCGCAACGGCTTCTTCTCCTATCGCTGGTCGCAGATCATCGAGGCAGGCGCGATCACGGATCACCACACCGTGCTGAAGGCTCGCCCGACGACGGCCGACAACCCGTCCCCGTGGGCGCCGGCACCGATCGACGAGGTCGTGGCCACCATCGAGCAGGAACGCCCCGAGTTCGTGTTCGCACCCCACGTCGAAACGGCCTCCGGGATGTTGTTGGACGACGACTATCTGCGGGCGGTCGCGGATGCGACGCACGCCGCCGGTGGCCTGTTCGTCCTCGACTGTGTGGCGTCCGGCGCGGTGTGGACCGACATGACCGCGGTCGGGGCCGACGTGCTGATCAGCGCCCCGCAGAAGGGTTGGAGTGGTCGACCGTGCGCGGGTTATGTCATGTTCTCCGAGGCGGGTCGCGCGGCCATCGAGTCGACCACCAGCTCCAGTTTCGCGGCCGATCTCAAGAAGTGGCTGACGATTTCCGAGGGGTACGCGGCAGGGAAACACGCCTATCACGCCACCGTTCCCACCGACACCCTGCTGCACAACGCCGGTGTGATGCGGGAGACATTCGACCGTGGGCTGGAAAACCTCCGGACGGCCCAATGGGAGCTCGGCACGAAGGTCCGGGCGGCGCTGGCCGACCGCGGCCTCCTTTCCGTCGCGGCGCCCGAATTCGTCTCACCGACCGTGGTGGTGTGCCACGAACCCCTGCCCGGCCGATCCACGGCGGCGGAGCTCGCCAAGGCGGGGGTGCAGGCCGCGGCCGGCGTACCCCTCGGGTGCGATGAACCCGCCGACTTCGCCACGTTCCGACTCGGGCTGTTCGGGCTCGACAAGTGGGCCGACGTGGACGGCACGGTGCAGCGCCTTGCCGACGCGTTCGACAAGCTCGGCTGAACCGCGCTCGACACGAGCGACCCGATGAGCCCGACCGGTCCGGAGACCCGCGACGCGAACGGCCGGGCGGCGAGCCGCGTGCCCACGGGGCTCACTCTCGCGCAAGCGCGACGCATCGCGCTCGCCGCCCAGGGATTCGGGTCACCACGCCCGGGCCGGGCCGTCACGATGCGTGACATCCAGGCCACCATCACACGCTTGGCGCAGGTCCAGATCGATTCGATCAACGTCGTTCGGCGTGCGCACTATCTGCCGTTCTTCTCGCGTCTCGGTCCCTATGACACCGCGCTGGTCGATCGGGCCGCGGGGAGGGCGCCGCGACGACTCTTTGAATACTGGGGACATGCCGCGAGCCTCATCGACGTGACCCTCGAGCCGGCCCTGCGCTTCCGTGCCGAGCGGGCCACCGACGAGGCATGGGGGAGCATGCGTCGCATCGCGGCGGAACATCCGGACCTCGTCGCCCGTGTGCTCGTCGACATCCGACGCGACGGGCCACTGACCGCACGCCAGATCGATCAGGTGGAGGAGAACCGGCCTCGCGAGCACTGGGGCTGGAATTGGTCCGCGGTCAAAACCGCGTGTGAGTGGCTTTTCTGGACGGGGCAGATCACCGCGGCCCGCCGCAATGCCCAGTTCGAGCGGGTCTACGACCTGCCGGAGCGCGTCCTCCCCGAGGCCGTGCGTTCCGTGCCGACGCCGGGCGTGGCGGCGGCGCACGTGGCATTGGTACGCCGCGCGGCGGCGGCCCTCGGCATTGGCTTCCTTGCCTGTTTCGCCGACTATTTCCGGCTCACGACTTCCGAAACGGCCGCCGCCATCGAAGCGTTGGTGGTCACCGGTGAATTGGAACCCGTGACCGTGACGGGATGGGCGCGGACCGCGTACCTCTGGACGAACGCCCGCAAACCCCGCCGCATCGACGCCCGCGCGCTGTTGAGTCCGTTCGACTCGATGGTGTTCGAACGGCGGCGACTGCGGGAGCTGTTCGGCTTCGACTATCGCATCGAGATCTATGTGCCGGCGGCGAAGCGGCGGCACGGCTACTACGTGTATCCGTTCCTGTTGGGCGACAGGTTCGCGGCGCGCGTCGATCTGAAGGCGGACCGGGCCGCCGGTTGTCTGCGTGTGCTCGGTGCCTGGGTCGAACCGGACGAGGACCCCGTGGAGGTCGGCCGGGAGCTCGTCGCGGAACTGTCCGAGCTCGCGCAGTGGCTGGATCTGTCGCGGATTGAGGTGGCGGAGCCACTAGGATGGCTGAGGTTGTGACGATTGTGCCGTCACTGCAGCACCAGACGATCTCCAGGAGCCGAACCCGTGGCTGTTTTTGACAAGTTCCTCCGTCTCGGCGAGGGCAGGATTATTCGCCGACTCAAGGCCGTGGCGGACCAGGTCAATCTCATCGAGCCCGACTTCGAGGAAATGACCGACGAGGAACTGCGCGGCCAGACCGAGGAGTTCAAGAAGCGGCTGGCCGAGGGCGAGACGCTCGAGGACATCATGCCGGAGGCCTTCGCCACCGTCCGCGAAGCGAGCCGCCGCGTGCTGGGCAAACGCCACTTCGATGTCCAGATCATGGGTGGGGCGGCGCTGCACCTGGGCAACATCGCCGAGATGAAAACCGGTGAGGGCAAGACCCTCGTGGCCACCCTGCCGTCCTATCTCAATGCGCTGACCGGCAAGGGCGTCCACGTCGTCACCGTCAACGACTATCTCGCCGAGACCCAGTCGGAGCAGATGGGCCGCGTCCACCACTTCCTCGGTCTGACAGTCGGTTGCATCCTGGCGCACATGACACCGGCGGAGCGCCGGGAGGCCTACGCGGCCGACGTCACCTATGGCACCAACAACGAGTTCGGCTTCGACTACCTGCGCGACAACATGGCGCTGTCGACCGATGACCTGGTCCAGCGCGGGCATCACTACGCCATCGTCGATGAGGTCGACTCGATCCTGGTGGACGAGGCGCGTACGCCGCTGATCATCTCCGGCCCCGCCGAGGACACTCATGAGTGGTATCCGGAGTTCGCCAAGATCGCCGACCGTCTGCTCAAGGACCGCCACTATGAGGTGGACGAAAAGAAGAAGACGATCTCGATCCTCGAACCCGGCATCTCGGTGGTCGAGGATCGCCTCGGCATCGAGAACCTCTATGAGTCGGCCAACACTCCGCTGATCTCCTATCTGAACAACTCGATCAAGGCCAAGGAGCTGTTCAAACGGGACCGCGACTATGTGATCATCCGCGGCGAGGTGCTGATCGTCGACGAGCACACGGGGCGTACGCTGCACGGCCGCCGCTACAACGAGGGACTGCACCAGGCACTCGAGGCCAAGGAGCGCGTCGAGATCAAGGACGAATACCAGACGCTCGCCACGGTGACGCTGCAGAACTATTTCCGGATGTACGACAAACTCGCCGGCATGACCGGCACCGCCAAGACGGAGGAGTCGGAGTTCCAGAAGATCTATGGCTTGTCGGTCCTGCCGATCGACACGAACATGCCGATGATCCGGATCGACAACAAGGACCTGATCTATCGCACGGAGAAGGCGAAGTTCGAGGCGATCATCGCCGACGTCAAGACACGGCACAAGAAGGGCCAGCCGATCCTCATCGGCACGGCTTCGGTGGCCAAGTCGGAGGTCCTGGCGGAGATGCTCACCGAGGCGCGGATCCCGCACGAGGTGTTGAACGCCAAGAACCACGCTCGTGAGGCCGCGATCGTCGCGCGGGCCGGACACAAGGGTGCAGTCACGGTGGCCACGAACATGGCCGGCCGAGGCACCGACATCATCCTCGGCGGCAACGCCGAGTTCCTTGCGCAGGAGAAGCTGCGGGAGAAGGGTCTCGACCCGGTCGAGGACGCCGAGCTCTATGAGGCGGAATGGCCCGCGACCCTCAAGGCCTTCGAGGAACAGGTCAAGGCCGAGCACGATGAGGTCGTGGAGCTGGGTGGGCTCTATGTGATCGGTTCGGAGCGACATGAGTCCCGGCGTATCGACAATCAGCTCCGGGGCCGTTCGGGGCGACAGGGCGACCCGGGAGAGTCGCGCTTCTATCTGTCGCTCGGCGATGACCTGATGCGACTGTTCAAGTCCGACATCGTGGACTGGGTGCTCCAGGCACTGAAGATCCCGGATGACCAGCCCATCGAGAACAAGCGGGTCTCGGATTCGATCGCGTCGGCCCAGAAGCAGGTCGAGGCGCAGAACTTCGAGATGCGCAAGAACGTCCTGAAATACGACGACGTCATGAACCGTCAGCGGCACGTGATCTACAAGGACCGTCGTCAGCTGCTCGAGGGAGCGGATGTCCAGAAGCAGCTTCGGTCCACCGTTGATCGGGTGGTCGAGGAATACGTGCGCGGGGGTACGCAGGGTTTCGCCGAGGACTGGGACCTCGATGAGCTGTGGACCCACGTGGGCACCCTCTATCCGGTGAACCTGCAGGTCGAGGACTACCTCGACCGTGAGATCACCCAGGACGAGCTCGTCGAGGCTTTTGTCGCCGACGCGCAGGCCGCCTATGACCAGCGGGAGGCCGAGCTGGGCGAGGAGAACATGCGCGAACTCGAGCGCCAGGTCATGCTGACCGTCCTCGACCGCAAGTGGCGCGAACACCTCTATGAGATGGACTATCTGCGCGAGGGCATTGGCCTGCGTGCGATGGCGCAGCGCGACCCGCTCGTGGAATATCAGCGCGAGGGCGGCGACATGTTCAACTCCATGATGGACGCCTTCATGGAGGAGGTCGTCGGGTTCGTCTATCAGGTCGAGGTCCAACAGCCCCAGGTCTCCGTGGCACCTGTTCGGACTGCCGCCGGTGCGCCCGTGACCGCCGACGCGATCGCCGCGAAACTGGCCGCCGCAGGCGTCGCTCAACAGGGGGCTGCCGGCCCCGCCGCCCCCTCCCTGAGTGAACGGGACGACACGGGGGGTGAGCCCGACGAGACAGCTGACGCCGAGCCTGCCGGCGAGGCCGCGGAGCGTCCGAAGCTGCAGATCAAGGGTGGGGAACACCGGCCGCGCAAGCTCAACTATTCCGCGCCTGCCGAGGACGGTTCGGAGGAGAGCACGCTGGAGGAGTTCGAGGTCGAGGACGAACCCGATCCCTACGCCGGGACCGGGCGCAACCAGCCCTGTCCGTGTGGGTCGGGAAAGAAGTACAAGCTCTGTCACGGTCGTCGATCCTGAGCTCGGCTCGGACTTCGGCCCGCAGCCCCCAGGACCTCCAAGCACGGGGCTTCGTCCTCCTCACCGTGACGGAACCCCTGGGTGGGACCACGCCGGGAAGGTCCAATCACGGCGATGACCGGCCGCACCGGCGGCCGGGCACTTCGCTGAACGGGAGTGGACCGAAGTCCGCGACCGGGCAGAACCAGCGATCGCCTCTCTGCTCGAGCCGCAGCGCGGCTGCTCCGAAGCGGTCACCCGCCTGAAGGCGTGCGGAGATCTCCGCGACCTGCGGGCTCACGAGTTGCAGACGCAGGGAACGCACGGAGAGGGGGCGCGGGTCCCGTTGATGGAGGCGGGCCCGCAGCGTCAGGTCAGCCATGACCGCGTCGCTCACCCAGCGGGTGAGTTGGGCGGTGGGCCGACGACCCTGGATCGCGTCCACGAGGGCGACCATCAGCGCTCGGGCGTGTCCCCGGAGCGCATCCGCCGGCCCGGGGTGGATCTGGTCTGTGCGCGGCGCCGATTCGAGCGCAGGGATGGCCGTCAGCGGAAGCGGTGTCATGGCCACGTGGGGATCGACAGCACGTCCCCAGCGCACCGGGTCCGGACGGAGATCGGGCACGAACGTGCACGGCAGCCGATCGGCCACCACGGCGGGCGATGCGGTGGCAGGGAGCTCGGGGAGAGTAGGGCGATCCGGGTGAGTGATGATGGCGGTCATCCCGTCAGCCTGACGAACATCTCCGGCCGATGGGCTCGACCAGCCCCGTTCACGACGGAAACTGTGGACAACACGCCGAGAGGATGCGCGAGCGGCCGGCGTACCTCTCGCGAGGATCAATCAGGAGCGCCGGACCTATTCGCCGGACTCGTCGTCATCGCCACCGGCTTGCATCCGCCCGGGCTGGAACAGGTTCATCAGCCCCTGCTGCATGGTCCCGGAGGGGGTGAACCACTCGCGCATCATCGCGGTGGGGGACAAGTGCTCCATGGACTCGAGCATGCGCCGCTCCATCTCGTCCATGATCGACTTCTGCATGGGGGCCACATCCGGCAGGCCAAGAAAAGCCCGCAGCTCCTGGGGCGTGCAATCGACGTTGACAGAGATGTTCATGAAGCCTCCTTGAGAGGTGATCCTATGCACAGGAGCGCCACAGATCGTCATGACCCCGCGGTGTGTTCGATGTGTGGATGCCTCGGCTACCGTGGGGGACATGCCCACCCGCCTCTCCGCGCGCGAGATGTCCCTGCTGGCACTGGACACCCAGCACACCCCGGCTCACACCAGTGCGGTGGACATTTTCGCCGCCCCGGACGATTTCGATATCGATCGCCTCGTCGCGGTCATCAGTGACCGGTTGGCCTATGTGCCTCGTTATCGCATGCGGTTGCTGCCCGTCCCGGGTTCGCTGGCGGCGCCGGTCTGGGTGGAGGACGAGGATTTCGACCTCAGCTATCACGTGCGGCGATCCGCCCTGCCCAGGGGCGGGACTCCCGAGCAGCTGCGGGAGTTCGTCGGCCGGGTCTGCGCCCGTCGGCTCGACCGTTCACGCCCATTGTGGGAGGTCTATCTCGTCGAGGGGCTCGCCGAGAACCGTTTCGCTGTGGTGACCAAGACCCATCAACTGCTCGTCGACGGCATGGACGGTGTGGACCTCGGACAGGTGTTGCTGGACGACAGTCCCGATCCGGGTGAGCTCATCAGCGACGAGCCGTGGGAGCCTGCACCGGAGCCGCGGCCGCTCGATCTGGTGGTGGATGCGGTGCGGCAGAGCATCACCGATCACGACGCGCTGTGGGACGCAGCGCGGCGCGGAGTCACGGGACTGCTCGGCACGGCCGTCGCAGTGGGGGAGGCCGTCGGTGGTCTCGGGGGTGCCCTGGGCGAGTTCGCGGGCGCAGCACTGCGCGGGGGGCTTCGGCCCCGGGGCGACACCCCACTGGCCGGTGCGCCATCGGAGCAGCGTCGTGTCGCCCAGGTGAGCATGCCGCTGGAGGACCTGCGTGGGCTGCGGATGAACGAGCGATACACCGTCAACGACGTCGTGCTGGCCCTCATCGCTGGGGCACTGCGGGACTGGCTGGCCACGCGGGGGGAACCGCCGCCCACCGGCGGTCTGCTCGCGATGGTGCCGATGAGCGTGATCGACGAGGACGGTGAGCCGACGTCGCTCGGCAGCCATGTGGCCCCCCATCTGATCCAGCTCCCCGTGGACGAGTCCAACGCGCTGATGCGCCTGCACCAGGTGTCGTTCGGGACCCGCGCGCACACCGACACCGGCCGCGCCGTGAGCGCACGCACCATCAGCGATATCGCAGGCTTCGCACCCAGCACCCTGCACGCCCTCGGCGTACGGGTCGCCACCACCATGTCCCGGCGTCCGCACGATCTGATCATCACCAATGCGCCCGGGCCGCAGCATCCGCTGTACGCGGGTGGGGCACCCATGGTGGCCAGCTATCCCGTGTTGCCGCTGCCGCCCGGGCAGCTCCTGGCGATCGGTGTGACGTCGTACAACGGCCACGTCTTCTTCGGACTCACCGGCGATCGCGATTCCATGAATGACCTGGACGTGCTCGCGCAATGCCTGACCGACGCCCGGCTCGAGTTGCTCGAAACAGCAGCCCGGGCTGAAGCCACCCGGCAGCCGACCCGGGCAGCGGCCAAGCGTGCGGAGACGCGCAAGAAGGCCACCCCGCGCAAGAGGACAGCCCCGCGCAAGACGACAGCCTCCACGGCCAGGAAGACCACCAACAGTGCTCCGCGGGGATCGACCACGCCCCCCACTGCTCCGGAGTCCGAGCACGCCGACGTGTCGACGAGTCCAGCAGACGATGGCGCGGAAGGAGGAGTGGACGCGTGAACGTCATGGTTTTTCTCCCGGTCCAGCCGGTGGAGGTCCGCGCCGTGCGCGCCGGTGAGGACCTCGGCCCCGGCGCGGCGTACGCCGCCACCGCCACCCTCCGCCACACGTTCGACTATGGCGAGAAGGCCGATGAGGATGCGGACTTCGCAGCCCAGATCTTCGCCTCGCTCCGGTGCCTCATCGACGGCCGCGACCGGCTGCTGCTGGCCGCCGAAGTCACGAATCTCCCGCCCGAGTGCGGCGAGGTGACGTTCGGTGAGGTGACCCGCCCACGGGTGCAGTGGCGGGACGTGCGCGCGATCTTTCTTGACGAGCCGGAGTCCCGGGACGCGCTCCGGGCGTACGCCACGACCGCCCGGGGGCGAACACTCGCCGAGATCTGGGCGGACGAGGCGACCCACGATCTCCTCGAACACCACCACTTGTTGTGGTTCGATCCCACCGAACTCGACCAAGCTCTGGCCGGGCTGGGCGACCCACCCACGAAGGGAGACTGACATGCCCCGGTCGATCTGGAAGGGGGCCATCTCGTTCGGGTTGGTCACGATTCCCGTGAAGCTCTATTCCGCCACGGAGGAAAAGGACATCAGTTTCCGTCAGGTGCATCCGGAGGATGGGGGGCGGATCAAATACAAGCGGGTGTGCGAGACGTGCGGGAAGGAGATCCCGTACGCGGAGATCGCGCGCGGCTACGAGACCCCGGACGGCCGGATGGCCATCCTGGAGAAGGAGGACTTCGACAACCTTCCACTGCCGACCACGAAAGCCGTCGAGGTGGTCCAGTTCGTCGAGGAGGACGATGTCGACCCCACCTATTTCGCCAAGACCTATTTCCTGGAGGCCGACGGCCCGGGAGTGAAGCCCTATGTCCTGCTGCGCGATGCACTGTCCGCGAGCAGCAAGGCTGCCGTGGTCAAGGTCGCGATCCGGTCCCGGGAGAATCTTGCGCTGATCCGCGTCAAGGACGACCAGCTGCTCATGCACACGATGCTGTGGCCCGACGAGATCCGCGATGGTGCGTTCGCGGCTCCGCCCGCCGACGTGACGGTGTCCGATGCAGAGGTGACGATGGCCCAGACGTTCATCGACGCGCTGTCGGGGGAGTTCACTCCCGAGGACTACACCGACTCCTATCGCGAGGCACTCGAAGAGGTCGTCAACGCCAAACTCGCGGGGATCGCGCCGCCCAAGGATGACGCACCGGCCGCCAAGGACGCGGATGTGGTGGACCTCGTCGCGGCGCTGCGCGCCTCGGTCGAGGCCGCCAAGCAGCGCCGTGAGGGCAAGGAGACGGGCGGAAGCAAGAAGAGCAAGGCTGGCTGACGCCCTCGCAGCGCAGACGCCGGCGTGCCCGTGACGGGCGTCAGACGTGCACCAGGATCTCGCCGTGGGTCATCATGATCCAGCCATCGGGGTCGTCGGCCCACGCCTTCCATGCGTGGGACATCGCGGTGAGGGTCGCTTGGTCAACACCGTGGTCGCGGGCCCGGTCGGCGAACCGGGAGTGCAGGATGCGGTCGGCCCAGGTGCCGCCCCAGTACGCCCGGTCGTCCGGTGTCGCGAAGCACCACACCGAGGCGCTCGGGGTCACATCCGTGCAGCCGGCGGCGTGGGCCCAGGCCAGCAGCTTCGGTCCGGCGTCGGGGTCGCCACCGTCGGCGCGGGCCAGCGTGCGATAGAGCTCCAGCCACTGCGCGAGCTCATCGCTGAGTGGATGGATCGACATCGTCCGATAATCCACGTCGCGAACCGCGATGAGCCCACCGGGCCGGACCACGCGGCGCATCTCCCGCAGGGCCTGGACAGGATCGGTCACGTGCTGCAGCACCTGGTGGGCATGGGCCACATCGACGTGTCCGTCCGGCAGTGACAGGGCATGCACGTCGGCGATGCAGAATTCGACGTTCGACGCGCTGACGCCGGCGCGGGTCGTGGCGAGGGTGACGTCGTCGATCTCGGTCGCGATCACCCGGTCGACCCTGGTCGCCAGATCCGCGGTGATCGTGCCGGGTCCGGCGCCGATGTCGAGCAGCGTCATCTCCGCGGTGAGGTGGGGCAGCAGATAACCGGCGGAGTTGGCGGCGGTGCGCCAGCCGTGGGCCCGCAGGACCGAGGCGTGGTGCCCGTGCATGTAACGATGCGTGCTCATGTCAGGAGCCTGCCAGGAGGAGCTTCGAGAGGACTCGTTGTCCGAGCCCGCTCGTCCTGGGCTGCGAGACTATTTCTGGAGCCAGCGCAGCGCCACGCGCTCTTCGGCCTTGATGCCGTCCATGATCGCCGGGGCCGACATCTTCTCCAGCTTCTTGCCCACCAGCGGAATCTTCACGGTGAGGTCGCCGCGGATGTCGATGCGCGTGCCGCTTCCCACCGGGGTGAGGGTGACCGTGCCGGGCATGGAGATCGGCTGTCCCGGGGACTTCAGGCTGAGGGTGGCCGTCCGGCCGCCATCGGGCTCCGCCGCGGACCATGCGCGCTCCTCGACGATGCGGATCGAGTCACCGGTGAACTTCTTGGCGGCATCCGGTGCGGCGAGGACGCGCTCGCTCGACGTGGTCATTCCGTCGACCCGCACGGTGTGCTCCAGTGCACCGGCTTCCTTCGCGACCTCGGCGAGGAAGTCCTGATTGGTCATCATGTCGAACACGGTTCCGGGGTCGGCGGGAAAATCGAGGCTTGTGTTGATCTCCATAAGGCCCATCATGCCGGTTTCGGACAACACCGATGGTGAGGGGTACCGGCCGAGTCCCGCAGCGTTCCGGGCTGGTTGTCAGTAGCTGCGATTAGGCTGAGCGCGCGTCACCCCACGCACGAGAGGACACGCGCATGCGGATCGACCTGCACAGTCACACCACGGTCTCGGATGGCACCGACACTCCGGACGAACTGTTGGCGCTCGCCCGAGCCATCGGGCTGGACGTGTTGGGGGTGACGGACCACGACACGTTCGACCATCTGCCCGCGGTGCGTCTGGCGGCCCGGAGGGAGGGGATCGAGTTGCTCGAGGGCATGGAACTCTCGTGCGAGTTCCAGGGCAAGTCGGTGCATCTGTTGGCCTATGGCATGGACCCCGAGAACGCGGACCTGCTCGAGGAGATGGCGCTCGTGCGCGCCGGGCGCACGGACCGGCTCGCCCTGATGCTCGAGCGCCTGGGTGAGCTGGGGGTGCCGGTGACGGAGGCGGAGGTGATGGCCCAGGTCGGTGAGGCACCGTCCATCGGACGGCCGCACGTCGCGGACGCCATGGTGGCCCGTGGCCATGTGGCCTCGCGGGACCAGGCGTTCCGGGACTTCCTCGCGGACGATGGGCCGGCCTACGTCCCGCGCTACTACGTCGACCTCCATGCCGGGATCGAGTTGATCCACGCCGCCGGAGGGCTGGCGATCATTGCCCATCCGTGGGGACGGAGCAGCCGCGAGGTCCTCACGGAGGACGTCCTCACCGAGTTGGTGCGCACCCGTGGGCTCGACGGCTTCGAGGTCGACCACGAGGACCACGATGAGGCTGATCGGGCGCGGTTGCGGGCGCTGGCCGATGCCCTGGACGTGTTGGGCACCGGGGCCAGCGATCACCATGGGGCGGGCAAGCCGACGATGCAGTTGGGCTGCAATCTGACGGCCCCGCCCGTGTACGCAGAGTTGCTGCGCCGGTTGGCTAGTCGTTCGACTCGCTGACCTTGTCCTCGCCGCCTTTGCCCCGGCTGCGACGACGCCGACGACGGGGCCGCGGTGCGTCACCGCTCGTGGTGTCCTCAGCGTTGCCGGAGGCGGCGCTCTTCGGGCCTTTCGTCTCGGTGGCCGGTTCGGTGGTGGCCGTGCGGGTGGACTCCACGGGCTGACCGTTCCGCGTACGCCGACGGGAGCGCGTGCGGGCGGGGCGGGGACGACGGGGACGTTCCTGCGCTTCCTCCCGCTTCTCCGTCGCCTCCTTCAACCGACCCTTGGTGCCCTCGGGGATGGAGAGTTCCTCGAACAGATGGGGAGACGTGGAATAGGTCTCTGCGGGGTCCTCGAAGTCGAGATCGAGCGTCTTGTTGATCACCTTCCAGCGGGTGAGGTCCTGCCAATCGACCAGCGTGATCGCGACGCCCGAGGCGCCGGCTCGACCGGTGCGACCGATGCGGTGCACATAGGTCTTGTCGTCATCCGGGCACTCGTAGTTGATGACGTGGCTGACGCCCGACACGTCGATGCCGCGAGCGGCGACGTCGGTTGCCACGAGGACCTGGACCTTGCCCTCGCGGAACCGCTTGAGAGCGCGTTCGCGGGCCTCCTGCCGGAGGTCGCCATGAATCGCCGAACCGGCGAAGCCACGATCGACGAGGTCATCGGCGAGCCGTTGGGCGGCGCGCTTGGTGCGGCAGAAGATCATGACCTTTTCCACGTCGGTGGCCTGGAGCACCCGGCCGACGATCTCGGGCTTGTCGAGATCGTGGGCCTGATAGACGTGCTGGGTCGTCAGCGGAACGGTCGAGGACTCGTCGTGGTGTTCCGCGCGAATGTTGACCGGTTGGGTCAGGTGCGTGCGTGCGAGCGATGCGATCGCTGACGGCATGGTTGCCGAGAACAGCAGCGTCTGGCGGGACGCAGGGCTGTGGGCGATGAGCCGTTCGACGTCGGGAAGGAAGCCGAGGTCGAGCATCTCGTCGGCCTCGTCCAGCACGAGCACCTTCAGGTGGCGCAGATCAAGGGCGCCCCGATCCATGAGATCCAGGAGCCGCCCCGGCGTACCGACCACGACGTCCACACCCGCGGCCAGCGCATCGAGCTGCGGGTCGTAGCCGACTCCGCCATACACGGTCAGGACGCGCGCCTTGCGGACGGCCGACGCCACCCGGAGATCCTTGGCGACCTGGAGCGCCAGCTCCCGAGTCGGTGCGACCACGAGGGCCTGCGGTGCAACACCGTGCTCGTTGTCGACGGTGATGCGCTGGAGGAGGGAGATGCCGAAGGCCAGCGTCTTGCCGGTGCCGGTGCGCGCCTGTCCGATCATGTCCGTCCCGGCCAGCGCGATCGGGATCGACATGGTCTGGATGGGGAAAGGATGTGTGATGCCGACGTCGGCGAGGGCCGCACAGATCTCGGGAAGCACCCCCAGATCGGCGAAGGTCGTGGTGTCGTCCTCAACAGGTTCGTCATCGGTGACGATTTCGGTGACTACGACGTCGGTCAGATCCGCTTCGTCACGCTCGGTGGTGGTGATTTCGTTGGTGGTCAGGAGAATGTCCATTCGTCAGGTCCCGGACCCGTCAGGACCCGGAGGCAGTTCGGATCCGTGCCGACACGGCACGAATCATTCGTTCCCGGCTGATGTCTAGCGTCGACCGGCCACTATGGCGGACCCTCCGCGGGTTGCGCGGGCCACCAGATGTGGCTCCTGGCCAGGAATCGGGCGCGCCGCGAGCGCGACCACTTGGACAAAGTCTAGCTACCCTGACTCCCATGGACGAAATCGTCGGTTCGATTCCCGCGGAAACGCACCCGGAGGACGCGGCCTATCGCGCCGGAGTGGTGGATCTTCTCGGAATCCTTGCCTATGGCGGCTTGACCGCCTTTCAGCGCTTGGCCGATGACGCGGCAACAGCCCCCACGCTCGCGGATCAGGTCATGACTTCCTCCATGGCGGTCGTCCAGTTCCGCAATTTCGAGGCCGTACGCGATCACCTCTGGACCTTCGATGTCGACGTGCTCGACGCGATGGAACCCTTCCACCGGGCCTTCGACGACTATCACGAGAGGGCACAGCCCAAGATCTGGCTGGAGACTCTGGTGTCGGCCTACGTGGGGGACGGATTCGCCGCGGACTTCTATCGCGAGATCGCAGCCTATGTCGATGCCAACACCCGGGCGCTCGTCGACGAGGTGCTCACGACGGACCGGCAAACCGACTACATCGTCGGCCGGGTGCGCCAAGCCATCGCCGACGAGCCCGCCGTCGGCGGCCGACTCGCCCTGTGGGGACGCCGGCTGGTGGGGGAGGCGTTGACCCAAGCCCAGCGGGTCGCCAGCGAACGGAGTGCCCTCACCGGCCTCATCAGCGGGACCGTCAATCGCTCCGGCATGGACCTCGCCATGATCGGGCGGATGCTGACCAGACTCGTGGAGAATCACGCCCTCCGGATGGACCGGCTGGGGCTCGCCAGTTAGTCGCTGGCTTCAGCGGCATCCGGCGGCAGGAGATGCCGTCCGACCCAGTGCGGATCGGGGTTGCGCTTCAGCTCCTCACCGATCACCACAGTGGGCGTCAACAGGTCGCCCCGGTTGACCTCCCGCATCCATTCCTCGGCTTCCGGGTCGGCGATCGCATCGATCCACAGGGCCTTCCTGGCGATGCCGCCCAGCGCCAGCCGCAGGCGGATGCAGAAGAAGTCACCCGGCTTGAAATAGATCGCGACCCGGTCGGGTGCCGCCAGCGCCTGAGCGCGCGTGGCGCGTGGACGGGGGAACATGAGAGGCGAGAACACGAACGCCGCCGGCAGCAGGATCCCGGCCCACACGAGCCCTTCGGATTCCTGCAGCGCCACCTTGAGCGCGACATAGAGCGCAATCAGGGCGAGCAGAGCCAGCGAGATGCCCCAGCGCCGCAGGAAGCGATGCACCTCAGATGTCGCCGAACCCGACGCGGCGAGCGTGTTCCTTGCCAAGATCGAGATAGGCAATCGTTGCCGCCCGGATGATCGTGGTGCCGCCCTTGTTGTCGGTGAGCGTCAGCAGGCCGTCGTCCGCCATGGCCTTCTTGAAGGCCTCGGAGACCTCGGTGGCGGTCTCATCGGTTTCGACGGTGAGTTCGCGGTTGATGTGCTGGATCCCGACTTTGACTTCCACAGTTCCTCCTTGGATGGCGGACGGTGTCCGCGTGCGACTCCCACCGTGCCACAACGCCGGAAGCGTTTCCGAACCTGTTCGCCGACGGCGCAGGCCCGGTCCGGATCAGACGGTGGCCGTCCGGTGTCGCCGGCCGGGCCGAACGACCAGCAGACCGACCGCCGCGATCAGCAAGCCCACGCCGAGGAGCACCCAGCCCGGCGTACGCGGGAAGAGCGACAGCAGCCAGGGCACGAAGAAGCCCAGATAGGTGACGCAATAGAAGACGGCCACCCCCGGGGCCAGCAGGGGGGAGGGGACGTTGCGTTCGACCTCGCGCAGACCGGCCACCATGAGCGTGCCATAGGTGGCTCCCAACACAGGTGTCGTCAGCAACATCAGCCAGACCGTGTCCAGTGCCAGCGCAGCCATGGCGAGGCCGAGCCCGATGAGGAGCAGGACCAGACCGAGCATGACGCTCTGGCCGGGACGTGCTGCCTCGAATCGACGCACGGGTGCCTGGACGAGGACGCCGGTCAGCAGCGTGGCACCCGCGATGAAGCCGGTGAGCAAATAGGGCGCGATGGTGAGATCGCCCGCCAAGCGCGTCGGCAGGACGACGAAGGCGATGGTCGGAGCACCGAACACCCAGGGTGCAGCCGGTGCGACGCGGAGGAGGAACCAGGGCTGGGCGACGGCGCGCGCGACCGCGCCGACCGTCGGGGTCGCCTGGTCCACGCGCGGCGGCTCCGGAGCAGTCCAGGCGAACACGAGCGTGACTGCCGTCGCTGCCACGTGCAGCAGATAGGGCGTGACCTGGGGAGCGGGTGCCAGGTCGGCGACCAGCCCGGCCACGAGGGGGCCCCCGCCGAAGCCCGCGGACAGAGCGATGGTCGCCCGACGAGCCCCGGTGCCGAGGGGCGCGCCCGCGGAGAGCTCCTTGATCCAGGCAGTCCCCGCGCCCATGGCGGTGCCCGTCGCGATGCCGGCCACGACCCGCCCTGCGTACAGTGCCCAGATCTGATCCGCGCCGAGAATGAGCAGACCGCTCGCCAGTCCGGCCAGCACCAGCGCCAGTCGGACGATCGGACGCAAGCCGTGATGGGCCGAGAGCCAAGCAGCGCCGAGCAGGGCCGGCATGAGTCCAACGACATAGGCGGCGAACATCAAGGTGACGCTGGAGTCGCTCAGCCCGTCCACCTGCCGATAGACCAGCAGCGTCGACGCGAACTGGTTGGCGCCCCAACCGATCGTGGCCAGCGCCAACGCCACACGAACCCAGGATCGAGACGTCACGCCCGCGAGTTTAGAGGCAGATCTCCTGCAGCTGACTGTGTCCGGTCAGCCTTTCTCGCAGAGGGCCGGGGTACGCAGCAAAGTTGGTCAGGTGCTTGCGTACGTTTCCTGCTCCTCGGGCGTCGCACGACGCAGGACCAGTCGCGTCCACGCACCGAGGAAGATCCGCTCGTCGCCGGACAGTTCGCGACGGCGGCCCGTGGGGATCGGCGTGTTCGGCATGCCACCCGAGGCATCGGCCACGAACGTGCCGTTGGCGGAGCCCAAGTCCTCGATGAACCACCGGGTGCCGTCGGTTGTCAGCTGGGCCTGGCGCCGGCTGATGCCGGTGTCCGGTTCGCAGTCGACGTCCGGGCGGATATTGCGGCTGCGGGAGGGACGCCCGATCAGCAGTGAGCGTTTGCGCAGAGGAACGATCTCCGGCAACCCCGGTGATGGCATCGGGTCAGGGCTCTCCTGCAGCGAATACCACTCCGGGTCGACCCAGATCTCCAGGACCCATTCGAACGATTCGGTGGCCTCGTCGAGATCGGCAGCCGGGGAAGCCCACCGACCGCCTGTCGGGGCATCCAGTGCAGAAGCCGGCGGCGAAGGCATCGGGGGCGCGGGCGGTGCCGTTGGGGTGACGTCAGGTCCCTCGGCGGACGGCGCTGCATCGCCTTCCGGTGTGGGTGAAGCGTCCGGAGGCGACGGTTGAGCAGAGGTCCCGGCGAGCTGGTCGGGTGTGTCCGCGTCCGGCAGCGGAGTATCCAGATCGAGGATCGACGGCTCGGGTGGCCTCGGCATCGTGCCGGTGGTGTAGTCGTATCCACACGCTTCGCAGAACAGCGCTCCGGGGGCATTCATCACCGCACAGTTGGGGCAGACCACACCGATCGGCTTCGGTTGGTCCGCCGGCGCGGGGGCTGCTTTCGCCGGCGCGGCACCGACGGACCCGATCGGCGACCCACAGGTGTCGCAATAGTCGGTCGATTCGCTGGGGTGCCCGTTGGGGCAGGTGGCAGCTGCCATTGTCAGCCTCGGATCCTGGTGGTCTTGGTGGAGGCGGTGTCGAGGGCCATCTCGTCCGCCTTGTCGACGGCTTTCTTCAACCTGACCGTACCCGTTTCGACGTCCTGCACATCGACGACCTTCCGCAGTTTTGCGGTCGCTTCATCGTTGCCGGTTTCCGCGGCCAGTTGGACCGCCCGGCCGAGCTTCGTCGTTGCGGTGGCGTCGTCACCTGCAGCTTTGGCCGCCAGCCCCTGCTGGATCGCCTCGGCCAGCTCGGTCTGGCCCGTGTAGTGCGCCACGGCTGGATTGATCCGCGTCGTGAGGGTGCCATCGGATGACCACTTCGCCTTGACCAGGCCCTGCGTCACGACCTCGTCACGCACCGAGAGCTGTACGCGGGCCGCCAGCTGCTCCTGGCCGACAGCTTTCGCGGGGAGGCGGATCGCGACGTGATAGTCGCGGGACTCGTCGCCCCAGGCTCCGGTCGGATAGCCGCGGGTGAGCGGGTTGACCTGGCGGGAACGGTTGGTGAGGTCTTCGACCGTGGGGGAGACCTGGCGTACGAACATCACCTGCGCGCCCTGGGGCGCCCAGACCCGCAGCTCCGCCTCGGCGACCCCGCGGCCCATCGACTTCTGCATCAGCTCGGCGAAGACCGCGCCCATCTGGGTCGGGTGGGGGATGATATCGACCGTTCCGAGGAGGGCCTGGGCCACTCGACGAATCTCGGAGACCTTCCAGTCGACGCCGATCCCGCGGCAGTCACACTGGAACTGGCCGATGGACGCCTGGATGGCAGCGTCCAGCTGCTGTGGCGTCTCGTTGTGGTTCTCGCCGTCCGTCAACAGGATCGCGTGGCGTTGGGTGAGGCCCGGGATCGAATTGAACAGGGCCCGGGTCAGATTCAGCCAGGACCCGATGGCGGTGCCACCATCGGAATGGAAATAGCGGATGGCCTGTGCAGCCTGGAAGCGGGTGGAGGAGTCCATGCGGACCATGCCCTGTCCGCCCCGGGTGACCGGATAGGCCAGATAGGCCTGATGGTTGCCGGCGACGACGGCGAACCACGTCCCGTCGACGATGTGGTCGAGCGCCACGATCGCCGCGTTCTTGGCGGCCTCCATGTTGCTCTCGCCCATGGAACCGGACGTGTCCACGATGATGATCTCCCCGGCGCCGCCGCCGCTCTGACCGGCCGTGCCTGCGCCGGAGCAGCTCACCGTGACGATCGCGTTGACATCGGTGCCGCCATCGGGGAGGAATTCGTTCTGATAGACGGCCGAAGTGAAATCTGCCATGGTCCTGCTCTTCTCCCTGCGTCAGTCGATGCGTGATGTCGTGTTCACTGGGACAGTATGCACGGTCGGGGTCGAGGCTTCCGGTTCGATCGGCGTCTCCCCGGAGGCGAGTGCCTGTCCGGGGAAGCCATCCAGCGGTCCGAATCGGGCCAGCGCCACGGTGATGTTGTCCTTGCCGCCCTGTGCGTTCGCCCAGCGCACGAGGTCTCTCGCCAACAGGGTCGGGTCCTTGGCGGCCGGATTGTCGAGGAGGATCCGCGCGAACACGAGCTCGAGGTCCTCGGGGTCGGAGGCGTAGTTCCACAGTCCATCGGAACAGACGAGGAGCCAGCCGTTGCCGGGACGCTGGAGGTGCCCGAAGGTCGGTTCCACATCGGGTGCGTCCAGACCGAGCCAACGGGTGATCGCGTGGGAACCGGGCCCGCTCTCCGCCTCCTCGCGGGACATGCCGGCAGCCATCCTCAACTGGGCCATGGAGTCGTCGACGCTGAGCTGCAGGGAGTCACCGGTGTCGGCCATCCAATAGACGCGCGAGTCACCGATGTTGCCCCACACGATGAGATCCCCGTCCACTTCAGCGGCCGCGATCGTGCAGGAGGGTGCATTGGTGCTGCTGGCCTCGGTGCCTGCGACGACAGCGTCGTTTGCGGTGCGGAAGGCCTCCACGAACGTTGTCCGCAGAGCTTGGATCTGCGACTCCGGCACGGCCATGCCCCGGGGATGTTGTGCGACGAGTACGCCCCGCGCGGCGCGTGCGGCCGCCAACGAAGCGAGGTGGGAGTCGTCCGACGAGGAGACTCCATCGCACACCACCAGGACCGCATGGCTGCCCGGTGCCGCATCGGCGGACAGTGCCATGGCGTCCTCGTTGCGGTGGTGACGCAGGCCGCGGTCGCACATGCCGCCCACCCAGTTGGCCGGGCTTTCGGCGAAATGATCGCGTTCCGAGGGGGCCTTGGCGCCACATTGTTCGCAATAGCCGTCAGCATCGATCCGTCCGCCGCACTCCAGGCAGGGCCGCGGCGAACCATCCGCGTCCGGGTCGTCACCGGGACTGTGCAGGACCCGCGAGACCGGCAGCTCGTCGGCAACCACTTCCGTCGGCCGTTCCTCGGTGGGGGTCAACTGTGTTCCGCACCCCTCACAGAAGGCCTCCCAAGCGGCGACAGGGGCCCCGCACGAGGGGCAATGGACATTGTCGGGCCGCAGCGGCACGGCAGTCGCGCCCTTGTCATCCGGGTGGTCGCGTCCGACGACGGATCCGAATTGCTCACTCACAGCAGACTCCATTTCCTCAGCCGGTTGGCGCGATCGATCAACTCCACACGGGATTCGGGCTTGTGTTGGGCCAGGGCCCGATAGGCGTCCGCAAGCGCGGCGCGCAAAGCATCCTCGGTCGCCGGATGTTCGCCGACCGTGGCGTTGCGGCGCGGCCCATGGGCCCGAACCTCGCCCAGCGCTCGCTCCAGGATGTGCACGGTGAACTCCTCCGCCTGGGGAGCATCCATCCTGACTCCGCGCACCGACCTCATCGCTTCGTCGAGCTCCTTCAAACCAGCACCCAGCGTGAGCAAGTGGCGGGCCCGCAGCCGCCGCGACTCGGCGTACCCCCGGGATGTGGTCGGCACCCGGTCCAGCGCCGCCACCGCGCCGTCGAGGTCGCCCTTGTGGGCCCGGATGCGCGCCAGCCCGAACGCCGCCGGGCTCACATAGTTGGCGTCCGTGGCGACACAGGTGGCGTACAAGCCCTCCGCGATCGCCGACTCGCCACCGTGCTCACACGCCAGGGCGAGGGCCAACTTGGGGGCCAACTCGCCGGGTAGTTGTCCATAGACGGCGTTGAAAGCAGCCTGGGCGGCGCCCCAATCCTCGTGTTGCAGCGCAGCGAGGCCCTGTGCCCACACAGCACGCCACTCCCAGGGGTCGTCGGTCAGCAGTTGTTTCGCCAACTCATCGATTGCGGCGGTCCGGCCGCCGATCTCCAGCAAGGCCCGGCACTTCGCCAGCACGACTTCCGCACTGCGGGCGGGGGCGTTGCCGAGCACTTTCAGGCGTTCGCGGGGGTCATCGACGGAGACGTTGCTGAGCCAGCCGTGTTGGGGATCGTGCGAATCCGCCCGCAGCCGGGGGAGTGACGCCCAGTCCAGGCTGCTGCCCACCACGGACGGGGACTCGAACAACACGGAAGCGGCAGACGTCAGCGCCGTGCCGCGCGTACGCCTGGCAACCGTTTCCCGCAGCACGCCGAGCAACTGCATGCGCAACTCATCGGCCGTTGTGAAACGGTCTGCCGGATCCGGGGCACAGCACCGTTGCAGAAGGCGATAGAAGGAGTCGTTCTGCTGGAACAGCGGCGTCTTCTCCGCCGGGGGAAAAGTGAACTCGAAGGTCGTCTGATAGCCCCGGAATTCCGCACAGAGCACCATCAGCGTCCGTCCGATGGTGAAGATGTCCGACTGCGGACTCACCCCCTGGGTGACCACTTCAGGAGCCTGATAACCGACCGTGCCGTAGATCGCGGAGTCCTGATCATCGGCCCTGCGCACGCCACCGAGGTCGATGAGCTTCAGCCCATCCCCCACCTGAATGACGTTGTCCGGCTTGAAGTCGCAATAGATCAGGCCCTGATCGTGGAGGTATTGGAAGGCGGGCAACAATTCCACGAGATAGGCGATCGCCTGGTCGACGGGGAGCGGGTCGTAGACGCCCCCGTTCTTGGCCATGCGATCCTGCAACAGTTGTTTGAGGGAGCGGCCACCGACGAACTCCATGACGATGTAGCCCGATCCCTCGTGGCTCACGAAGTTGTGGATCTCGACGATCAGGGGATGGGTGACCTGGGCGAGGAACTGCTGTTCCGCAATCGCTGCGGCGTTCGCGTCGGCATCACCGGAGTTGAGCAGGCCCTTGAGGACGACCCAGCGTCGGGAGACGTTGAGGTCCTGGGCGAGGTAGATCCAGCCGAGACCACCGTGGGCGAGACATCCCGCCACCTCGTATTGGCCGGCCACCACGTCGCCCGCGCCCAGCTTCGGATCGAAGGAGAAGGGGTTGCGACACTTGGCACAGAACCCGGTTGTGCGACCGGGCAGGCCTTGTCGGGACCGACCAACCGGTGCGCTGCAGCTCGGACAGGCACGCTTGTGTTCCGGCACGACCGGATTGGCCAGGACCGCCTGCCTCGGATCGACCGCCGGTGCGGGTGGCACCCGAGTGAGCCCGGCGCCGATCCGTGCCCCTCGCGTGCGCTGGGCCGCTGACGTTGTCCGTCGAGTCGTGCTGCGCCCCGCTGCGAGCTGGCTGCCGAGCGCAGCCGAACCGAGGCGGGTCGAGATGGTGGTCAGCGTGGTCAGGCCGGCATCGGCGTCCTCCGGCGGGGCGGCCGCATCCGGCGGAGACCCGCAGATGTCGCAATAGCCGTCCCGGATCTCCCCGCCACACCCCGGCATGGGACAACGTCCGGTGGCAGCGGACGAGGGGCGGGCGCCGGGACGGGCGTTCAGTGTCGGTTTCGCCGCCGCAACAGTGGGTGCGCGCGTGGCCGCCGAGCCTGGCGGGTTGTCCGCGCGCAGGGCGCCGGCCGGCATGCCACAAATGTCGCAATAGCCATCTGCGATGGAGCCGACGCATCCCGGCTGAGCACACTTCACTCCGCCTGCTCCTTGGGTTGACTCGCCAGCCACTGGACGAAGACCTCATAGGCCTCCACCAGCTCGGTGGCCAACGGCACCGGCGAAGGGCGCCTGGTGAGAATGTCGGTGGCCAGTGCATCCAGCGCGGTCAGGTCCGCGTTGCTGCCGAATCCAAGCCGGACGGCCCTGGACCGTTGCCCCGCCAGCCTGTCCACCAAGTCCTCGTGCTGTTGCAGCGCCTGCGTATAGGCGTCCTGCACCACCTGCATCGCCCGGCCCACCCGGTGCAGCTTCTCGAGATAGTCCTCCAGCTCCGGACGGGTGTTCGGGAGCGGGCCCAGCGCTTCCGGGTCAGGGACGGCATAGCGTGGTGCGGGAACGACCCGGCGTACGCATTGGGTCACCAACTGCTCCATCGCAGCCTGACGCGACTCGAGATCATCACGCAGCTCCCTGGCCTTGTCGACCAGGCCGCGCGCCTCCCTGCGCTCGACCCCACCCACGATCAGATCACGTTCGAACCGGGCCGCCTCGATCTCGGCGGGGCCGATCATTCCGCCGATGTCTCCGCCACGGTCGAGCCGTTGGACCATGTTGTTCACGCGCTGGGCCAACTCGGAAAGTTTGGCCTCGGGTTCGTTCCGCAGGCCGGCCGGTTCCAGCGCCACTTGGTCCCGGATGCGTTCAATCTGCGCCCGCAGATCGCGCAGCCGAGCGGTGACCTGGTCGGCATCGGGGTCGAGCTTCAACCGGGTCCGGAGCTGGGCGGCCATTGCGTCCGCCAATCGGCAGGCTTCCGGCAGCGACACGGACAGTCCATCGGTGCCGAGTGGACTTCCGGCATCGCGGTTGGCATCGGCGGCCAGCAGCGACGGGTCGAGGGTGGCGTCGAGGCGACCCCAGATCAGAGCCGCCATGCGCTCCCGTTCGGTCAGCCCGACCCGACCCGAGTCCCAGGTGGCCAGCAGCAGATCAAGCCTGTCCTTGACCGCCTTCCACAGTGCGAGGGACAGCATCATGTCGCGCGTGAGCTGAGCGCGGTGGGGCGACTTCAGCACGGCGGCGTCCAACAGATCCAGCTCGCGTCGCCGGCCATCCACCCAGGTGATCATTTCCCCCAGGTAGCGCCGCGCCTGTTCCGGATGGAGCGGGACACCGAGGCGTCCCGGAGCGGCTGGGGCAACGACGGCTCGGGCGCGCGGGGAGGGTGGGGTGGTCATGGTTGTCCACCGTAGTGGGCGCGGGGGACAGTGATCGACGGTTGGATGTTCGGCAGCGTCATGCGTACTCCTGCAGTCGAGGCCGGACACCCGCCCAACTGCACAGGATCGCGACGAGGCCGCCGAAACCGATCACCAACGTGCTCAGTGTCACGCTCGAGGCCAGCGATGTGATCAACATCCTCGACTGGGTCGAGGAATTGGTCATGGCGTCGGTGACGGCGGTGTCGAAGGTCACGAATCGGCCGCCGGCCGCCGGTCCGGTGTCCTGCACGATCTGGCGCTGGGCCTCATCCCACTCGCCCTGGGTCGCCAGGACGCGGAGGTCCCCATGTGCCTCCACATAGCGGTCCCAGGCAACGTGGAGGTCATAGGCCGCTGTCGTGGGAATCCGCTCCAGCGCCGTCCGGGTCCGGTCGGCTGCATTCGACCACGGCTGGTCCGCGGCCGGATCGGTGCGCCGCTGGATGAGCGCGAGAGCCTCCTGGGCACGGGCGTCATAGGCGGAACCCCGGGCAGCCGCGCTCTCCTGGAACGTGACGATCTCGTTGTGCACCACCTGCTGCGCCTGGGTATCGGCGGTCGTCAGCGCGGACAACCCGATCGCCCATGACGCCGCCACTAACAGGATCGCCGCAGTGATGCCCAGATTGACGAGACGCCGGAACCGAATGCTCAGCGTCAGCGCGGTGCCGACCAGCCCGGCCAGGGCCAGAATGCCGGACAGTGCCAGCGGTACGCGGGAGACTCCTGCGGTGCTGGCGTCGACGTGGCCGGAGTTGGTCTCGACGAGGGTGTTGAGCGGAGGGAGCACCTGTGTCCGCAGCATCGCTGCGGCAGCCACGAGAGCCTCCTCTCCGGCCGGGGTGCCCCGACCGAGCCGAGCCTCCTCCAATTTGGCGGTGTAGGCGTCGAGCTCGCGATTGACCTCCGCGAGGCTGGAGGCGTCGCTCGGCGAGTGGGCTGCTGCCTCGACCAGAGTCGCTCGCGCCTCCGCCACGGTGTCGCCGTAGTCGCCGTCCTGGCCGGTCAGCAGTTCGTGTGCCGCGGCAGCATCCGCGCGCAGGACATCGGTCCGGACCTGTTCGACCCGGCTCAGCTGGCCGATCGATTCCCCCGCTCCGGCCAGGGCACTGCGCGCGTTCGTCAGCGACAGCACCCCGAGGACCGTGAAAGCGATGAGGGAGAGCAGCGTGAACGTGAACCAAGCACGCAGGAGTTTCGGGGTGGGCGTGGTGGGCGTCTCCGGACGGGCGATCGGAGGACCGGCCGGCACCTGACCGGGGCGTTTCCGGGCGACGGTCCCAGACGGCGTGCCACGTCTCCCGGCCGTGGGAGCAGCCGACGCGGCCTGGGGCTTCGATGGGGTGGCGGCCATCAGGTGTCCTCGGACGGGGCCTCACTCGTGTCGGCGTCGCCCTCCTCCGACCCGAGAGGAAAATCCACGGGATCGTCCACGTCATCGAAATCGTCCGGCGCGATCAGGGGCAGCCCCGAGGGTGGCTGAAGAAGCGAGAGGTCGGGGAGGTCGTCATCGTCGTCGTTGTCCATCGATTCGAGATCCTCCGGCACCAGCACCCGCAACTCGACCAGTGAGGGCTCGTCGACATCCCGCAGACGCCAGGCATGCGCGCCGATCGCCGCCTCGAGGCAGTTCCGGGCGAAGCGGCCGTTGCCGAACGTCGAATCCCGCACCTGCTGACCCAGGATCTCCCGGAAGCGATCGATGGTCTCCTCCGCCGCGTCGTAGTCGGCCTTGTTGACCATGTCGGTGAAGATCTCCACCAGCTCTTCGTCCGTGTAGTCCTCGAACCCGATGGTGGTGCGGAACCGCGACGTCAAGCCGGGATTCTCCGCGATGAAGACCGCCATCGGCGCGGGATAGCCGGCCACGATCACGACGAGATCGTCGCGTTTGTCCTCCATCTCCTTGACCAGGGTGTTGATCGCCTCGGTCCCGTATTGATCACCCGACAATGAGTAGGCCTCATCGATGAACAGGACGCCGCCCTCGGCGGACTTCACCACCTCGGCGGTCTTGATCGCGGTCTGGCCGAGATATCCGGCCACGAGCTCGGACCGGTCGACCTCGACCAGTTGGCCCTTCGACAACAGACCGAGCGCGCGATAGATCCCCGCCACCAGGCGGGCGACCGTCGTCTTGCCGGTGCCCGGATTGCCGACGAACACCAGGTGGCGCGTCACTGTCGGGCTGCGAAGCCCCTCCTTGGTCCGCAGCGCCTCCACCCGCAGGAGCGCCGATTGCTTGTGGATCTCGTCCTTCACCCGGGTGAGACCGATGAGACCGTCCAGTTCGGCGAGGAGCTCCTCCAGGCTGCGGGGTTCGGGTTCGTCGGGTTCGGGTGCCGTGGTGGGCTCCGCTGCCTGGGTTGCCAGCGGCGCTCCGGGATGATCGACCGGCTGGGTCGGGGTGCCGGCGTCGTAGGGGTCGGCGGGGTACGCGCCGCGGGACCGATCGGCGTCAGGATCCCGCGGCAGGGGAGCGCCGCCGGGCAACCCGGGGAAGGCACCGGGGCCGAGCGGCATGTCCGCATCGAGGTCCAGGCTGGAGCCGGGCCACTGCTGCTGAAGGTCCGCCTGCTGTCGGCGTACGCTCTGCTGCAGTTGACCGAGGACATTGCGGAGGACCTCGGGAGCCTGCCGCGCGAACTCCTGGGCGCGTTGCCCGGTGTGCGCGGCAAAGTCCTGCGCGCGGTCGGTGAGCGGAGGTGCGGCGGCGGGCCCGGATCCCGCCAGCACGTCACCGCTCAACGGAGGCTCCGCGGGCGGAATGTTCGAGGGCTCGTCCGTCGGGGTGGATGCGCTCGGCGGAACGGCACCGATGGGCCCGGCTGCGGACAGCTGGGCTGCGGCCGCCGCCTGAGCGTTTCCGGCCACCCGAGGGTTGGGCTGGCCCAGCGCGCACGCTGCGGTGCAGACGTCGGCCAGCACCTTGGCGTACGCCGGCGCCTGCGCGGGGCGGGTCTGCACCAACTCCTGCAACAGGGTTGTCGGGGCACCCCGCCAGCGCCGCCCGTGCTGGGCCATCGTCATGAACCGTTCGGCGCTGGGCTCCTCACCGGCTTGCTCCGCCCAGTCGACGAACGCCTGCTTGCCGGCCTCCGCGACTGCGGCTGCGAGAGCCAGCCCTTCCGTGCGGGCAGCGGCCGGGTCGAGCCCCACCGCGTCGGCGACCACGGTCAGGCGGTCGAGCACCTCACGCAGGGAACCGGTCGGCTGATCGGGGTTCGGGGGAAAGTCGGTCATCGTCAGGCCTCCAGGCTCACAACAGGTGGGGGTGGGAGAGTTTCGGGAGCAGGCGTCGGACAGTCAGGGCAGATCAAGGGGATTCACCGGACCAGCCGGTGGCGTCACCGGCCCCTGCCCCGCGCCGGGTCCGGCGGGAGTGATCGAGCGGGCCCCCGCCTGCAGATCCAGTTCCCCACCGGTGGACTCATGACCGAACCTGGCGGTCAGGAAGCGTCCGTGGGCGATCAGGGCATCAGCATCGGCGCGGGCCACGGCGTCGAAGATCTTGTCCATCGTGGCGCCCAGGAGATCGAGCTGGTCTATCAACAGCATCAGGGAGGTCTTGCCCCTGTCGATCGGACGGCTGTCCGCCCAGTCCCGCGGCAATCGGAGATAGCCACCGAGAGCTTCCGGCAGGTAGTCCGTCGCGGTGGCCATCACCGCGTAGCTGTCCGAGCTGCCAAGCCCGACCGACTTCATCCGGGGCAGCGTGTCGCGAATCATGCGGGATACCCGATTGACCCGGGCGAGCACGAACGGGTGCAGCTTGGCGTCATGGGCGAGCTGTTCGGTGCGATCGAGCGCGTTGAGGATGTCGTGCTCGGTCGGGACCGAGGGGGCCGTGGCCGCTCCCTGGGGCTCCAACTTCTCGTTGACCCCACGCACCCAGTCGAGAAATCCCATGTGTGCCTGTCCGGTGTGTCGTCCTGCGTTTCAGCGGTGCCGCGGGTCAGCGCCACGTGGTGCGCTGATCGGTTTGTGGTGGGGCGCCCTCGAAATTCATCGAGCCCGAGGCCAGTCGCTGGTCCTGCTGCGAGACGCGCTCGAGATAGCCCTTCGACTTCTGGACCTCATGCTCCAGCACCCCGATCGTCTGGGCCATGTTGTCGAGTGCCTGCAACTTGAACTGATCGATCGAATCCATCGTGGCATAGATGTTCTGGAACGCGTTCTGCAGTTGGGGCAGGCCCAGGGTGGACTCGGCGGCGCCCTTCTGGATGGCCGCCGAGTTCTGCTTCAGGGCCAGCGATGTCTGTTCGATGATGTTCGACGTCGTGGTGTTCAGCGCGGTGATCTGATCGAGGACCAACTTCTGGTTGGTCAGCGCCTGCGACACGATGACGGCAGTCCGGAGCGCCGACATCGTGGTTGTGGACGCCCGGTCGACTCCCTTGATGAGCTCGAGGTTGTTCTTGATGATGATGTCGATCGCCAGATAGGACTGGATGGACACCGCGAGCTGCGTCAGGAGATCCTGGTGCTTCTGCCGGACATAGAACAACACGTCCTGACTCAGTGCCTGGGCCTTGTCCGGATCGGCGATCTCCATCTCGGCGATCTGTGCTGCGAGCTTCGCGTCCAGCCGCTCCGCGATGTAGATGTATTGGTTGAGCCGGCCCATGGTCGACCACAGGTTCTGCTTCTCCATGTTGAGCGCGACATTGTCCTTGGTCAGCTCGTCCTTGCCGTTCTGGAGCGCATGGAGCAACCCGTTCAGGTGGGACTGGGCCGACTGATACTTGCGGAAATAGTCGATGATCTTGTCGCCCATCGGGATCATCCCGAGGAACTTCCGTGTGCCGGTGGCCTGGGAAGGGTCGAGGTCCTCCACGGTGCGCCGCAACTGGAGAAGGGTCTGACCGATGGTGGATCCCTGGGAGATCCCGCCTTCCTTGAGAGCCTTGACCGGGGCGTTCAACAAGCGGTTCGACGTCTCGGCCGCTTTGCGAATGTCGGCGTCCCCCATGTTGCGGACCGCGGTGGCCTGCGCCTCCATCTCCGGAGACTTCGGTTGTGCGGAGGTGAGAGCCGACATGAACGCGTCGACCTTCTGATCCAGCATCGGCACCTGTTCGGTCTTGACCGGAGGGGCCATCCGTGGGGCTTGGGTCGTGGTCACCGGCGCCGGTGCCGGTGGCGCCTCCAGGGTGAGGACATTCTCCATCCCGGTCGGTGGGGCGAGTGGTGCCGGCTGGGCAGCACCGGAGCCTCCGGCAGAGTACGACGGGAAGGGCGGTTGGTTGCTCATCTTGTCCTCACGTCAGGTCAGGGTGGAGGTCACGGTCAGTGAGCGGGAAAACACCCGCTGGCACACGTCAATCTACCCGCCGCCCGGGGGCAGGGCACCCGAACCCACCCCGGCGTCCCCCCGACTCGTCAGCAGCGAAACCACCTCGGCAGCTCACTCTGCGAGCGGAAAGCCGCGTACGCCACGCCACGCAAGAGTGGAGATCAGCGCACTCGCTTCCTGGGCCGAGAGTTCGTCACGCAATTCGCCCACCCAATAGCGTGCGCCCACCTGGGCCAGTCCGACGAGGGAAATGCCCAGCAACCGGGCTCGCTCCGGAGGCATGCGGGTGTCGTGGGCGATCGACTGGCCGATGGCCTCCGCGAGATCGCGGTGGGCTTTCCAGATCCGCTTGGACACCTGGGCATCGCCGATGAGATCGGACTCGAAGACGAACCGGAACGACTTGCCGGCCTGTGCCACGAACTCATAGAAGCTGCCCAAGGCGGCGTTCACCCGTTCGGAGTTGTTGGTCGAGCCTGCAATGGCCGCACGCACCAACTCGACGATCTCTTCACTCGCCCGGTCGACGAGAGCGAGATAGAGGTCAAGCTTGGACGGGAAATGTTGATAGAGGACCGGTTTGGAGACTCCGGCGGCTTCGGCGATGTCGTCCATGGCCGCGTTGTGATAGCCCTTGTCCGCGAAGACCTCCCCGGCCACCTCCAACAACTGCAGGCGCCGCTGGTCGCGCGGCATCCGCGTGGGGCGTCCGGCCGCGCCGTTGCTCGCCGGGACGGGATCGGTCATTTTCAGGACATTACCGGTGAGTCACCTTTATATCCAGATCGATCGTGGAAGCGGCAGGAGCGTGTCGCAAGCCCGGTGATGGTCCCCGGGGCGGGGCGCGGGGCGTACCAGGGAAGAAAAAACTCACCGGCGACCCCGCAGAGGGAGCCGCCGGTGAGTTGTGTCAGGGGGATTTCTGTCCCGGGTCCGGCGTCAGCCGGGGGACGACCCGGGGTGGATCAGAGAGGCCGCACCTTGTCGGCCTGAGGGCCCTTCGGGCCCTGAGTGGTCTCGAACTCCACGCGCTGACCCTCGTCGAGAGACTTGTAGCCCGTGGTTTCGATCGCGCTGAAGTGAACGAACACGTCGTCATCCGGTCCGCCGCCGTCGACTGCGATGAAGCCGTAGCCCTTTTCGGCGTTGAACCACTTGACGGTTCCCTGTGCCATATCTTTCTCTTCCTTGTTGCTCCGGACCCGACAAACCGCAGGGCCCACACTGCTGAGCAATCCGAGGGGCGGTTGGCTGCACCCGCACGGAAACCCGTGAACAGTGGGTCAACCCTCTCACAACATGCGAGTTGTGGGAACCGCCCCGGCACCCATGTCTATAAAACTGCACTCATGAGCTTCTCAGCGGGCGGCTGCGGTGGACGGAGTCGCTGAGATTGTCGGAGGGGTCTGCTTGGCTGGGTCGAGGATGCAGAACGGGAGAAGCATGACGGGATTCACCTTGCAGCGCGGGGTCCGGACGGAGCAGCCCGCTCCGGACCTGAGCGCCGACCAGGCAACGGTGGTGGAACACGAGCGTGGGCCGCTGCTGGTGCTTGCCGGACCAGGGACCGGGAAGACGACGACCCTGGTCGAGGCTGTGGTGCGGAGGATTGAGAGAGCCGGGGAATCCGGTCGTACGCGGACTCCGCTCGTGCTCACCTTTTCGCGGCGTGCCGCGGCTGACCTGCGGGTGCGCATCACCCAGCGGCTCGGCCGGCCCACGGCCACCCCCTTGGCGATGACCTATCACGCGTTCTGTTTCGCCCTGCTGCGCCGTTTCGGACCGATGGTCGATCACGGTCCGGGGTGGCGGGTCCTGACGGCGCCGGAGCAGGAGTTTCGCGTGCGCGAGACGCTTGCCGGTCTCGATCCGCAACAGCACGATTGGCCCGCATCGGTGGCCGGCGCGCTGGGGACCAGGGCGTTCGCGAGTGAGATTCGAGCCGTGCTGGCGCGGACCCGTCAGCTCGGTCTCGATCCGGAGGATCTGGTCCGGGTGGGGGAGGAGGCCGGACGGCCGGAGTGGGCGGGAGTCGGCCGCTTCATGTCGGAATACCTGGACATTCTCGACTTCGAACAGGTGCTGGACTATCCCGAACTCGTGCACCGGTGCCGGATCCTCCTGACCGATCCGGCCATCAGGGAACCGCTGAGAGCGGAGTTCGATGGCTTCTTCCTCGACGAATATCAGGACGTCGACGTTGCGCAGACCCAATTGGTCGCCGAACTGGCCGGTCCGGGGGCGTTGGTCGTGGCGTTCGGCGACCCGGATCAATCGATCTATGGGTTCCGCGGATCGCAGGCCCGGGGCATCCTGGATTTTCCCGATCTGTTCCGGACCGCCCGGGACGAACCTGCCCCGGTGCATGCGCTGGGGACGACGTGGCGCTTCGGGAGCCGGATCGCCCACGCCACCCGGCGAGTGGCCGAACGGCTGCCGCTGGCGCGACCGCTCCCGGCCGAGCTTCGTCGAGCCTTCCGCGACCCTCAGCCACATCCGGGCGCAGGGCGCGGCCGGGTCGAGGTGCGAATCCACGAATCCGTTGGAGCCGAGGCAGAGCAAGTCGCCCAATTGCTCAGGCATGCGCACCTGCGAGATGGCTTTGCCTGGGACGACATGGCCGTCCTGGTGCGGTCCGGGCGGCGCAATCTGCCGGCCCTGTCGCGAGCTCTCACCGCCGCTGGTGTGCCCCTCGAGGTCGCCGGGGACGAGATCGCGCTCTCGGCCGAGCCTGCTGTGCGTCCGCTTCTGCTCGCCCTGCAAATCGCGCTTCAACCTGCTGGACCGGATGTTGACCAGGCGGCCCGTCTGGTCGTGTCCCCCCTGGGGGGTTTGGACAGTCTCGGCGTACGCAGGCTCGGCCGGACCCTCCGGGCTGCGGAACGGGCCGAGCTGGCGGGTGCGGGCCTTCCGGAACTGTCCGGAGAATTGATCAGGAGGGCCCTGGCCGAGCCGGATTGGCTTGCGGACTGTCGTGCCACGGTGGGCGAGGATCATCCCGAGCTGGCGCGGGTGACGGAGCTCGTCGGGTTGCTCTCGGCCGTCCGGGGCCGGATCGCGGAGGGCGGCACCGCCGAGGAGGTGCTGTGGACGGCCTGGGCCGGGACCGATTGGCCGGAGCGGCTGCGCCGGGAGGCACTGCGTGGCGGGGACGGCGGCCGACGGGCCGACCGGGATCTTGACGCGGTGTGCGGACTGTTCGACGTCGCATCCCGGGCCGAAGAGCTGGTGGGGGCCCGGGGTGTGCGGGCGTTTCTCGCTGAGGTCGAAGCACAGCAAATTCCGGCGGACACCCGGCGGGAGGCCGATGTCCGGGGGCGCGGCGTGCGGCTGATGACTGCCCATCGCGCCAAGGGACTGGAATGGCGCTTGGTTGTGGTGGCATCGGTCCAGGAAGGCGTCTGGCCTGATCTTCGAGTGCGGGGGTCGCTCCTGGATGCCGACCGTTTGGGGCGGACAGGGGTCTCCCAGGGGGTGGGATTGACCGACCCCCTTCCGGTGTCCGCCCGGCTCGCTGAGGAGCGACGACTCTTCTATGTCGCCTGCACTCGAGCGACGGAGCACTTGGTGGTCTGCGCCGTGGAGGGCACCGAGGGGGAGGGCGACCAGCCATCGCGGTTCATCACCGATCTCGGCGTGCAACCTCGGATCATGCAGGGCCGTCCGGCCCGTCCGCTGACGCTGTCCGCGCTCGTGGGGGAGCTGCGCAGGATCAGCGTGGACCCGGAGGCGAGCCCCACGCTGCGCGATGCGGCAGCGATCCGCCTCGCCCGACTGGCAGACGCCGTGGATGACGACGATCGGCCGTTGGCGCCGGCCGCGGACCCGTCCACCTGGTGGGGATTGCGCGCCAGCACCGCGGCTGAGGTGCCGGTTCTGCCGGCCCACGAGCCCGTCCGAATCTCCGGATCAGCACTGGGCGGCCTGCTCGCCTGTCCTCGGCAGTGGTTCCTCAGTCGCCGAGCCGCAGCGGAGCCCGCGCGGCGCGCGGCAGCCGGCACCGGTGATCTCCTGCACGTCCTGATCCGACATGCGGCCGAGGAAGGGATCCCGGCCACGGATCTCATCGAAGAGCTCGACATGGTGTGGCACCGCCTGGGATTCGAAGCGGCCTATCTGTCCGCCGTCGAGCGTGCGGATGCCGAGTCGATGGTGGAGCGCTATGTGAACTGGGCGCAGGCCCACGACCATCGCGCCGTGCTCGGGGTGGAGGTGCCCTTTGCCGTGCAGATCGACGTGGCAGGAGATCGGGTAGTCCTGACAGGTTCGGTCGACCGTCTCGAGGTCTCACCCGCGGGACTGCACGTCGTTGACTTCAAGACTGGCCGGACAATTCCCGACAGACGATCGGTCGCCACCCACGAGCAGTTGGGGGTCTATCAGCTCGCCGCCTCTGCGGGAGCCTTCGATGAACTGGCCCCCGGGGAGCGCCGAGTGGCCGGCGCCGAGCTCGTCTATCTGCGGCTGCAGGAGACCGCGGATCCGCCTTTCCCCAAAGCATTCCCGCAGGCTCCCCTGCAGGAGGTGCCGCATGTCCTTGAGGATCCACCGTCGGTCCACGAGACCTATCCGACCTGGGTCCACGCACGGCTCGCCGAGGCAGTGCGAATCGTGCGGGCGGAAGAGTTCGTCGCGAAGGTCGGGCCGGCCTGTCGCTGGTGCTCCTTCGCGGCCAGCTGCCCCACAAAGAGTTCGGAGGTCGTGTCATGACCGGGCTGACCAGCGTTGTCCGCAAGCGCCTCACCGATCGGCGCGAACTGAACGATGCGCTCGGCATTCCCTTCTCCGAGCAGCAGCTGGATGCGATCACGGCCCCGTTGGAGCCGGGAGTGATCATCGCGGGTGCCGGTTCGGGCAAGACGACGGTGATGGCCGCGCGCGTGGTGTGGCTGGTTGGCACCGGAGTCGTCAGACCGGAACAGGTGCTGGGGCTGACGTTCACCCGCAAAGCTGCCGGCGAGCTGTCGGGACGGATTCGCTCTGCTCTGATCCAGGCCGGTGTGCTGGATACCGAGGGTGTCGACGAAGCCGGAGAACAGGTGGTGATGACTTATGACGCCTTCGCTGCGCGCCTCGTCTCCGAGCATGGCCTGCGCATCGGAGTGGACGGAGATCAACTGTTGATCTCCGGCGCCACGCGATATCGGTTGGCCAGCAGGGTGGTGGCCAACGCGGCCGGACCCTTCGAATCGTTGTCGAGGCTGCGGCCGGCGACCCTGGCGGAGCGTGTGCTCAAGCTGGACGCGGAGTTGCAGGCTCATCTGGTCGATCGGGACGCTCTCGATCGCCACGCCCGACAGTGGCTGCTGGCCTGGGCGGAAGCACCGCTCACACGAGCCAAGAAGCCCTATGCGGATGTGCGCAGTGCTCAGGCTGCGCTGGGCGAGCGACTCGAGCTGGCGAGTCTCGTGGCCGATTATCAGGAGCTGAAACACCGCCTTGGCGTGGTCGAGTTCGCCGACCAGATGGCTGTGGCAGCGCGTCTGGTTCAACAGGTCCCGGAGGTCGCGGTGCTGGTCCGTGACCAGTTCAGGGTCGTGCTCCTGGATGAATACCAGGACACCTCAGCGGCACAGGCGGCTCTGCTCCAGGGCCTGTTCTCCGGCCCGGACGCAGCACATGGCCGGGGTCATCCGGTTACGGCGGTGGGGGACCCGTGCCAGGCCATTTATGGCTGGCGGGGGGCCGCCGCAAGCAACATCCTGCAATTCGTCACCGATTTCCCGGGCCGGGATGGTTTTCCCGCCCAGAGCTTCGCGCTCACCGTCAACCGCCGCTCGGGTCACCGCATCCTGGAAGTGGCGAACCAACTGGCGGCAGGACTGCGAGGAGATCCGGTCCTGGCGGAGGCCGCAGGGGACAGCATCCTGGTCGCGCCCGCCGGCGCGCCGGCCGGAGAAGTCTCGTCCGCAACGTTCGACACATGGTCCGAGGAACTCGTCTGGGTGGCGGATCGTGTGGTCGGAGCCCGCACGGAGGGACAGGTGGAGGCATGGTCCGACATCGCTGTGCTGACCCGACGCAATGCCGACATCGGCGGGATCTACGGCGAACTGACCAGCAGGGACGTCCCCGTGGAGATCGTGGGGCTGGGGGGCCTGCTGAATCTGCCGGAGGTCCGTGACGTCGTCGCCACACTCCGCGTCCTGGATGACGTCACTGCCAATCCAGAACTGTTGCGTCTGCTGGCCGGCCCCCGGTGGGGCATCGGCCCCCGGGACCTCGCGCTGCTCGGACAGCGCGCCCGGGACATGGCTCGTTATCGGGACAGCGACGAGGCGGTGAGCGACGCATTGCTGGCAGCGCTGGAAGGGGCGGTCGCGGAGATCGACCCGACGGAGGTCATCAGTCTTCTGGACGCCGTCACCGACCCTGGCATGCTGCCCTACTCGCCCGAGGCCCGGGAGAGGTTCGCCGCATTCGCGACCGAACTTGCGGATCTGCGGGCGCACGCCGACGAACCCGTTCTCGACCTGACCAGACGAGTCATCGCCACCCTCGGGCTGGATGTTGAGCTCGTGGCCACGCCGCATTTCGCACGCATCGCACGACGCAACCAGTTGGCGGTTTTCGTGGACGCGGTGGCGGATTACGTCGATGTGGACGGTGACGCCTCCCTGGGCGGCTTGCTGGCCTATCTCCAGGCCGAGGAGGAACAGGGGACCGGGCTCGACCAGGCGACCCCCTCGGACAGCGATTCCGTGAAGCTCCTCACCGTGCACAAGGCGAAAGGGCTCGAATGGACAATGGTCTTTCTGCCCGCCCTGGTGAAGGGAGTCTTCCCGTCGGATCGCGTGACCGACAATTGGCTGCGTCGAGCCGACGCGGTGCCGGCCGATCTGCGTGGGGATGCGGAATCGATTCCCCAGGTGTCGGATGCCAGCAAGGACGGGATCGCCGCTTATGCCGCGGCCCTCAAGCAGGACCAGCGCCACGCAGAGGACCGCCTGGGCTATGTGGCGGTGACCCGGGCCAAACGTTTCCTCATCGGCAGCGCCCACCGATGGCGTCCGGACACCGTCAGACCCCGGGAACTGTCGCCCTACCTGACCGCCATCCAGACGGAAGCAGAGATTCAGGGCCGCGTGCTCGCGACCGCGCCCCAGCCGGAGCCGGGGCAGGTCAATCCACTTCAGGTGGACCCGGCCCCCGTCGTCTGGCCGAGACCGCTGGACCCCGACGCGCAGGCCCGGCGTCACGATGCTGCGCTGGCGGTCGCGGCTGCTCGGGAGCGACGACGGACGTCGGGTGACTACGAGCTGCCCAACGCTGAGTTCGGCCTGCTCGATGAGGCCGAGACCATTGCCGGATGGGACGACGATGTGGAGCGTCTGCTGGCGGAAGCCCGTGCGGCGCGTCGGGGCCGGCGCAGCGTACCTCTGCCACACTCGTTGTCCGCCACGGGGCTGCTCACAGCAGCCCGGGACCCGGCAAGTTTCGCCGGGACCCTTATCCGACCCATGCCGGAGGCGCCCTCCCCGGCAGCCCGATTCGGGACTCGGTTCCATCAGTGGATCGAGCGGCACTATGCCGCTCATGGGGCTCCCTTGCCGTTGGTCGATGCTGATGACTTCCTTGAACGCGACGAGGAACCGGCTGCCGACGACCGGGAGTTCAAGAAGCTGTGCGAGCGCTTCGCCCGTGGAGCCTTTGGGCAGCGGGTTCCGCATCGGATGGAAGTGCCGTTCGTGTTGATGATCGACGGACTGGCGCTGCGTGGGCGGATCGATGCCATCTATCGCAGCGCCGATCCGGCCTATGACTGGCAGGTGATCGACTGGAAGACCGGCCGTGCCGATGCCACGGACCCCGGACAGCTGGCGCTTTATCGGCGCGCCTGGGCCCAGCTCGAGGGAATACCGGAGGACCGCGTCGACGCGGCGTTCTATCTGGTGTGGACGGACGAGGTCGTCCGGCCGAGTCGTTTGCCGGACCCGGCCGACTTGGTGCGCCGGACGTTAAGGTGAGCTCCATGCAGTCCTGGGGGTCGGAAGCGGTTCTCGACCGGGCAGACAACCGGCGCAAGGTCCCTGAGTGGGTGTCCGCGCAGTGGTGCCGATCGGGCGCACAGTTGTTGGTGGTCGACGCGGAGGGACAGGTCGCCACCGACGAGACCATGAGTCGTCCCCAGGGGGTGCCCACCTCCGGGAATTACAACGCGCAGATCCACACGTTCCTCGGGCTGGTCGACAACGTTCCATGGTTCACCGCGGAGGGGCCGGTCACGGGCCCACGGGCCTCGCTGCGGCATTTGGGTGCCGTGAGCGGGGGCGCTGCCCTGGAACTCGTCGTCGGTGCAGTGGCGCTGACCGCCTGGCACCGTCTGGAACCCTATTGCCCCGGATGTGGCGCGCGTACGCGAGCGGCCGCGGGGGGAGTGACACGTCGGTGTCCGGCGTGCAGCCGCGTGCAATTCCCTCGCACGGATCCGGCTGTGATCGTCGCCGTCATCGACCCGGACGACCGGCTCCTGCTGGGCCGCCAGGCCAGTTGGGACCGTGGACGCATGTCAGTGCTGGCCGGGTTCGTGGACGCCGGTGAGTCCCTCGAACACGCCGTTCACCGCGAGGTCTTCGAGGAAGCCGGAGTGCGGTTGCGGGAAGTGCGCTATTTCGGGTCCCAGCCGTGGCCGTTCCCCAGATCGCTCATGGTGGGGTTTGTGGCTGACGCCGCGTCCTCGGACATCACCATCGACCGGGTCGAGATCGAGGAGGCCGCCTGGTTCTCCCGTGCCGAACTCGCGAGCGCTTTGGCGGAGGATCGGGTGCGCATGCCCGGCCCGGCGAGCATCGCCCATCGTCTGATCACGGCGTGGCAAGGACGGCTGCTCGGCTGAGTCTCGGTTGTCAGGAGAACGGCGGACGGGCGTCAACGGCGATCGAGCGCCGTCCCGCCCAGCGCCAGATCCGTGCCGCCGCGTCCCGATCTTCGTCGGTCACGAGATTGCCCATCCAGCGCAGGGCGAGAGTCATCAGGAACTTCGACCGCATGCCGAGGGGACCCAGGGTTGGCAGCAGGCGGGGAACGGTGACCAGCCCCGACAGTCGGCGAGCGATGGAGAACGTTTCGCCGTAGTGCCGTTCGAGAACCGAGCGCCAGGAATGGGTCAGCGGATAGTCGCCCTGCGACAACAGTTCGGCAACCATGCGGCCTGTCTCAAGTCCATAGTCGATGCCCTCGCCATTGAGCGGGTTGACGCAGGCGGCGGCATCCCCGATGAGGGCCCAATTGGGCCCGGACACATTGCTCACGGCACCGCCCATCGGCAGCAGGGCGGACGCCACGTTGCGAAGATCGCCGGACAGGCCGAAATCCGCGCCGATGGTGTCCCGATAGATCTGGATCAGCGGTTTGATCGCCACATCCACCGGCCGTTTCGCGGTGGCCAGGGAACCGGCACCGATGTTGACGGTCCCGTTGCCCAGCGGAAACACCCATCCATAACCGGCCATGATGGCGCCCTCGGTGTCGCGGAGCTCCAGATGGGACGAGATCCAGGGGTCGTCGCTGCGGGACGAGTCGATGTACGCCCGCCCCGCGATCGCATAGACCGTGTCCCGGTGCCACTCGCGGCCCAGGATCTTGCCCAGCGGAGACCGTACGCCGTCCGCGACGACCAGACGTCGGCAGGCGATCTCAAAAGTTTCCGCACCATTCCGGAAGACGACTGCAGCAATCCGACCGCGGTCGCCCCGGCGGACGTCGACCGCGCGAGCGCCGTCCACGCCCACAGCACCTGAGTTCAGTGCCCGGGTGCGCAAATGGTCATCGAACTCGGTGCGCGCAACCGCCGATCCCCAGTCCGGGAGGTTGCCGCCCGGCCAGCGCAGATGGAGCGTCTGGCCGAAACCGTGCGCCCGCAGACCTTGGTTGGTGGTGTGTGCCCGGAGCCAATCGGCGAGGCCCAATTTGTCGAGTTCACCGATCGCGCGCGGTGTGAGGCCGTCGCCGCAGGTCTTGTCGCGAGGGAAGACCGCGGCATCCGCGAGCACCGTGTCCAGGCCGAGCTGAGCGGCCCAGGCGGCGGCTGCGGAGCCCGCTGGGCCCGCTCCCACCACAAGGACGTCGGTCTGGACAGGAACAGCTGAGGGCATATCGGTCACGGCCCGATTGTCCCAGTCCCGGAGTGTGTGCCCCAATTGCGCCTAGCCCCCAAGACCGGACGCCCGGTTCGCGGGCCGGGTCACAGCGCGGGCGAACGCCTCCGGAGACCCGATCACATCGACGCCCTCACTGGCTCGGGTGATGGCCGTATAGACGAGTTCTCGCGTCAGCAACGGGGACTCCGGTGGCGGGAGAATCAACGTGACCCGGCGAAACTGACTGCCCTGGGACTTGTGCACGGTCATCGCGTGAACGCTGGTGACGGTGCGCAGTTGGAGGGTCGTGAACAACATCGGGGTCCGTCCGCGGGCGAAGGCAGCACGCAAACCTCCCGGCGTATTGATGATCACGCCGGTGTCACCGTTGTAGAGTCCCGCCTCACGGTCGTTGTCCGTGACCATGATCGGCAAACCCGGATGGAGGTCTCCCGCCGCGTCATAGCCGGGGATCGCTGTCCGGAGCCATTCCTGCACCTGGCGCTCCCACCGAGTGACCCCGAACGGACCCTGGCGGTGGGCGCAGAGCACGCGGTGTTCCTCCAGCGCGGCGAGGCCGCCACGGGCATCGCCGGTGACAGCCGCGGCGTACATCCGCTGTCCGCTGGAGATCACGAGCCGCTGCAGTTCTCGAAGCCCGGCAGGATCGATGACACCGTCCGCAGGAACGAGGCGGACGTCGGTGGCATCGCCCTGCAGGACCTCGAGGGCGGTGTCCGCGTCACCCGTGCGGACGGCGCGGGCCAGTCGTTCGATGCCGCCGCCGAACCGCCACGTGTGCTGGAGGGTGACAACACCCGCTCCCGTGGGCAGGGCAACAGGCCGATCCGTTGGAGCCAGGGCAGCGAGCGCCTCCAATTGTCCGGCAGGCGCCGGTGGTGCCGCGCGGGTGATGTCCGCCAGCACTGCGCCGGCTTCGACCGATGCGAGCTGGTCCGGGTCACCGACCAGCAAGAGCCGTGCTTCCGGACGGAGCGCCTCAAGGAGGGCCGCCATCTGGGTGAGCGACACCATGGACATCTCGTCCACGACGACGAGCTCGTGGGGGAGGGGGTTGTCGGCATTGTGGCGGGGCCGGTGCCCGGGCATCCAGCCCAGCAGGGAGTGCAGGGTGACGGCGCGCGGAACGGGAGTGGTGGACCATGGCGCAGTGAGACCGCTCATGGTCTGGAGAATCGCCTCTTCCAGGCGCGCGGCTGCTTTGCCGGTGGGAGCGGCGAGACAGACGACCGGGGGGCGGTCGCGGAGTGCGTGGTGCAGGGCGAGGATCTTGGCGACCACGGTCGTCTTGCCTGTGCCCGGGCCTCCCGCGATGACCGTGATTCTGCTCAATTCGGTCATGGCGGCAGCCAGCCGTTGGTGGTGGGGTTCGTCCGCCGGCAGATCGGGATCATCGAACAGGGCATCGAGTTCCCGCCGCACCGCGGCAGCGGAGACGGGGCTCGACGGAGACCCCGGGGTGGCGTCCGACTCAGCGTGGACGGTTGCCTTTCCGTGATAGTCGAGACGATGGCGCACCGTTTCCTCGGTGCGCCAATAACGCTCCAGGTAGAGCAGATTCCCCACCAGCCGCAGTGGCTGGCCCCGGGTGCTCCCCCGTCCCGATGCGACCGTCGGTGAGCGGCGGATGGCCTCGGCCCACTGCTCGGGGATCGGCCACTCGAGGTCGTCGGCGGGGTCCTCGAGGGTGGCTTTGGTCACGTCGGCAAGTTGGGTGATGTCCAGGCACACCGAGCCGGCACGCAGCGCCCGCACCAACAGGGCAACCGCCAGACCCACGGCCTCGTCGTCCTCCGCCCACAGCTCACAGATCAGGCGGGCTGCGTGCACGTCGGCTGCTGCGAGGACTCCCTTCGCGTTGAACTCCGCGAGCAACCCTTGGGCGTTGAGCACCTGATCAGCGGTCGCCATGGCCACTCCTTTCACGCTTCGCTCCGGATGCCGATGCGGCCGTGTCTCCGTGTGAGGAGAGGGGGTCCAGCCCGGCCAACAGATCGGACAGGTCCGTGATCAGCGGCGCGGGCGGATGCCAGGCGAAGACCCCGCACGTGGTTCCGTCCACCGTGGGGGTATCCGGTCCGGCCATGCCTCGCACAAAGAGGTAGGCGACGCCCCCGAGATCCTTCTCCGGCGCATAGCCCGGAAGCCGCCACCGCAGGAACCGGTGGAGTGCGACCGAATAGAGCAGGGCCTGGAGTGGGTAGTGCGCCGACATCATCGCCTCCGCCATGGCCGCCGGTCCATAGTGACCGACCATCAGCGGAGTGCTCTCGTCCAGCGGGCCCAGCCAGTTGGTCTTGTAATCGACCACGACGTAACGACGGTGCTCCGTCTCCTGGGGAGCAGCGGAGGCCTTGGCTTGCACGGGCACGCGCATCACTGCGTCGATCGATCCCACGAGGAATCCACGCAGGGTCTCCTCCGCGATCAGAGGATGGTCCAGCCGCGCCGGGTAGGCGGCAAGCGGATCATCGGCTGGCAGGTGGTGGGCGAGGAGCGAAGCAACCTCTCCGAGCAGCACCCTCCGGACCGGCTGGTCGCCACCAGCCAGGGCGTACTCGAAATCCAACTCCGCCAGTCGGTCCCGGCGGGGGATGTCGCACAGACGCAACCCGCCGGCCACCGGGCCCAGGGGCGTGCGGATGGCAGGCAGCAGGGCTGCAGCCAACGTCTCTGCGGTCAGATCCTCCTCGGCAGCCTCGACGGGCAGCCGGCTCAGCCACCGAGCCGCGTGATCGCGGATCTCCGCCTCGAGATCGGCTGCGTGCGGATCGAACGTCTCATAGATGGCGTGCACGAGAGTGCCGAACGCCGGCCCGCGGGGCAGCTCCGCCATGGGTGACGGGATCGCCAGTGTGTCCGGGAGCGCGGGGGGAGCGAACGATGTCGCTGGTTGGGTTTCGTCGGACACGACCTGCAGTTCGTCGTTCTCCATGGTTTCGGTCGGAGCGTGGTCGGAGCCTCCCAGCTCGTGGGCTCGGGCGGTGAGGCCTGAATAGGACGTACGCCGCCACTCCTGATCAACGCTTCGGTTGAAGGTGCGGGCCCGGAGCTCCGGCACCGGATCGGCCAGGCCAGTGGGCGAGCCGGGGGAGATCATGCCGACCTGTTGCACGGCGATCCCCGGAGCGTGGAGGAGGTCGGCAGGAGACGTGCTGCAGGGATAGCTGGCTCTGGGCGCCGCGTCCCCGGCACGGAACAGCAGGCGGTGGAGGGGTGCGCGGGGAGTGCGCTTGTCATCGGCCGCCCACCACAGAATGAGGTGGCATTGGGCACGGGTCGCCGCGACATAGAGCAGGCGGAGTTCCTCTCCCGCCTCTTCCGCCTCCCGGAGAGTCCAGGCCTCGCGACGGTCGTGACCCCTGGGTGCCAGATAAAGATGACGGACACCGTTGTGATGGAACTCGAACGGAGCGCCGTCATCATCTTTGACCCACGTCTCCCACCGGTCGGGCAGATAGACGACGGGAAACTCCAATCCTTTTGCGCGATGGAACGTCATGATCTGCACCGCGTCGGCGTCCGACTCCATGCGTCGGGTCCGTTCATCGGAGGCGCGGCGCTCCTCCCGGATCCGTTCGTCGAGCCAGGCGATCAGCGCGGTGATGCCCAAGCGCTCACGGGTGTGCGCCGCATGCAGAAGTTCACCGAGGTGACGCAGATCGGTGAGTGCGCGATCACCACCCGGCCGTTCGAGGAGACGTTCGGCGAGACCTGATTCGAGGATTGCCTCCGAGAGGGCTGCCAGTCCGTGCGTGGACAGGGTGCGTGCCCAGCCCCGGATCCGACCGGACAGCTCGGCCAAGTCCTCGTCGGAGGCGGTCGCGAGTTCCACCAGGGACCATCCGACGAAGCTGGTCAACGCAGTCTCGCGGATCGTCTCCGACCGGGGCGACTCGCACGCTCGCAGGACGGTCAGCCAGTCATCGGCCTGGGGTGTGCCGAACACGCTGGTCGCGCCGGTGTGCACGGCCGGAATTCCTGCGGCGGTGAGCCTATCCCGGATGACATCGGCCGTGTATTTCCCTCGGACGAGCACGGCGATGTCGCGCGGGGTGATGGGTCGCGGGCCTGCACCCAGATCGACCCGGGCCTCGGCCTCGGGGTCCAGAAGCCGCTGGATGTCCGCGACCAGATCGTCCCCGATCCGGTCGCGGAGCTCGGTGAGAGACGGTTTCTTGACGGCTCTGTCGTCCGGTGGCGGAAGCACCTTCAGTCGCAACGGTGCGGAAAGATCGGGATCGGCCACGGTGAACCTGTTGCGGTGATGGGCGCCGACCTCGCGAACGACGATGCGCTCATCACCCAGTTGGGCCCGCCCGAACAGCGCACCGACGGCTTCCACAAGCCCTGCGTCGGTGCGCCAGTTCGTGTTCAGGGTGTGCACCTGCGCGCCGGGTGAAGCCACGGCGGCGAGATAGGCATTCACCTCTGCACCGCGAAATGCATAGATGGCCTGCTTCGGGTCGCCGATCAGAACCATCGTCGAGAATCCGGTGAAGGCGCGGTCGAGGATTTCCCACTGAATCGGGTCGGTGTCCTGGAATTCGTCGATCAGCACGATGCGGAAGCGGTCGCGCAACCGAGCGCGGACGGCGTCCGCCAGCGCGGGATCCGGTTCGGCATCGGGGGAGATCCTGCCCACCAGGAGATCGCGCAGCGTGGTGAGCAGATCGTCATAGGTGGTGAGTCCCCGGATCGACTTCCGGCGGTGGATCTCCCGGCGTACGGCATCGGCAAACGCCAACTGTCGCGCATAGGCCGGCAGGAGGGCCGGGTCGGGAGCCAAGGGGCCGTGGAACTGCGCCACGCGGAGTGCGATCGACTCTGCGTCGGACCACTTGAAGTCGGGGCGTTCGGCTCCGGCAAAGGCCCGCAGCCAAAAATCTGCGGCCGTCTCCCGGGCGAGATCGGAGAGGTCGTCGACCAGCACAGCGCTCGGATCACTGCCGTTCAGCACCCCGAGCCCGTCGAGCATGCGTCCGCAGAATTCGTGGGTGGTGCTGATGGTTGCAGCGTCGAAGTCGGCCAATGCGGTGGCGATGCGCTGCAGGCGGTTCTGCAATTCGGTGGGGGTGCCGGTGCACATCAGGCGGTTGATCTGGTCGGCACCGGGATCCCCGCCGGACAGTGCCCGACGGAGTGCGGTCTCCGTCTCGGCCAGGCGAGTGCGGATCCGGTCGCGAAGTTCCTGGGTGGCAGCGCGGCTGAACGTGACCATCATCATCTGGGACAGCGGCACGCCCTCCGCCAGATAGCGAGTCGCGAGGGCAGCGATCGCATACGTTTTGCCTGTCCCCGCGGACGCCTCAAGCACATGGGTGCCGGACAGGGGGAGAGGACCTGTGACATCGAACGGTTTCGGCGTGCTCCGGTCGATCGTGGATGGAGTGTGTTCGGTCACAGCGCGCCTTCCTCTGCCAGGAGCGGTTCGAACACGCGTCGTGCCAACGCCTCGAAGGCCGAACCGCCCCCGGGGCCGTCCGAGGCAGTGGCCGGGCGTCGTTTGAGACCGGCCAGATATCTCGGGTTGAAACCGAACCGCTGCCAGGCGGCATCGCACTCGAACTCCCACTGGTCGTTCGGCGCATATTGATGGCCACCCTGCCGATGGGACTCGACCTGGGCCACGGCGGTGTTGGGTGGCAGGGGCAACAGTTCGCAGAGGCCGCGCGCCCAGAGTTCGAGCAGGTCATGGAGCCTCGCCCGGGCGTCCACTTCCGCAATCGGGCCGAGGATCGTGCCCCGGCCACCACGGCCGAGAGCAACGGAGCGCCAAGCGATGTCCGGATAGGCCACCTTGAGCGCCAGCAGTTCGATCCAGGCACGCAGACGTTGCCTGCCCCGGATGCTGCCGAACCCCACGCGCACCAGCGTCCGATCCCTGATCCCGGAGACCATGCCGGTCACCCTGAATCGACCGAGCTCTGCCGAGACCCACTGGCTCGACGCGGGCGAGGCGAGCCAGCCCTGGGCACGGGCGCTGATCTCGTGCACATCACGCTCGATCCGGTCGAGGAGATCCATGCCACGTCGCCGGGGTGGCAGCTCCCCACGACAGAATTCTGCAGCACGAATGTCTGCCAGGTCGGCGCCCGCGAGATGTGCCTGCAACACACGTTCTCCGACGGCCCACTGCTGCAGACCGTCCAGCTCGATCGGGATCTCGTCCGGTGTTGCCTCGTCCTCGCGACCGACATAGATACGAGCGCGGCGGCGCAGCAGGCCCCGCGCGGGATTGGCGAAGAAAGAGAGCAGATCTGTGAGCTCAGCCGCGATGAACTCCTGCTCGAACTCGGCCGGGACGGGCAGACGGACGCTCGCAAGCTCCTGGTCGGCTGCTGCCGGCGGGGCCGTGCGGCTGCGCACGAGGGCCGCAGCAGCGCGGGCTGCCCGGGCATCGAAGCTGAACGTTGTCGGATGGAAGTTCTCGACCGCAAAGGGCTGAAGGGGATGGCGAACCTCGAGGGTCGTCCACGGATCCCCGTCGATCAGGTCCTCGATGGCGCCCCGGAGTTCGGCCAGGGGCACTGCTGGTGGGCGGCGCTCACCCGTTTGCGGGCTGGCGCCGGAGTGGATCACCACAAGATGGTCGCGAGCAGCTTGGACTGCATCCAGCAGGATCTGACGATCTTCGCTGCGCGGGTCGTGATCGCCAACGCACGGAGCGGCGGCGAGAAGGTCATCCCCGTCGATGTGACCCCGCCGTGGAAACACTCCATCGTCGAGACCGAGCAGGATGATCGCCCGGTGGGGAACCGATCGCATCGGGTTGAGAGTGCACAGGGTGAGAGCCCCCGTCCGGAAATTCGCGCGGCTGGGTCGGCCGGTGAAGGTGTCGTTCAGGATCGCCCGGATGTCGCTCGGTGTGAGAAGCACGTCGGTGCCCTGTTCGGAGGCCTCGGCGAGATCGGTGAGTTCGGACCATGCATGGGTGCGTTGCCACAGGTTGACTCCGGCCACGTCCGTCACCAGATCCAGTGCTTCCTTGCAGGCCGTTGCCCAGGCCGGCAGCGTCCGGGGACCGCTGAAGGAACGCACGATGAGTCCGAGCCGATCCACGAGCTCGACCAGCCGGCCCACGAGGTCAACATCGCTGGATTCGATTTCACCCATGGGCAGGACGGTCCCCTGCACATGCTGGTCCCGGTCGTCCATGGCGATGCCGAGCAGCATGCGTTCCGTCCCTGCCGCCCAGGTGTTCTGTCCATAGCCCTCCATGTTGAACCGCCTGCGGTGGTCGCGGTCGAGACCCCAGCGAATGCCTGAACGCGGCACAAGATCGCGCAAACGGTCCAGGTCCGCTTCGGTGAAGCCGAACCGTCTCGCGATCGGTTCGGCTGCGCACAGATCGAGCAGCTCGGACGCGCCGGCGCGCGAGTCACCGAGCGAGAGCAGCGTCTGCAGGATCGCCAGGAGCGGATTGAGTTCGCGCAGGGAGCGGTCAGCGAGGCGTACCTTCAAATTCTGCCCCGGATGCACCGCACCCTCCGCCAACCCATCGAGCGCGAACGTCGCCGACACCAGGGGAGCGAACCGGTCGATGTCGGGACACATGACCAGGATGTCGCGCGGCTCGAGATCCGGGTGGTCGGCGAGCAACCCGAGCACGACCTCGCGCAGCACCTCGACCTGACGATCCGGACCATGACAGGCGTGGATCCGGATGCTGTCGTCGTCGGCGGAGAGCGGGAGCCTGGTGGGTTCGGCGAGATCATCGCCCACCGCGGCCTGCAGCCGATGAAGCACGCGGTCGGACTCGATCGGCACGCCCGTGGGCGGTTCGGCCTCGGTCACGAGATCGCCCAACGCCAGCTGCAGCTCCCGGACGTCCCGGGCGAGCCGCCGGTTGAGTCGGTGCTGAGCGACCAGTGCGGTGGGATCCGAGCTGCGCTCTCCGGGCTGTGCCCCGACGCGGGCCTCGCGAACCCGCTCCCAGAGCGTGGGTGAGGGATGAGGGAGCCACAGGTGCACGGCGCGGTGCTGGGAGAGAGCTCCCAACACGGTGAGCTGCGTGGCGTCAAGGCGTGTCGGTCCGAAGACCGACAGCCGTCCGGGCAGCTCGCTGAGCCCGGGCTCGTCCGACAGGAGCGCCGCCGCTCGATCGACCCGCTCCACGGGATCCGGCCCACCGAGATCGTCCCTGAGGGCCACCCACAGCGCGTGCTGCCAGCGGGCGTGGTCATCGAGGCGACCACCGCTCGGGTCGATCTCACGACCTGCCGCCCAGTCGCGCAGCAGCTGGGGGCGCTGAGCGATGTAGGACCGGAACAGGGACGCGATGCGCGCCGCGGTCGCATATCGCCGTGACGTCGGAAGACCCGGATCCAGGTGCCCGCGCAGTGGCCTGGCCCACGGTTGATCGAGGTTGGCGTCGAGGATGCGCAGCAGGGCCCAGACGATGCGCTCCCGATGCCAGGAGTCGGTGTCGGGATCGAGGTCCAACACCTCCTGGATGAGCTGGTGGATCAAAGCGTCCAGGCGGACGAAGTGGATGCCCGCGGATATGCCATCGCTGCCGATGGTTGGGTCAGCGCCACCGGACGCGCCGAGGTGTCCCGCGAGAGTCTGCGACAGCCAGCGCTCCACACCGGGGGTCGGCACGGAGACGACCTCGGCGGCAAAGGGATCACTGAGGGGGGTGGCGAGGGTGTCCGCAAGACGATGCGCGAGCTCATCGGTGCGGGACGCGCGGTGGAGGTGCAGGCCGGGGCGGCCTCCGGCGGGAATCGTGATCTTCATGGCAAACCCCACCCTAGAGGGAGGGTCCGACAGTGTGGACGACGTCGCCTTCGGCCCGGTTGGCGTGCAGATGCTCGGATTCCCGATCATGTCGGAGCCTCCGACTAAGGTGCGATGCGTGATGGACCCGGACACTCTTCTGCAGGCACTCGACCCCGAGCAGCGCCTCGTGGCGACCACGCTGTCGGGACCGGTCGCGGTGATCGCGGGAGCGGGCACGGGCAAGACCCGTGCGATCACCCACCGGATCGCCCATGGCGTGCATGCCGGCGTCTATCAGCCGACCGCCGTGCTCGCGGTCACCTTCACCACCCGCGCGGCCGGCGAGATGCGGGGCCGTCTGCAGCAACTCGGGGTCCCGGGCGTGCAGGCTCGCACCTTCCACTCGGCTGCGTTGCGCCAAGTTCAATACTTCTGGCCCCGGGTCCACGGTTCTCTCCTGCCGGAGATTCTCGCCAACCGGATGGGCTTGGTCGCAGAAGCGGCGAGCCGCCTGCGGGTTCCGGTCGACACCGGCGTGCTGCGCGACCTGGTGGGGGAGATCTCCTGGGCCAAGGTGTCGAACGTCGGTCCGGCCGACTACCCAGCGCGAGCGGAGGCCCTCAACCGGGGCCTGGCCTCCGTGGCACCCGAGGTGGTCGCGCGAGTGTTCGAAACCTACGAGGAAGCCAAACGGGATCGGGACCGGATCGATTTCGAGGACATTCTCCTGTGCGCGACGGCCTTGCTTTCGGATCATCCTGACGTTGCGGACCAGGTGCGCCAAACCTATCGCCATCTGGTCGTTGATGAATACCAGGACGTTTCACCACTGCAGGAGGCGCTCGTGACTCTCTGGCTGGGGGAGCGGCGTGATCTCTGTGTCGTGGGCGATCCGGCGCAGACGATTCATTCCTTCGCGGGTGCGCGGGCGGACTATCTCACCGGCTTCGCGCGCCGCCATCCGGATGCCACCGTCATTCGTCTGGTCCGTGACTATCGCTCCACTCCGCAGGTGGTCGAGGTCGCCAACCGGATCATGCGGACGGCAGGTCGCGACGGCGCCGGCTCAGCAAGCACAACTGCGGTCACCCTCCAGGCGCAGCGGCCATCGGGCCCGGAGCCGGAGTTCACCGAGGCGGCCGACGAACCGACCGAGGCGGCCGCGGTGGCGGACTGGCTGGCGGCGCGGCACGCAGCCGGCGTGGATTATCGCGAGATGGCGGTGCTCTTCCGGATCAATGCCCAGTCGCCCTCGTTCGAACAGGCGCTGGCCGATCGTGACATTCCCTATCTCGTTCGCGGAGCCGAGCGGTTCTATGAGCGGCCCGAGGTTCGGCAGGCGCTGGGCGCGCTCACTGCTGCGACCAGATCGGAGGCTGTCGGTGAGGGATCCGCCGTCGACGAGGTCCGGGCCGTCCTCAGCAGCCTGGGGTGGACCACCGAGGCACCGACCGGGGGCGGGCAGCGTCGTGAACGCTGGGAGTCGCTGGCCGCGCTGGTCTCCGTGGCCGAGGATCTCGTGGCCACCGACGAATACACCACGCTCCATGCCGTCGTCGGGGAGCTGCAGCGCCGCGCGGATGCCCAGCACGCCCCGATCGCCCGGGGTGTCACGCTCGCAACGATCCACTCGGCCAAGGGACTTGAGTGGGACGCGGTGGCGGTGGCCGGCGTCCACGAGGGCACCCTGCCCTTCATCCTCGCCACCAAGGCTGAGGAGATCGCGGAGGAACGCCGACTGCTCTATGTCGCGGTGACGCGTGCTCGGGAGCATCTCCACATTTCCTGGTCGCGGGGTCGGTCCGGGGACGGTCGTCGGCGAGCGTCGCGCTTCCTGGATGGCGTACGCCCGGACGCTGCCCCCGTCAGTCAGGCGGGTGGTCGCCGAGCGGCACGACAGCGCAGCGCGCAAGCTGCCCAGTGTCGGGTGTGCGGACACCGACTCAACAATGGGGCCGAACGGAAGCTCGGACGTCACGAGGACTGTCCTTCCACCTTCGACGAAAACCTTCTCGCCGAGCTCAAGGACTGGCGCAGGGATCAGGCCCGGGAGCAGAAACTTCCCGCCTACTGCATCGTCACCGATGCCACACTCATGGCGCTGGCCGAGCAGCTGCCACGCGACGAGGCCGGACTGAGCACCATCAGCGGCATCGGGCCCGCGAAGCTCCAGAAATATGGCGCGGACCTGTTGGAGATCCTGGGACGGGACTGATGTGGCCTTCGGGCTGAGTGCGAGGAAGGGCTATTCATCGGCTTCGCCAGCTCGCGCCTCTTGATAGAGTCCGCGGCATGGCTCAGCATTCGGTGACGTCCGCTCCAGACGCTGGTCAGGCAGCGACCGGGATGTCCCGTGCTCCCGAACACGCCAAGCGGGCCGTTCAGCACCCTGTGGCCGAGCGTCGGATGCGCCGCCTGCTGCGTGTCTCGGACGTGGACAAGAAGGTCAGTCTGTCCGCGCATCGCGCTTTCCGTCTGTCGGTGGTGATCTCGGGCATCAGGTGCCTGGCCACCTACATCGCCATTCCGCTGCTGGTGCCGCTCGTGAGTTTCGCCGGTGTGCTCGCAGCCCCGGTGGGGATCGCTCTTGTGCTGGTCGCCTATGTGAGCGGTGTGCTGGGCGTCCGACGGTTCTGGGTGGCGGATCATCGGGCGAAGTGGACCTATACCTGGTTCATGGCCGGGGTGTTCCTCGTGCTCACCGTCGCGCTGGTCGCAGATGTCCTGCGGCTGTTTCAGGGTTGATCAGGAGGGATATCGCCATGGCCGATGAAGAGAACAAGAACTCGACCGTCGCGGGTTGGGACACCGAGGACGACTCGGACTCGACCCAGGGCATGATCACCCTCGGGGTCATCGCGGCCGCAGCGATCGCCTTCCTGGCGGTCTGCCTGCCTCTGTTCATCCTGTGAGCTGAGCCAAGGCCGCGACAAAACCCCTAGCCAAAAATAGGTTGCCGAAATTCTGAGGCGAACCGTAGGGTAGTTACCGCCTGCTGAGGTGGGCACAAGCAGAGACCGGTCCCGCGAGGACCGGTCCGCACTGGGAGAGGAGGGGCACCAAATGCTGAACATCACGTGGTTGACGGCGACAGAACGGCTGGTGCCCTGTGGCGTCCCGTCCGAGAAGCAGTCCCGCGCATTCGCCTATCGCGATCGTCATGCGGAGAACGTGCAGCACGGCATCAGTTCGTCCCCAGCCCCCTTTGTCCATCTCACTGTCCAACCTCTGGCGTCACGCCCGCGAGCCAAATCAGGAACTCCTTAGTTCTCCGTTTGCCCTGCAGGCCGTGGATCCAGACCGGGATTCACGGCCTTTGTGTTTCCCGGACCAGCAGGCAACTCCGAGGAGAACACCATGACCGCCACTCTGCTTGATGAGGATTTGATGCCGGCATCCCTGCCGTGCCACCGAGTGGATCCGGAAGTCTTCTTTGCCGAGGCCCCGGCCCAGGTCGAGTTCGCGAAGACTTTGTGCGTTGACTGCCCCGTGCGGGAGGAGTGCCTCAGCGGTGCGCTGGCCCGACGGGAGGCGTGCGGTGTCTGGGGCGGTCAGCTGATCGTCAACGGTGAGATCGTTGCCCGCAAGCGGCCCCGGGGCCGCCCGCGCAAGAACCCCCTGCCGGTCCTCCCGGTCCCACCGCCGGAACTGGGGGCGCCGGTGCGGCGGGTTGCACCGCGGGTTGCCAACGAGCGCGGGGCCCGACGAGCCGCGTGAGAGGGCGCGATCGGATCACACCACCGACAGGGAGCGCTGGCCCACGGGTCAGCGCTCCTGCCATTCCGGCAGATATTCGTCCAGAATCGATCGGAAGCTTGCGCGCACGTCCAGTTGCGACAGAACGGCGATGCCGCCGAGCCAGACGCGATGGATGAGGGCATAGGACGGGGGCAGATTGAGCTGTTGCAGGAGGGTCCCGCTGGCCTTGGTGTCTCCGACGCGTTTGAATTCCCGCTGCATCCAGGACCTCGTGAAGTGAAATTCCTGGACCTCGGCGGGCTCCAGGAAGGGGCTCAGATAGTCCAGCAGTTCCTGGGGATCGATGTCCCCGGCATTGCGCGCGATGAACCCCTCCTGCTTCAGGCCCTCGGTGACTTCCTGTGCACCGCCGGACACGGCGATGCGCAGCAACCTGCCCATCGCGGGTGGCAAACCATCCGGAAGGCGTGACACCAGTCCCCAGTCGACGACACCAAGTCGGCCATCCGGCATGACCTTGAAATTGCCGGGGTGGGGATCGGCGTGGAGAACCCCCGCCACCGACGGTCCGGCGAACAGAAACTTCACATAGCGCAGTCCCAGCTCGTTGCGTTCCTTCTCCGGCTGCTCCGCCACGGTCGACAGTGCGACCCCATCGATCCATTCGCTGACCATGACGCGCGAGGTGTGGGCCAGCACGCGGGGGACCTTGAACTCCGGATGGCCGGCAAAGCCCTCGGCGGCCATCTGCTGGTGTTCGGATTCCAGGTCATAGTCCGTTTCCTCGAGGATGCGCTCCACGAGCTCCTCGATCAGCGGCTTGACTTCGATGCCGCCGGTCAGGGGGGAGATCAGGCCGGTGATCCGGGACAGCTGTTTCAGATCGCTCTCCAGTGCTTTGTCCGCGCCGGGGTATTGGACTTTGACGGCCACGGCTTCACCCGTCTCCGCCCAGACGGCTTTGTGCACCTGACCGATCGAGGCGGCCGCTGTCGGTCGCGCTGAAAAATCGGTGAACAGGTCTCGCCAGCCCTCACCGAATTCCCGGGCGAGCACCGCGTGGACGCGCGAGGTGGGCATGGGCGGCGCGGAGTCCTGAAGCTTGCGCAGCTGCACCCGATAGGGGCCGGCGATGTCCTCCGGAAGCATGACCTCGAAGAGGCTGAGCACCTGACCGAACTTCATCGCGCCGCCCTTGAGCTCGCCCAGGACGCGGAACAGCTGTTCCGCAGTCTCTGCCTTGAGCTGGGCGCTGACGGTCTCAGCACTGGCTCCCGCGAGCCGTTTGCCCCAGCCTCTGGTTGCTCGTCCGGCGACTCCGAACGGCAGCGACAGGAGGCGAGATCCCCGACGGAGTGCGGATCCGCTCACGTGGGGGTCGGGGTCGGATTCATTGGGTCGCGCCATGCGCCCATTGTGCCCGGTCGGCCTCATTCTGGTGTTTCGGCTCACTCGGAACCTCGGACTTCGCTGCAGCCGCAGTCCGGGTGATGGGGCCAATAGCGCTGGGCGATCACCCAGGCACCGGTCCGGATCTCCAGGGTTGCGCCGAAGGTCTCCGGTTGGTGCCCGCCCAGCCACGCCCGAACCTGGAGCAGGGCCGTGGCGGCGGCCCATCGCGTCAATTCCGGCGGTGGCGGACATTCGGTCAGACACAACTGGGCAAGGATCCTCGGCCACGCGCGATCCCTCGCCCGAACCAGATCCATGCAGCGGGTGCAGCATGTGCGTCCGGGAATGACAAGGGGCCCGACGATCACGCCGTCGGGCAGCGGGCGTACGAAGAGGTGAGGCTGATCGGCGCGCAGGAGCGTGTCGGTGATTGCTCGGTCACATTCCAGCCTGTCGAAAGCCACGACTGTCAGATCGGGCGCGCGGCCTTCTGGTCGATACCAATGAGACGCGGTCGTGACGCGTTCCAGACCCCGGGCGCGCAGGTGCGCTCGCAGAGTGTCTGCGGCGGTCGCCAACGGGTGGGCATAGATCCCCGGCGCCGGTGGGCCGGGATCGACCAGTTGAAGGGGGCCCAGCGGCGTGTCCGCGTACGCTTCCGCGAACGCCAGCCCCAGCGCACCCGCACCCAACAGCCGGATGAGCCGTGGACCGTCCCCGGTCGGCTCCTCGAGCAAACCGGCGGCCTGCAGGTGCCCGACGAGCGTGCGCACCTGGGCACCGGTCAAACCGGAGTCCTCCGCGATCCGGCTGACGGGCCGGGTGCCATCCAGTCGGCTCAGCGCTGTCGTGACGCCGGGGTGGGCAGGCAGCACGATGCCGTTGTCCACACCCACCTGGATTTCCGTGCCGCTGCGCTCAACGACGGGTACATGCGGGCGAAGCATGGGTGGAATGACCATGATTCGAGTCTGGCGAACCCGGCGGGGGCGCGGGGGAGTTGTCCCCAGGGCATGGAAGAGGCCCTCAGGGAGTCGTCGCCGCTTGCCTTCCCCTGCGAGCGGCTCGAACCATCTGAGGGCCCCGTACGGAAAACGGTATGCCCCATCCGGGCTTGCGTCAACCCCGGAGACGCCCACTTGTCCACCGCCTGTGGATAACTGTGTGGATGGTCTGTGTACGCAGCACTCGCACATGTGGATGCGAGCGAATGAACTCCAGTCCGATAGGAGTTGGCCTGGGGATGAACGGTTGGCGTTGTGACTTTGGTCTCCCCGTCCACACCGCGAACGTCCGGCCTAGGGTGGACCCCATGTCGGGCGATTCGGAATCGGTGCACCACGTGAGCGGTGAAACCGTCCTGGTCCGACGCAATCCCCGCCGCCGTCGCAACGCTGCCATCTTCCGGGAGAACGGCCGGGTTGTGGTGGAACTGCCGCCCGGCGTGTCCCGCGCCGAGGAGCAGGGCTGGGCCGAGCGAATGGTCGCGCGTCTCCGGGCGCATGAGAAGCGCCAGCGGGCAGGGCGTTCCGACGAGACGTTGTTCGCTCGAGCACGCACACTGCGGGAGACCTATCTCCTTCCACTCGCGCCCCACGCACCGGCACCGGTCTCCGTCGCGTGGTCGACCGCGCAGGGCAGGCGCTGGGGATCCTGCACGTCAGCGACGCGCACGATCAGACTGTCGAGCAGGCTCAAGGAGTGTCCCCAGTGGGTCATCGACTATGTGCTGTTGCACGAGTTGGCGCACTTGGTCGAGTCGGGGCACACTCCGGCCTTCTGGGCGCTCCTGGCCAGATATCCGCGCACAGGGGAGGCCAAGGGTTACCTCAAGGGCTATTCGGCGGGCCTGGCCGCTCGTTCAGGTGAGCCGATGGCGCGCGAGGTCGACGAGAACGGTCACTGACACCTCGTCCGTCGGCAGGGCTCCCGCCGCGAACCAGCGCACGTCCGTCGCTTCCGGTGTCGCTGGGAGAGCGCCGACCGAGTGCGAGAGGATCAGATGCCTCACATCCAGGTGATGGGTCGGCATGCCCCCGCACTGCAACTTGTGACGATCCAGGTGCAGGACGCCCGGCACGGGCTCCAGATCGGAGAGTCCGGATTCCTCCCTGGCCTCTCGGAGCGCGGCCTCCGCGAGGCTGACATCCGCGTCCTCGATATGCCCGCCCGTTTGCAGCCAGCGGCTCAGCTTGGCGTGCCGGATCAACAGAACCTGATCCGCCGTCGGAGTCGCGATGATGGCGCTTGCTGTCACGTGCGCGCCGGGACACGTCCGGGACCAGCCGTTCGTCCGGGTGCGCAGGTGGTCGATGAACTCGTCGCGGAGCCGACGTTGGGCGGGGTCGTCCGGCTGGTACGCCGTCAGAGCGCCCACACAGTCTGCTGTCAGTCCCGGGTTGACGGACTCAGCTGCGGCCATCGGTGTCGCCGCTGCCCTCATCCCCGTCCGCACGACGCTCGGCGTCGCGTTCCTGCTCGGCCTGATCCAGCAGCCGGGCGAGCTCGGCATCCATGTCGTCCATGGGGCCGGTGCTCGGCGTACGCTCCTCCCCGTTGACGAAGCCGAGGGGATCGTCGAGATCGGCGGCCGTGGGCACGACATCCGGGTGATTCCACACCGCATCGCGGCCGTCGGCACCGCGGGCCTCGCGGAGGGCCGCCCACAGGTTGGCCGCGTCGCGCAGACGCCGGGGACGCAGCTCAAGCCCCACGAGCGCCTGGAAGGTGGCCTCGGCGGGCCCACTCGTGGCGCGTCGGCGACGCATCGTTTCGGCCAGGGCCGTGGCACTGGGCATCCACTGCTTGGTGGCCTGGGCGACGACCTCGTCGACCCATCCCTCGATCAGCGCCAGCAGTGTTTCGAGCCGCTCGAGGACCGCCTTCTGCTCGGAAGTCTGTTGGGGTTCGAACAGGCTGCCCTGCAGCTGCTCGCTCATCTCCCTCATGCTGTCCGGAGTCAGGTTGGTCGGGTCGAAGGACCCGATGGCCGACTCCAGGGAGGACAGATCGATGCGGATTCCCCGCGCATAGCTCTCCACGAGAGTCAGCAGCTGGGGACCGAGCCAGGCCGTGGCGGTGAAGAGCCGCTGCCGGGCGGATTCGCGGAGTGCCAAATAGAGGCGGACGTCGTCCGCGGACTGATCCAGACCATCGGCGAAAGTGGCCAGGTTGGTGGGGACCAGCGCAATGGTGCCCTCTGCGTCGCCCGTGAGGGGCAGGCCGGCCTCGGTGGCGCTCAACACGCTTGTGGCGAGCGTGCCGATGGCCTCGCCCGCCTGAAGTCCGAAGACCTGTGACCCGCTGGATTTGAGCAGGGGACGCAGGAACGCCTCCAGGCCCGGAATCGCGCCCTCAAGGCCTTCGCCACTGGACATCGAATCGGCCATGGCCTCGCTCATCGCATCAGCCACCGGCTCGATGAGTCGGCGCCAGGTGGGCATCGTCTGTTCCACCCACTCGCTCCGGCTCCAGACTGCAACCGGTCCTCCGGTGGCAGGGAAACCGGTTGCCTGGTCGAGCCAGGTATCCGCGAGCCGGACCGAGTCCCGCAGGGCGTTGAGCTCCGCCGCGGAAGTGGAAGGGTCACTGCCCTGGGCGGCGACGACGCGGCGGGCCACGTCGCGGATGGGTTCCCAGCGCGAGGTGGGCTCGTTCTGGGTGTCACCGAAGATTCCGCCGAGTCCCATCTGGGACATCATCTGGCGGACCTGATTCATCATGGTGTTGAGGTCCGGTTGACCCGCACCGCCGAACCCGAGGCCGGAGAACAGCGCTTCGAACGGGTTCTCGTTCGGGTCTCCGTCGCGATCGCGCTTGTCGCCGGGGTCGTTCTGGTCGGACATCGGGCTGACTCCTCGTCGTTGCGTACGCTCCATTGAACCGCACCGACCAAGCGTCGGCCAATGAACACGGGGGCCGGCCCCGGGCGGATCCCGGTCCCGGACGCGTCCGGTTCGATGCGCAGGAGGCCATCGGGGCGTACGCGCGGGTATGGTCGTCCCCGTGCAACCCCAGGAATCCCGGCCTTCCCAGCAACGCCGGACCCACAGTGCGGTCTCCGACCAGCCGTTGAGCGTGGACCGTGTCCTCACGGCGGTCCGGGATGACGCCGTGGGCGGAGTCACGGTGTTCATCGGACTGGTCCGGGACCACGATGAGGGGAAGTCGGTGCGGTCGCTGGACTATTCGGCGCACCCGACCGCGGAGGCGGAGCTCTCCCGGGTGGTGTCCGAGGTGGCCGGTCGGCACGATGTGGTGGCCGTCGCTGCGGAGCACCGCGTGGGTGCGCTCAGCATCGGTGACCTCGCCGTCGTGGTGGCGGCGGGTGCCGCGCACCGCGGAGACGCCTTTGCCGCGGCACGTGATCTCATCGACACGCTCAAGTCCGAGGTCCCGATCTGGAAGGAACAGCACTACACGGACGGCACTGTGGACTGGGTCGGCTGCCCATGAGGTCGATCAAGCTGACCCGGCAGACGTGGTTGGCGCTGACGGCTGCGGTCGTGTTCGTTGTGTTGGCGCTGCTGATCGCGGTGCTGCCGGTGCCCTACGTCGTCTACAGCCCGGGCACCGCCTATGACGTTCTCGCCGATGCGGATGCCGATGCGCCCATCGTGGTGGTCGAGGGGATTCCCACCCATGAGGTCAACGGCAAGTTGCACATGACGACGGTGGCGGTGACCCGTCCGACCGCCCGAACGAGTCTCCCGGAGGCCATGCTGGCGTTCTGGTTGCCTGCGCGCGACGCCTTGCCGCGCTCCGCGGTCTATGACCCGGCCAAAACCGGTGACGAGATCCGTGCGGAGGAACGGCTGATGATGGACACGTCCCAACAGGACGCCATCGTGGCCGCCCTGCGGGAGGCCGACGTCCCGGTCGAGGAACTCCCGATGATCTCGGTGGTCATCGCGTCCGGGCCGTCGAACGGCCGGCTCTTCCCAGGGGATCTCATTCTCCAGGTCGAGGGGCAGCCGGTGCGCACACCCGAAGAAGTCCGGGAGCGGCTTCGCGACAAGGAAGTGGGGACCTCGCTCCGCATCACCGTCAGTCGTGAGGGCCGGGTTGTCAATGCCGACGTCACGCCCATGGAGAATCCGCACGAGCCGGGCGGCGCCGCGATCGGGGTGGAGGTGGGCGTGGGTTATCGCTTCGATCCCACCGTCAACTTCGGCGTCAGCCATGAGATCGGGGGCCCGAGCGCGGGCCTGGTGTTTGCATTGGCGATCTATGAGCAGATCACCCCGGAGGATGTGTTGCAGGGACGATCGGTCGCTGCGACCGGCCAGATCGGTCCTGATGGGCGGGTCGGCCGCATCGGGGGTTTGCACGAGAAGATCGCGGGTGCCGAACGCGAGGATGTGTCCGTCTTTCTCGTGCCTGCGCCCAACTGCCCGGACCTGCAGAGGCTGCGGACTGACCTTGAGCTGATTCGGGTAGCCACTCTGCACGATGCCGTTGAGGGCCTGGCTGCTCTCGGCGACCCTGCCCGCAGCGCCGAGGTGCCGCGGTGCTGAACACAATCGGAAGGACCGCATGACCGACGATGCACTCGTGGCCGCTCTCGTGGAGTTGGAACACCACGTGGGTGAGGCCGGGTGGGACCAGCCGGCGCGGCTGTTCGCCCTTGTCCGCACAGATGAGTTGATCGCTGCCGAGCCTGAATTGGCGGCCCATCTGGGGTTGCGATCCAGCGCGGAAGGACATCCGCCCAACGCCTTGAGTTCCATCGAACAGGACGACTTCCGCACCATCGGGACGGGGGAGGGTCCTGCTGCGTCGGAGTCCGCCCTGGACCAGGTGCTCGGCCGGCTGACCTGGCCCGATGCGGTGGTGGGTTGTGCGCTGGCGGTGGAACGCACTTTCCTCCCCGCTCGGTTCGAGGCCGATCTGCCGGATGATCCCGAGGCGGCGGAGAAGTTTGTCGCTGAGCATCCGGAGCGCCAGGATCTCCGGCTCGTGGTTGGTGTCCTGCGGGGTGGAGCGGCGCACTGCTTCGCTCGTTTGGTCAGCAATCCGGAGGATTTGCTGAGCGGTCCCGATCTCGCGCCCGGGGTGGTGTCGGTGCTCGCGGCTACGCTTGAGCACGACCGGCCGGGCCTGCATCAGGATTCGAGGAGGACACAGTGAGCGCGACGACCAGGATTCCCGCGGAATCCGCGCCCAGACGACGCGGCGCTCTGCTGCCCACCGTCGTGGTGGTGTCGGCGGTGGTGTTGCTGTTCGTTCTCTTCACCAGCATCTGGACGGATCGGCTGTGGTTCGTCTCCATGAACTATCCCCAGGTGTTCACGATCACGTTCGTGACCCGCGTGGTGCTCTTCATCGTCGTCGGTCTGGTGATGGCGGCGGCGATTGTCGGGAACACGGCGTTGGCTTATCGGCTGAGACCGCCCACGCGTCCGGGCCCGATGGCGAGTGAGTTGCTGGAACGTTATCGGGAGACGCTGGAGTCACGTTTCGTCCAGATCATGGTCGGCCTCGGGATCGTGGTTGCGCTGTTCGCGGGTGTTTCCGGCGCGAGTCAGGTCGGCACCTGGCTGGCGTGGCTCAACCGGACGCCGTTCGGCGTGGAGGATCCGCGCTTCGGTTTCGACGTGGCCTTCTATGTTTTCGAGTTGCCGTGGTATCGCTGGCTCGTCGCCATGGCGACCACCATGTTGGTGTTCTCGACGATTGCGGCAGCGATCGTGCATTACGTCATGGGTGCTCTCCGCTTGGCAAAGGGCGAGCGCCGGGTGACCTCCCGCGCCGCGCAGCGGCACCTGTCCATCCTCATCGGGTTGACCGTGCTGTGCTTCGCCGCTAGTGCCTGGCTGGATCGTTACAGCTATCAGACGACCACCAATCAGTTGTTGACCGGCTTGAGCTACACCGACGACAACGCACGGGTCACCGCCTCCTTGGTGGTCGCGATCATCACGGCGATCTGTGCCCTGCTGTTCATCTCCAACATCTTCCTGCGCCGGTGGATGATCCCGGTCGCGGCGCTGATCCTTGCCGTCGTGTCGAGCGTGCTGCTCACGATGATCTATCCGGCCGCCATCCAGGCTTTCGAGGTCATCCCCAACGAGCCGGACAAGGAACGTCCCTATATCGAGGCGCATATCGCCGCCACGCGGGAGGCCTACGGCATCGACTTCGAGATCACGAACTACGACGCCGAGACCGAGGCCACGGCCGGTCAGTTGCGGGCGGATGCGGCGGCGCTGCCCGGCATCCGGTTGATGGATCCGGCGGTCATCGCTCCGACCTTCGATCAGCTCCAGCAGGTTCGTGGTTTCTATTCGTTCCCGAGCGTGTTGGACGTCGACCGCTATGTGGTGGAGGGTCAGGAGACAGACGCCGTTGTGGCGGTGCGTGAGCTGGACATCTCGGGTCTGCAGGACCGGTCGTGGAACAACGTGCGCACGGTCTATACCCATGGTCACGGCATGGTCGCCTCCTATGGCAACCGTCGCCAGCCGGGTGGCGAACCGGAGTGGCTCATGCGCGATGTGCCGCCGATCGGCAAGCTGCCGGAGCACCAGGCCCGGGTCTATTTCGGTGAGCAGCATTCCGACTATTCGATCGTGGGAGCCCCGGCGGGCACGCCCCCGGTCGAGCTCGACACCCCCGGTGGCGGTGAGGGCGGTGGTGAGCGCCGCAACACCTATTCCGGTGAGGGTGGGGTGCCGATCGGGAGCTGGTTCAACCGTCTTCTCTATGCCACGCGCATGGCGGATGTGAACATCCTGCTGTCGGGCCGTGTCAACGAGGCGTCGAAGATCATCTACAACCGCACCCCGAAGGAGCGCGTCCAAGCGGCCGCCCCTTGGCTCACCGTGGACTCGAACCTCTATCCCGCCATCGTGGAGGGTCGCATCGTGTGGGTGGTCGATGCCTATACGACGTCGAACAACTATCCGAATTCCCACCGCATCTCGCTCGACCAGGCGATCTCGGACACCCAGACGCGCGCGGGCACGGTCCAGCCGGACACCCGGGTGAACTACATCCGCAACTCGGTCAAGGCTGTCGTGGATGCCTATGACGGGACCGTCACGCTCTATGCCTGGGACGAGGACGATCCCGTCCTGCAGACGTGGCGCAAGGCCTATCCGGACACGGTGCAGCCGCGTTCGGAGATCTCGCCCGCGCTGTTGGAGCACCTGCGCTATCCCGACGACTTGTTCAAGGTGCAGCGTGAGGTCCTGGGGCGCTATCACGTGACGGACCCGATGGCCTGGTTCCAGCAGAACGACCTCTGGGTCATCCCCAATGATCCGGTGGCGCAGAACAACCAGCGGGAGAATCCCTATCTGCTCTCGATCAAGTGGCCGGGGGACAACCAGGCGAACTTCTCGCAGACGACGGTGTTCGTGCCTCGTGGTCGCAACAACCTGGCCGCCTTCATGGCGGTCAACGCGGACACCGCCAGCCCGGAATACGGGCGGATGCGCATCCTGCGCATGTCGGACTCGCATCAGGTTGACGGCCCCAACCAGACGTTCAACGCGATGGTCACTGATGAACAGGTCGCGCTGCGACTGCGTCCCTATCTGAACCAGGGAGCGGCTCAGGTCGTCTATGGCAACCTGCTGACCCTGCCGTTGGGCGGTGGTTTGCTCTACGCGCAGCCGATCTATACCCAGAAGGCAGCGGGCCAGGGTTCCTATCCGGCCCTGACGTTCGTCACGGTCAGATTCGGTGAGCGTGTGGGCATCGGCGAGACGCTGCAGCAGGCGCTCGACCAGGTCTTCGGTGGTGACGCCGGGGCTTCGACCGGTGAGGTGGAGGAAGGCGAGGAACCGCCGGAGACCGCAGAGGGCGCGACGCTGGGTGAGCCCGGTGCGGAACCCCGACCCGCCGACAATCCGGCAGCCGCTCGTGCGTTGACCGAGGCGAACACGGCCTTCAGCGATGCCCAGCGGGCGTTGCGGGACGGCGACCTGGGGCTCTATCAGCGCAAGGTCGAGGAGGCGCGCGAGGCCATGCAGCGCGCGCAGAACGCCCTGGGCGGCGGCTGAGCAGGAGGGTCAGGAGCGGCGGCTGACGGAATACCCGGCAGCCGCCAACGGCTCCGCCAACTGGTCGGCATCGCCGGCCACGACGAGGGTGAGCGCGGTGAGATCCACGACGTCCTGGTACGCCGTAGTGGCCGCCTCGGGCGTTGTGGCTCGGATGCCGGCGAGATAGCGGTCGATGAAGTCCAGGGGCAAACCCTGGAGGGCGATGGAGGCGGTCTGGTCGCCGATGCCGCCCGCCGTGGCATAGCGCAGCGTGGACACCCCGCTGAAGTAGTTGGTCGCGTCCACGATTTCCGCCTCGGTGAGGGGGGCATTCGACAGGTCCAGGAGCTCGCGCGCTTCTTCGAGGGCGGGCACGAGGACCTCGGTCCGGAACGAGCCCGCTACGGCGAACGAACCGCGGCTGCGCAACGGGGCAGCCTGGAGCCCCACCCCATAGGTATAACCGCGCTCCTCGCGCAGCACCTTGTTCAGGCGGCTGAGGAAGGCCCCACCGACCGCGTACGAACCGATCTGGAACGCGGGCCAGCGCGGGTCGTGCCGATCGATGCCGATCCCACCGAGGCGCAGGTCGGCCTGCACGGCGCCGGGCCGGTGGAGCAGCACTGCGGACGGGGTTGCCGGGCGGGGGGAGAGGTGCGTCACAGGCTCCTGGTCCGGGTTGGTCCAGTCGCCGAACAGCTTCTCTGCCAGCGGCAACGGATCGGTGGGAAACTCGCCAGCCAGCACGAGTGTGGCACCGGCCGGCCCATAGTGGCGGCGGTGGAAGGCCCGCACGTCCTCGGGCACCACGGCCGTCACCTTGTCGGGTTCCCCACCGGGGAGTCGCTGCACGCGGGAGTCCTCGTCGAACACAGCCGCGCGGAACGCCCACGAGGCCCACTGTGCGGAATTGGCTCGCTGTTGCTCCAGTGAGGCCAATCGCAGTGCGACGTGGCGGGAGCAATCGGAGTCCTGCAATTCGGGGTGCCGGACGGCTTCGGCGAGCAGCGCGAGGGCCGGCTCGAAGCGGGTGGCCGGCACATCGATCATGGCCTGGAGCCCGGCGTACGCCTGATTGGCATCGAAGGAGGCACCCTCGAGTTCGAGAACCTCGGCGAATCGTTCCCCGGGATGGTTCCGGGTGCCCTCGTCGAGAACGCGGGCACAGATGGTCGCGACGCCCTCCTTGGCGCGGTCCTCCATGGTGAGCGGGACGTCGAGGACGAGGGTCGCGGAGATCACCTGCTGCCCGGGCAGTTCGTGGACGAGGACCCGCATCCCGTTCGACAGGAACGCCTCGCGGGGTGCGGGATAGGTCCACTCGGCGGGGGGCTGCAGCGCGGGCCGGGGGCGAACGTCAGTGTTCATCGGGTCTCTTCCTTGCGATAGAGCAGCGTTGCTCTGTGCTCCGGGGACAGGTGTTCGGCCGCAGCGGCCCGGATCTCCTCGCCGTCGATCGAGGTCACGGTGTGAATGCGGGTGTTGATGCGATGGGGGTCGTCGAGCAGCGTCGCGGCGGCGGAGATCTGGTCAGCGCGGGTGGCGAGCCCGGCGAGCGACTGGAGCCAGAACCGTTCGAACTGGGCACGGGCTCGGCGTACCTCCTCGGCCGTCGGCCCCTCCGCGATGAAGCGCGCGACCTCCGCGGCCATCGCCTCCTCCAACAGGTCCGGCTCGACCCCGTCGCGGGCGCGGGCGGAGGCGAACCCGAACGAGTGCCCACCGATCAGCTGCAGCGCCGACGAGCCGGCGCCCGTGGCCAGCTCGCGTTCCCGCACGAGCACTTGGTGGAACCGGCTGGATTGGCTGCCGCCGATGATGAACAGCGCGAGGTCGGCGGCGTCCACGGCGCGGGTGCCGAGCGGGGGAAGGCGCCAGGTGAAGTACGCGGCGTCCGCCGGCACCGCCGCCACGGCTTCGTCCCGAGGGAGCCCGGTGATCGGTCCGAGATGGGGTTCCGGTGGCGGGGGTGGCAGATCACCGGCGGGAATGTGACCGAAATGGTGTTCCACCAACTTCACGCCCCGTTCGGCGGTCACATCCCCGACGAGGGTCAGGACGCAGTTGTTGGGCAGATAGTGCGTCCGGAAGAAGTGGTGGACATAGTCCAGGCTGGCGGCGTCCAGGTCTGCCATCGACCCGATCGTGGTGTGTCCATAGGGATGATCCGGCGGGAACGTCAGGCCGACGAGTCGTTCCATGACATCGCCATAGGGGACGTTGTCATAGCGCTGGCGCTTCTCCTCCTTGACGACCTCGCGCTGATTGTCGAGGTTGTCCTGCCCCACGGCGTCGAGGAGGCTCCCCATGCGGTCGGCCTCCAACCACAGGGCCAATTCCAGCCCACCGGTGGGGAGCGACTCGAAATAGTTGGTGCGATCGAACCACGTCGTCGCGTTGACGGACGCGCCCGCGGACTGCATCAGGGCGATGTGCTGGCCGGATTCGACGTTCGCCGATCCCTGGAACATGAGATGTTCGAAAAGGTGCGCGAAGCCGGTCCGGCCGGGCTCCTCGTGGCGGGAGCCGACGTTGTACCAGAGGTTCACCGCCACTGCCGGCGCCTGGTGGTCGGAACTGACGATCACCCGCAGGCCATTGGCCAGCCGGGTGTCGTGGATCGGATAACGGCCGGATTCCATGCGCGCCATCGAACCACATGGCCCGCCATGGTGGGGAGGCCCGGGATCCGATTGTCGTCAAAGCCCCAGAGGCGATTTGTCGAGAACTGTACGGTGGGTTGGGTGATTGCCGGAGTTCTCGCCGTTGCGCTGGGGCTCCTGACCCTGAACATGCTGGGAAGCCTCGTCCGGGTTGTCCTCGGGCCGACTGATCGTGACCGCCTCACCGGCGTGGTCCTTGCGGGCACGTCGGGCATCGCGTTCCTGCTTCTCGCGGCCGTGCTGTTCGACCAACCCGCGCTGCGGGATGCGGCGCTCGCGATCTGTGCACTGACCGTGGTGGTCACCGTCGTCAGGATTCGCGCCGAACAGTCCGCGGACCGAGCGGGGCGGAATGCCGATGCCGGGTGATCTTCTCACGCTGATCTTCATCCCACTGGGATGCTTCTTCTTCACGGTCGGCACGGTCGGCCTGCTGAGGTTCGGTGATCTACGCACCCGTCTCCACGCCCTCACCAAGGCCGACACCCTCGGCCTCGGCCTCATCGTGCTGGGCCTGATGCCGCAGGTCCCCGCGCTGGCCGGGGCGAAAATGGTGCTCATCTGGGTTCTGGCCCTGGGGGCCGCAGCGCTGACAGCGACCCTCCTGGCCGGCCGGAGGGGCAGTACGCAGGGTTCCCGCCCGGAGCGGGGCGGGTCATGAGCCCCCTGGACCTGGTGATCGGGCTGACCGTGCTGGGCGCTGCCGTCGTGGTGCTCGCGGCCCCGCGGCTGGCCGCGGCCGTCGCCTTTCTCGTCTTCGGAGTCGCCCTTGCCGCACTGTGGTCGGTGCTCGGCGCCCCGGACATCGCGTTGGCCGAAGCGGCGCTCGGCACGGGAGTCACCGGTGCCCTGTTCATCGAGGCGATCACGCGGGAGAAGCCCGCGCGACGGCACCGTCCGGCCTGGTGGATCGCGGTTGCCCTGGTGCTGGTGAGCGGATCGGCCGTGCTCCCGATTCTCGCCCGTGTCACGAGCCAGAGCACCACCGAAGGACTCGGCCCGACGGTGTCCCATTCTCTTCCCGACGCCGGCATCGACCATCCCGTCACCGCGGCCCTCCTGGTGTTCCGGGCCTATGACACGCTGCTCGAGATCGCCGTGCTGTTCGTTGCCGTCGTCGTCGCCATGGCGATGCGCGACCAACTGCCTGTCCGCGCCAGCCGTGCCGCCGACGGCACCCCCAACCCCCTGGTCGCGGCGTTCGTCCCCCGGGTCCTCCCGGTGCTCGTCATCATCGTGGGCTGGTTCCTGTTCGCGGGCTCGTCGTTGCCGGGTGGCGCGTTCCAGGCGGCCGCGGTCCTCGCGGGTGCCCTGCTGCTGGTGCGGGCCACCGGCCGGCTCCGGCCGCGGCGGGGAACGGTCACGGCGTGGGCGGCCGCGGGACTGCTGGCGTTCCTCGTGGTGGCTGGGGCCGGCGTACCCCTCGGCACCTGGCTCACTCTCCCACCCGGCGCAACCGTCGTGGTGATCGTGGCCCTGGAGACAGTCCTCACGCTCTCGATCGCCGTCAGCCTCGCGGTCCTCGTGACCGTCGTGGGGGACGTGGACGGCCGGACGGAGCCCGCATCGTGAGTCAGACCACGTGGTTCGTCCTCGTCGCCGGAACACTCGTCGTCCTCGGGCTGGGCCGGCTCGCCGGCGCGCGGGACTGGATCACCCGGTTGCTCGCCCTCAACGTCACCGGTGCGGGGAGCCTGGTGCTCCTGGTGGCGCTGGCGGGGCGTACGCACCCTGCCGATCCCGTTCCGCACGCACTGGCCCTCACCGGCATCGTCATCACCGTCGCGGTGACCGGTGTCGGCCTCATCCTCGCGCGCCTGGTCAGCATCGCCGCGGAATCCCCGGACAACACCGAGGAGCGTCACGAGGCCTCCGGAGGATCTCCCGCTGAGGAGAGCCCGTGACGCTTCTCGTTGCCGGCCTGGTGTTCGGCCCACTCCTCCTCGCCGTGGTCGCGTGGCTGGTCCCTGCGCGAGCTCGGCCGGCCGTCACGCTCCTCGGTCTCACCGCGCTGCTGGTGGGCGCGGGCGTTCTCGCCCGACAGGTGGCGACCCACGGAGCGCTCGAACAGGCCCTCGGTGGCTGGGCGCCGCCGCTGGGGATCGCGGTGCGAGCCGACGGTTTGGCGGCGATGTTCGTGTTGGTGACGCTCGTCGTCACCGTGCTGGTCGCGTTCCACGTCGCGGTGCTGGGCGATCACCCCGGGGCGTACTGGCCCCTCATCCTTCTCCTCGTCGCCGGGCTCAACTCGGTGTTCCTGACCCGTGATCTGTTCAACGCGTACGTCGGTCTGGAGATCGTCGGTTTGGCCGCGGTGGGACTGGTCGCACTGGGTGGCCGCGGGTCCTGGGAACCGGCGCTGCGCTATCTGCTCGTCGCGGTCCTCGGGTCACTGCTGTTCCTGGTGGCGCTGGGTCTGGTGTACGCCGGCACGGGCACCCTCGACATGCAGCTCGCCGGCGAACGCTGGCCGGCAACCGGCATCCCGGCCGCCTGGCCGCTGGGGATCGCCGCGGTCGGCCTCGCCCTCAAGTGCGCGCTGTTTCCCCTGCACGGGTGGCTCCCTCCCGCGCACGCGAGCGCCCCGACCGGTGTCAGCCCGCTCCTGTCCGGGCTGGTGGTGAAAGCACCGTTGTTCCTGCTGCTGAGGTTCTGGTTCGACGTCACCGGCCCGGACCGGACCGTGGGCGTCATGCTCGGTGTCCTCGGTGCTGCCGCGGTCCTGTGGACCGGTCTCCAGGCCCTGGTCCAGGACCGGCTGAAACACGTCGTCGCCTTCTCGACCGCGGCACAGATGGGCTATCTGTTCCTGTTGTTCCCGCTCACCATGACGCAGGATCCTGCCGTGGGCAGTCTCGCCCTCGGCGGCATGGTGACGCTCGCGGTCGCGCATGCGCTGGCCAAAGCAGGTCTGTTCCTGTGTGCCGGCACGCTCAAGAATCTGCGCGGCACCGACGAACTTCGGGCACTGTCCGGGTTGGCGCATGCCCACCCGGCCCTCCTGTTGGCGATGGGGCTGACGACGGTCAGTCTCGTCGGACTGCCCATCTCGGCCGGGTTCGCGGGCAAGTGGCAGTTGCTGTCCGCGGCGGACTCGAGTGGGGCGTACGGGATCGTGCTCGTCCTCGTCGCCGGCACGCTCCTGTCGGCGGCCTATCTGCTGCGACCGCTGGCGGCGGGACTGGCGGAGCCGGAGGCGGGGGACACGTGGCCGGCGCTGGGTTGGCGGCACCTGGTCGGTCCACTGGTCCTGGCCCTGCTCGCCGCCGCGCTCGGTCTGCGAGCGGTCGAGCTCGTGACGCTGGTGGGGGTGTCGTGACCGCGCTCTTCGTCCTGGCCCCCGTGATCGTGCTCGCGGTTTCCGCGCTCACTGCGATCGTCATCTTCCTGCTGCCCGAGGAGGCGGGCCGCGCGCGAACACGTCTGAACCTCACCGCCGCGGCACTCAAGCTCGCGCTGGTCGTGGTGATCGTCCCGTTCGTGTTCGACCAGAACTATCCCGCGCTGGGCTGGGAACTGCTGCCCGGGGTGCGGCTCGAACTCCGCATCGACTCCTTCTCGGTCCTGTTCGCGCTGCTCAGCTCCCTGCTCTGGCTGGCGACCACTCTCTATGCGATCGGCTATCTGCACGGGGGACAGCATCAGCGCCGGTTCTTCGGATTCTTCAGCCTGTGCGTCACCGCGACGGTCGGCATTGCGTTCGCCGGCAACCTCGTGACGTTCGTCGTCTTCTATGAACTCCTCACGCTGGTCACCTATCCGCTCGTGGCGCACTCGGCCACCCCGGAGGCCCTGCGGGCCGCCCGGACCTATCTCGCCTATGCCCTCACCGGCGGCCTGCTCGTGCTCGTCGGCACCGTCGCTCTGCACACGTTCGCCGGCGCCAGCGACTTCGTCGGCGGCGGCAACCCGGCCGTGGCGGACTTCGTCGCGAACCGGCCGCTCGCCGCGACCGTGGTGTTCTGGGTGCTGGTGACCGGCCTCGGGGTCAAGGCGGCCCTGGTGCCGCTCCACGGCTGGCTGCCGATCGCCATGGTCGCGCCCGCGCCCGTGAGCGCGCTGCTGCACGCGGTCGCAGTGGTCAAGGCGGGCGCGTTCGGGCTGGTGCGGGTCGTGGACGATGTCTTCGGGGTCGGCATCGCGCGGGACCTGGGGGTGCTCGATCCACTGCTGGTCTGGGCGGCGATCACCATCCTCTATGGCTCCTTCCGCGCGCTGACGCAGAACGATCTGAAGAAGCGGCTCGCGTTCTCGACGGTGAGCCAGGTCAGCTACATCACCCTCGGGTTGGCCATGTTCGGGGTGGTTGCCACCACCGGCGGCGTCGTGCACCTGTTCCACCAGGGCATCACGAAGATCACGCTCTTCTTCTGCGCCGGGCTCTATGCCGAGCGGCTCGGGGCCAAGACGGTCGGCTCGCTCGCGGGGATGGGGCGCCGGATGCCCTGGACCTCCGTCGCCTTCACGATCGGTGCCTTCGGCATGATCGGCCTGCCACCGCTCGCGGGATTCGTGTCCAAATGGACGCTGGCCCAGGGGGCCCTCGCCGCGGACCGGTCCTGGGTCGTCGGCGTGCTCGTGCTCAGCGCGGCGCTGAACTGTGCCTATTTCCTCCCGATCGTCTATCGCATCTGGGCCCCCCGGGAGGCTGTCGCCGGCCGAGAGGCTGTCGCCGGCGACGCCCCACCCCGCACGCGGCCGTTCGGGCTGATGCTGTGGCCCGCCGTCGCGACGGGGGTGTTGGCCGTCGCTGCGGGCCTGTTCGCGGGGATGCCGTTCGCACCGCTCGACTTCGCCGGCCTCATCGCGGAGCGGAGCTATCCATGAGCTGGTTCTGGCTGCTTGCCCTCGTCACGCCGCTCGTCACCGCGGCGGGGATCGCCTTGCGACGGCCCCGGGTCCTGCTGGGCTGGTGCCAGTTGGCCGTGCTGCCGGCGCTGGTGCTGACCCTCCTGCCGGCCGCCCGGGAGGTGACCCGCTGGGAGTGGATCCTCACCGGTGCATCCTTCCGCCTGGATGTGGTGTCCCGTGCACTGACGTTCGTCACTGTGCTGCTCTATGGCGCGGTGCTCACGGCGATCGACCCCCGCCGGGTGCGGCGACCGGGCGTGCTGCAGGCCTTCCTGCTGCTGTGTTTCGTCGGCAACATCGGCGCCTATGCCGCTGCCGACACCGTGACCTTCTATCTCTGTTTCGCGCTCATGAGCTATTCGGCCCTCGGCCTGGTGCTCCACAACCGCACCGCCGAGGCACACCGCGCCGGCATCGTCTATCTCGTCCTCGCGGTCCTCAGTGAGACGTTCAGCCTGGCCGGGTTGATTCTGATCGCGGGGGCCGGCGGCCACGAACTCGGCGTCGTCCCCGCCGCCGTCGCAGCCTCCCCGCACAGCGGTCTCATCGTCGCGCTCGTCATTCTCGGCTTCGGCATCAAGGCGGGCCTGGTGCCGCTCCACGTCTGGCTCCCGCTCGCCCATCCCGCCGCGCCGCCCACGGCCAGTGCGGTCCTGTCCGGCGCGATGGTCAAGGCGGGACTGGTCGGCTGGCTGCGTTTCCTGCCGTTGGGGGAGCCAGGTTTCACCGACGCCGGCCGGGTGCTCGTGGTCGCGGGGGTCGTCGGTGCGTTCGCCAGCGTCCCGATCGGTCTCGCGCAACGCAACCCCAAGACGATCCTTGCGTACTCCACCATCTCCCAACTCGGTTTCCTCACCATCGTCGTCGGCGTCGCGCTCGCTGTCCCAGAGCTCGCGCCCGCGTGCGTCACCGCGGCGGTGATCTATGCCGTCCACCACGGGCTCGCGAAGGCGGCGGCGTTCCTCGCGGTTCCGGTGTGGCAGCACCATGCGCACCGACGTGGCGGCTGGCTCGTTCCCGCCGGGACGCTCGTCGCGGGCCTTGCGATCGTGGGGGCGCCGTTGAGTTCGGGGGCGGTCGGCAAGTACGCCGCCAAGAACGCCGTCGAGGGCGTCGTCATCGGCGGCTTCGACCTCGTCAGCCTCCTGCCGTGGGTCGCCACCGGCTCGACGCTGCTGCTGATCCGGTTCTGGGCGCGCCTGCGGACGATGGACATCGAGCCCGCCGCGAAACCCGACCGCGAGCTGCTGGCCTGGCTGTTCCTCGTCGCGGTGTGCATCCCGGTCCCGTGGATCCTGGGGGACTGGTGGGTGCCGTTGGCTGCCGTCCCCGATCTCGACGCCGTCACGCTGTGGGACGCGACCTGGCCGGTCCTGATCGGTCTCGCGCTGGCGGCGCTGGGCTGGTGGTGGCGGAGACCGCTCACGCGATTCCCCGCCGTCCCCGCGGGTGATCTGGTGGTCGCCTATGCGGCGGGCGTACGCGTGGCCGCGCGCGGGGTG
>DUOB01000108.1 GCA_012839035.1 Propionibacterium sp.
ATCCCTTGAGCATCGCGCGCATGTCGTCCTCGTGTCCGGCCTCGCGGGCGGCCTTGAGACCGGAACCGACGCCATACCAACCCGGCACGATCTGCCGCGTCTGCGTCCAGCCGAACACCCACGGGATTGCGCGCAGCCCCTCGAGCCCGGCGTCCGAGTCGGGGCGCTTCGCCGGCCGGGACCCGATGTTCAACGCGCCGAGCTGGTCGACCGGGGTCGCTGCGACGAAATAGGCGGGCAGGTCCGGATCGTTGACGAGATCGCGATACCGCGCGTACGCCGCATCGCTCGCCACGTCGAGCACCTCACCCCAGCGCTTCAAGTTCTCGGAGGGCACCAACTGGTCGCGGTGCAGCGTGCTGGCCCGCAAGACCGCCGCGAGCGAGAGCGCAAGGTTCTCCTTGGCCAGCGCCGGGAGCGAGTATTTGTCCGAGATGACCTCGCCCTGTTCGGTGAACTTGATCTCACCGGCGAGCACGCCGAACGGCTGGGCCATGATCGCGTCATAGGTCGGTCCACCGCCGCGGCCGACCGAACCGCCGCGGCCGTGGAACAGCCGGAGCCGCACCCCGTGCTTGGCCGCCACGTCGCGCAGCGCCCGCTGTGCCTTGTGGATCGCCCACTGGCTGGTGAGCACACCGGCCTGCTTGTTGGAGTCCGAATAGCCGAGCATGACCTCCTGCACATTCCCGCGCAGGCTCACGATCTCCCGGTACGCCGGCGTCGTCAGCAATTCATCGAGCAGCTCCGCCGCCTCGCGCAGCTCCTCCAGCGTTTCCAGCAGGGGCACGAATCCGATGTCCGCGAACGGTTCGCCGTCCGGGTTGAGGTCGAGCAGCCCGGCCTCGCGCGCCAACACGGCCGCGGCCAGCACGTCGTCGGCGCCCTGGGTCATCGAGATGATGTAGGTCTGCACGACCTCTTTTCCGTACGCCCGGTGGGCGCGGCGGATCTCGTCGAACACCTGCAGCACCCGGCCGCGCTCCGCGGTCCACGTGAGCAGCGGTCGGCGTGACTCGAGTTCCGCGGCCAGGGCACGCAGGCGGCCGCCGCGGGAGAGCTCGGCGTACGCCCGCGGCAACCCGCCCACCGCATCCAGCAGGGGCGCGAGGGCGGAGTGATGCTTCTCGGCGTGCTCACGCACATCGAGCGTGGCGAGGTGGAGCCCGGAGGTCGCGATCGTGTGCGCGGCTGCGGCGACCCGGCCGTCGGCGGTGAGGGAGTCCCCGTGCGTACGCAGCGAGTCCGCGATCACCCGGAGATCCTCGACGATCTCGCCTGCACGAGAATAGTCCACCCCCGGCTGGTGCGGGGTTCCGTGCTCGACCCGGGCCCGGGTGTTGAGCAGCTTCTCGCGCATGCAGGTGAGCTTGAGCCGATAGGGCTCGGGCTCATAGAACGACCGGAGCCGCGGCTCGATGTCGAGGTTGGCGAGGTCGGCGACCAGGGACTGTTCGAGGGCGTCGGAGACGGGCACGACCGCGGTCGAGGCCGACAGCTCGGTGATCAACACGTTGACGATGCCGATCGCCAGGTCCATCGCCTGCTGGTGTTGCAGCCGAAGGACTTCCTCGGTCACCTCGGGCGTCACGTTGGGGTTGCCGTCGCGGTCGCCACCGATCCAGGAGCCGAACCGGAGGACGGGATGGTCGGCGTCGAGGCGTACGCCATGGTCCGCCAGCAGCTCACTGAAGTCACCCAGGAGACCCGGCAGGGTCTGGGTGAACACCTCGACCAGGTAGTAGAGCGCGTTCTTCGCCTCGTCCAGGGGCGTCGGCTGGGTGAGGCGCAGCTCATCGGTCTGCCAGATGAGGTCGATCAGCTCCGCGAGCTCCCGGTCCTGACGGCGCCGGGCGAACGTGTCGGGCTCGGTCGGGACAGCCAACTCGTCGGACAGGTTGCGCAGCTTGGTGAGGATGCTGCGACGGCTGGCCTCCGTCGGATGGGCGGTGAACACCGGGCGCACGTCCAGCGCCGCGACGCCCTCGGCCAGCAGCTCGGGGCCGCCGACCTCGACGACCTCGGCGACAACGGAGGTCAGCCAGTCCTCGGCCTCCGGCCGGGTCCCGAACGAACGGACGCGGTGGACCTGTTCGGCGGCGTTGGCGAGATGGAAGTACGCCGTGAACGCCCGCACCAGATCCGTCGCCACCGGCAACGGCAGATCGGCCAGCAGCGCCCGCACGCGTTCGGCCGCAGCCGCGTCCCCACTCTTGTGATCCTTGGTGGTGAGGCGGACCTGTTCGACCAGATCGAGCAGGTCCTGACCATGGTGACGCACGAGCGCGTGGCCGAGCATCGTGGAGACCCGGCGTACGTCAGCCCGGAGCTCCGGGCTGATCGGATCGGCAACGGTCGCGTCGGTCGGCTCGAGGGAATTGTCGAGAGGCGCCATGGCCTCGACATTAGCCCCGGGGATTCGGCCATGTCACCCGGCCGTTCCCCGGGGAACAAGGGGAGACACTTCGTAGTTGTCAACGACATGACGAGTTCTGCCCTGACCGTGTCCGTCCTCGACCTCATCCCCGTTCGCACAGGCCAGACGACCAGCCAGGCCATCCGGGCCGCCCGCCGACTGGTGCGGGCCGCGGAGGAGGCAGGAGTGCATCGCTATTGGGTCGCCGAGCACCACAACACTTCCTCGGTGGCCTCGACGTCGCCGCCGGTGCTGATCGCGTTGCTCGCGGAAGGGACGGAGCGGATCCGGCTCGGCTCGGGCGGCGTGATGTTGCCCAACCACTCGCCGTTGGCCGTGGCGGAACAGTTCGCGGCGCTCGAGGCGGCGTACCCCAATCGCATCGATCTCGGCATCGGACGTGCCCCGGGCACCGACCCGGTCACCTCCTGGGCCCTGCGCAACGGTGCGAATGACGAGGACATCGTGCGGAACTTCCCGACGTACGTCCAGCAGGTCATCGCGTTCATGGACCCCGGCGGTGCGCGCGTGCTGGTCGGCGACAGGCCGTTCGACATCACCGCCACCCCGCGCGCGGCCAGTGCGGCGCCCGTCTGGCTGCTCGGCTCGTCCGACTATTCGGCACGGCTCGCGGCGCAGCTCGGGCTGCCGTACGTCTTCGCGCACCACTTCGCCGGCCAGGGCACGGCCGAGGCGCTGCGGCTCTATCGGGACGGCTGGGCCGGCGAGGGTGAGCCACAGACTTTCCTGACCGTGAACGTGGTCACCGCGGACACCGATGAGGAAGCCTGGGCGCTGGCTCGGCCCTATCAGCACCAGATGGCGCGGCTGCGTACCGGTCAACCGCTCGCCGAACTGCTCACGGTCGAACAGGCCCGGGAGCAGGAGCCACCGCTGAGCGAAGAGGGGGTGGCGATGCTGAGTCGCTCGTGGTTGGTGGGTACGCCGGACCGGGTCGCCGAGCAGATTCGCGGCCTGGCGCACCAATTCGAGGTGGGCGAGGTCATGCTGCACCCGATCGCGGGATCGTACGCCGACGAGCCACTCGATCGGTCGGAGCACCGCGAACGATCGGTCGTGGACCTCACGCAACGGTTGAGCTGACCGGATACAGGGAAACTCCGGGGCGGTTGGGTGGAGCACCCGATGGTCCGGAACCTGGGGGAGGGAGAGGCTAGGAGCATGCGCACCCTTCTGCAGATCGTGGCCACCGCCCTGGCGGTCGCCGTCGCCGCCTGGTTGATCCCGGGGATCGTCGTCGAGGGCACTACGTTTGCCAGTCAGGCGATCACGCTTCTCATCGTTGCCGTGATCATCGGCGTGCTCAACGCCGTCGTCCGGCCGGTCCTCAAGTTTCTGACCGGCTGCCTGATCGCCCTGACGCTCGGGCTGTTCGTGCTCGTGGTCAACGCCTGGATCCTGATGCTCGCATCGTGGGTGTCCGGGCTCGCCGGACTCGGTTTCCACGTGAACGGCTTCTGGAATGCCCTGTTCGGGTCGATCATCATCAGCCTCGTGACCATGCTGCTCTCGGGGATCACCGACAAGCGCAGGGCAAGTGCCTGACCCCGGGGGACCCGGGTGTCCCTAGGCTGGATTCATGACTGAGCCGAGGTGGAACCATGACTGATCCGCGCGACCTCAGGGCCGGCAATGCGGACCGCGACCACGTGGTCAGCTCCCTGCGCCGGGCTGCAGACGACGGCAGACTTGCCGAGGACGAGTTGGACTCCCGCATCGCCGCCGCCCATGCGGCGCGCACGTTCGGTGATCTGGACGAGGTGGTGGCGGATCTGCCGATCCCGGCCCCGTCCAGGGAACTCGCACCCGCGCCCTTCGAGGCACCGGGTGCACAGTTTCCTGCCGTGACAGGAGGGTCACCGGTGCCGACGTGGCAGACCGGAGTCGACCGCGGCCCGATCGGTAGCTCTCCCGAGAACCCACTCGTGATCGACCCGGGGTGGTCCTCCGACAAGCGGGAGGGTGACTGGGTGATCCCCCAGTTCCTGCGTTTGCGGGGCGGCGTGGGCAGCGTTCACCTCGACTGCACCGAGGCCATCACCCACCACAACGTCATTCACGTATGGGTCGACGGCGACCTCGGTTCGATCACCGTCGTCGTCCCCGAGGGCTGGGCGGCCGATGCGGACGGCGTCCGCAAATCCCTCGGCTCCGTGACCATCAAGGTGCCCCGGGAGCCCCGGATGGGTCGCCCGATCCTCGTGGTCAACGGGACGATGGGGATGGGCTCCTTCACCGTCCGGCCCCCGAACTGGTTCGAGCGGCGCAAGCTGGAGAAGAAGCTGCGCTGAGCACCGCGGTCACTCCATCCGCTCGACGCCGAGTGACTCCAACAGGTCCAGCACGCGCTGCTTGATCTCGTCGCGGATCGGCCGCACGGCGTCCACACCCTTGCCCGCGGGGTCCGCCAGCTCCCAGTCCTCATACCGCTTGCCGGGGAACACGGGGCACGTGTCGCCGCATCCCATGGTGATCACGACGTCGGAGGCCTTGACGGCCTCGGTGGTCAGGATCTTCGGCCGCGCGGCCGACATGTCGATGCCCTCCTCGAGCATCGCCTCGACCGCAGCCGGATTCACCCGATCACCGGGTGCCGAGCCCGCAGAACGGACCTCGACCGCCCCGCCGGACAGGGTCAGGGTGTACGCCGCCGCCATCTGGGACCGGCCAGCATTGTGAACGCAGACATAGAGGACGCTGGGCTTGTCGGTGTCGGCCATTGATCACTCCTTGTCGAGGATGTCGCGCAGCAATGCGGTGATGCGCGTCTCGATATCGTCCACGATCGCCCGGACCTGCTCGGCGCCGGCCCCGGCCGGATCGGCCACGGCCCAGTCCAGATAGCGCTTGCCGGGATAGTAGGGGCATTCATCACCGCACCCCATCGTGACGATGACGTCCGCCGCCCGCACCACCGAGTCCGTGAGCGGTTTGGGATAGGCCTCGATGAGCGGGACGTTCCGTTCCCCGAGCGCCTCCTCCACCATCGGGTTCACCTCGTCGGTCGGGTTGGACCCGGCGGAGCGCACGTTCACCCGGTCGTTCGACAGGTGACGGGCGAGGGCCGCGGCGATCTGCGAACGGCCCGCGTTGTGCACACAGACGAACAGCAGTTCCGGCTTCTGCTTCGCCACACGGCCCTCGGCGATCGCCTTGGCCTCCAAGGTCTCGCGGGCGAAGCGTGCGGTCAGGACCGGCAGGAACTTCTCGATCTTGCTGGTCGCCGCCATCGCCGAGCGGGACTGCTCGACGACCTCGGCGATCTCGGCGTGCGCGAAGGCATTGCCATAGCGATAGGCCAGCTCATCGACCAGGCGTTCATAGGTGGCGTGTTGCTGCTTGGACATCAGGTGGGACAGGGCATCGTTCGACATGGGAGACTCCTTCGTCCACGGGGGTCGAGAGATGATCAGGTGGTGGGGAGGGTCGGGTCGCCGGCCCAGAACCGCCGGCCCGCCCACTTGGCGACATAGACGAGGGCCACGAGGACGGGGACCTCGATCAGGGGGCCGACGACGCCGGCGAGGGCTTGCCCCGACGTGATGCCGAATGTGCCGATGGCGACCGCGATGGCGAGTTCGAAGTTGTTGCCGGCGGCCGTGAACGACGCCGCCGTGGACTTCGCATAGTTCAGGCCGACCAGCTTCGACAGAAGCATGGAACCGCCGAACATGACGACGAAGTACGCCAACAGCGGCAGCGCGATCCGTGCCACGGCCAGCGGCTGCGAGGTGATGGCGTCACCCTGCAGCGCGAACAGGAGCACGATCGTGAACAGCAGGCCGTAGAGCGCCCACGGACCGATCCTCGGCAGGAACGTCGACTCATACCACTCCCGGCCCTTGGCACGCTCGCCGAGCGTGCGCGTCAGGTAACCCGCGACCAGCGGGATGCCGAGGAAGACCAGCACGCTGACCACGATGGCGACGAACGAGAACTCGGCGGACGTGGTGGGCAGGCCCAGCCACCCGGGCAGGACCTGGAGATAGAACCAGCCGAGCACGCCGAACATCAGCACCTGGAAGACCGAGTTGATCGCCACCAGCACCGCGGTGGCCTCCCGGTCGCCGCAGGCGAGGTCGTTCCAGATGAGCACCATCGCGATGCAGCGGGCGAGGCCGACGATGATCAGGCCGGTGCGATATTCAGGCTGGTCCGGCAGGAAGAGCCAGGCGAGCGCGAACATCAGCGCCGGCCCGATGACCCAGTTGAGCACCAGCGACAGGACCATCAGCCTCCGATCGCCGGTCACACGGTCCAGCTCGGTGTAGCGCACCTTCGCCAGCACCGGATACATCATCACCAGCAGACCGATCGCGATCGGCAGGGAGATGTTCCCGACCTTGATCGAGTCGAGGGCGGCGTTGAGACCGGGGAACGTACGCCCCAACAGCAGCCCCGCAGCCATCGCCGCGATGATCCACACGGCCAGGAATCGGTCCAGGACCGACATCTTCGAGATCACCGATTCGCGATGCTCGGTATGGGTGGCGGAGGCGCTCATGACGACCCTTCGACACGCGGCATGACCGCCGCGACCTATTGACAACTTTCAATATGAGCTTAGGAGGACTCATTGAAGGATGTCAATGTGAAGCGTACGGTTGTGCCATGACCGAGACCTGCGCCGCCACCACCGCCGAAGCCCTGCTGGACGCTGACGAAGCGCAGCGCTGGGCGAACCTGTTCAAGGCGCTGGGCGATCCGACGCGGGTGCGGATCGTGGAATACATCGCCTCCGACGATTGCGCGCAAGTGTGTGCGTGTCATCTGCCCGAGGCGCTCGGGATCTCCCAGCCCACGCTGTCCCATCACATGAAGAAGCTCGTCGAGGCCGGGATCCTCACCCGCACCCAACGCGGGCGCTGGGCCGACTATGCCGTCGACACCGAGGTCCTCGGCCAGCTGCGTCAGTGGCCGTTGATGTGCCGCTGCTGATGCGCCCAGGCGGCCGCCTCGGTGCGCGATCCCACCCCGAGCTTGGCCAGGATGTTGCTCACGTGCACGCTGACCGTCTTCGTGGTCACCACCAGCTCGGCGGCGATCTCTCCGTTGGTCCGGCCCTGCGTGACGAACTCCAGCACCTGGAGTTCGCGCGCCGTCAGGCCGCCCGGTCGCCCGGCCGATGAGCGTTCCGCCGGCCGCGCCACCGACTCCGCCGGCCGTCCCGGCAGCTCCGCGGACAACGCCTCGAACCGCGAGACGAAATCGGCGGCCCCGAGATCGGCCGCCAACCGGTGTCCCGCCTCGATCTGGGCCTCCGCCGCGACCGGGTCCTGCGCGGCCAGGGCCGCGGCTGCCGCCCGCACACCGGACCAGAGCGTGAGCCACACCGGTCGGCGTTCGGGCGTGACGGCCTGCATCGCCTCCCAGTCCGCGAGCTTTCCCGACGACTCCGCCACGCTCCACGCCCGGAGGAGGGGAACGAGCCAGGTTTCCGGCAGTTCGGCGGCGTTGCGTTCGAGCAGCGTGATTCGGTCCTCAGTGGTCCGGGCGCCGTCGGCGAGGGCCGCGTACCCCACTCCGATCAATTGCCACCCCGACGCCGGATGACTGATGGGACCATGCGCGAGCAGCGGTTCGATCGCCGCCCACGCGGCTTCGGGATCACCGCGCAGCAGCCCGAGGCGGCCCGCGACCCAGGCGGCAACGATCTCGGCCTGCGGTTCGTGCCAGCCCGGGTTGACCAGCACCCGGGCCTGATCGAGGCACTCGACTGCCCGGTCGAGGTCCCCCCCGGTGGAGCGCGAGATCGGCAGCGGCCTTGAGGAGCTGCTCGGAGAATCCGGCCGACGGCCGCCGGCTGAGGGCGCGCGTGATCAGCCGTTCGGCCTCGGCCCACTCGCCGAGCTGGATCAGCGGATCGGCGGTGTTGCCGGCCAGCATGGCCCCGACATACCGCTCCATGCCGAGCGCCTTCGCGTCCGCCATGCCCGCCAGGCCCACGTCCGCGGCCCGGCGATAGTGCCCGGCGAGGTTGAGGTGGTGCGACAGGTTCGTGTGGTGCCGCAACTGCCCGTGATGGCGCGACGAGCAGCGTTGGCCGAACTGACCGGTCGGGCCCCACTGGCGCGCGAGCTCGGTCAGTTCCGCGAGCCCGAGGTCTTCCTCGCCCAGCACGCAGCGGCAGCACGCACGGGTGTTGCGGAGGCGGACGGCCGTGGTCTCGGCCGCAGGACCGAGCCCCTCGACGATCGGCAACGCCGTGTCACACAGCGCGGCACTGCGACGATAGTCACCGCTCAGCATCGCCATGTTGGCCTGCAGGTCGAGCACGGTGGCGAGCACCGGGGAGGGCGGGTCGTGGCGGATCAGGGCGTACGCCTCCGCCAGCGCCTCCTCGGCCCCGGAGAACCCGGCGAACTTCAGCGCCCGGGCACGCTGCGCCAGCCGTTCGGCGCGTTCGGTCGTCGTCGCTGCGCCCGGCATGCCCGCCAGGCTTGCATCGATGAGCTTCAGGGCCGCCGCGTGATCACCGAGCCAGTAGGTGGCACGGGCGGCTCGAGCGAGGACGACGTCCTTGCGACCGATGACCGTCTCCGGCTCCGGCACGCGGTCCCAGAGGTCGAGGGCGATCTCGTACAGCTCCGCACAGTCGGGATGGGCGTCGGCGAGTTGGTCGGCACGACGCAGGGCCAGCTCGAACGCCTCGGGTTCGCGGTCGGCGGCGACGGAGATGGTGGATGCGTTCCAGGGTCGCGACGTCGTCGCCGAGACTCTGCAGCAGGTCGGCATAGCGGCTGTGCAGCCGGCGGTGCTCACCGGGCAGGAGTTCATCGTGGACGACCTCGCGCAGCAGAGCGTGCCGGAACGCGAAATGGTCGCCGGCGACAGTTCGGCGAGCACCGGCCGCATGGGGTGCCGTCCGCTGACCTCGTCGCCACGCACGGTGCCGTTGATCAGCAGGGGATGCGCGTCCGCACCGCCGGGGGCGTACCCCAGAGCCGCGTCCAGGAACCGCAACAGGTGACCGGTCGACACATCGGCCCAGTGGAGGTCCTCGATCACGACGACGAGCGGGCGCCCGGCAGCCGCCGACAGCAGGACGTCGGCCACCGCCTCGAACAGTTGGATCCTCTCGGACTCCGCGACCCGGCCGTCGCCGCCGAGCACGGGCACGAGGGCACCGAGCGCGTCATGTCCCGCTCCGGCCCAGGTGCGCACGGTGGCCGGGCCGTGACGCACGACGAGTGATTTGAGGATCTGACTGATCGCCGCGTGGGGCACGGCCTCGGCACCGAAGGCAAGGCACTGGCCGACCAGCGCATCGGCTTCGGTGCCGAGACCGTGGACGAACGCGTGGACGAGGCTCGATTTGCCGATGCCGGCCTCACCCGAGACGAGAACGAGTCCGGGGCGATCGGTGCGGTCGCTCGCCCACGCCCGGCGCAGGCTCCCGAGTTCGGCCTCACGTCCGACCAATCGCGGGTCTGCAGTCGTCATGCCGCCATCGTGGCACGACGCACTGCCACAACGCGGCGATTGCGGGGGCGAACGAGATCCAGGATCAGGCCGGGCAGCCGTCGCCACGGCTTGGGCAGTTCGTCGACATGTCGGTGTTCGGAGCGCTGGAGCGCTTCGTGGACGTGGTGGTTGTGGAGGGTCAGATGCAGGTATTCGTTGTTCATACCTCTACGGTGCCGCTAAGGCCCGGATCCGCGCATTGGGTTTTTTCCCGATCTCCCGGGCGGGCGGAGGCGCCTGAGGTACCTCAGGCGCCTATCGTGACGGGAATGGGCAGTTTTGAGGTACGCCTGACCGCGCCGCTCGCCGCCGCGGAGGCGTACGACCGCATCCTCGATCTCGACGCCCACACCGCGACGATCCCGTTCACCACGGTCCGCGTGACGCCCGAACCCGGGGCGCTGACGACGGGCACCCGCTTCCTCGCCCGGACCGCGCTCGGCCCGGTCGGCATCGACGACTCGATGGTCGTCGAGGAGTTCACCCGCCCGACGGGCGACCGGGCCGGTGTCTGCCGCATCCGCAAGACCGGTCGCTGGGTGCGGGGGACGATCCTGCTCACGGTCGCGCCGACGGACCGGACCGCGCCGGAACGGACCGAGTCGGACCGGACCGAGTCGGATCCGGAGTCGATGCACCCGCAGTCGATGAACCCGCACTCGGTGAATCCGCACTCGGCGATCGTCCGCTGGTCACAGGACATCGCCATCCGAGGACTGTCCCGGGTGGCGGATCCGCTGGTCACCCTCGTGGCGAGTCGCGCCTATCGCCTCGTGCTCCGCCGGTTGCTGGCCGATCGGCCCGAGAACGATTGAGCTGCTTGGCAATTGGGTTTTGATCCGTTCAGCGGATCAAAACACGAGGACCGGTACGCACCGCTCTGACAGCCCGGAATCAAGCCGGAATCAGCCGGGAGCAAGCCGGGATCAAGCCGGGATCAGGCCGGAATCCTCCGAAGAATCGCCTCCGCCTGACGGAACATCGGGCCGTCCACCATGTGCCCATCGACCCGGACGACCCGCTCTCCGTCCTCGGCCGCCGCGAGGACGCGGCGGGCCCAGTCCACCTGTTCCTCGGTGGGCTCGTAGGCCCGTCGCACGATCGCCGCCTGGGTGGGGTGGATGCAGGCCGTGGCAGCAAAGCCCAGCGCTGCCGCATCCCGGGCCTCCGCCAGCAGCCCGCCCTCGTCACGGATGTCCATGCGCACCGCGTCGACCGCCCAGCGCCCGAAGGCGGCCGCAGCCAGCGCTACGACGGACCGCGCGTGGCGGGCGACGTCGCGATAGGCGCCGGGCACCTGGCCGGGTCCGGCGTGGAGGTACGCAAACCTGCTCGCGGTCCCACCCATCGCGGCGATGAGGTCCTCCGACCCCCACATGAGGCCCACGCAGCCTTCGGCCTCGGCGATGTCGTTGGCTCGCACGACGCCGAGCGGAGTCTCCACCAGCGCCAGCACGACGCCGTCGATCACCTCGGCGACCTGACGGATCTGGTCCCCGGACTCGGACTTGGACAGCATCACACAGCGATAACCGCCCGCCCGCACCGCGGCGACATCGTCCGCGTGCCCCGGGGACGAGGTCTGGCTGATCCGCACGATCGTCCGGTCCGGATCGAGCTCCGCCCGCGCCACCTCGGCCCGCGCCCGCTCCTTGTCGACCGATGCGACCGCGTCCTCGAGGTCCAGGATCGCCGCATCCGCGCGGTCGAGCGCCTTGCCGAATCGATCGGGTCGATCGCCCGGACAGAACAACAGTGCGGGTCCCGGCGGATACCACGTCATGACTCATCACCCTTCTTCATCGGTGCTGCGGCCAATGTCGCCCACCGGCCTCCGGGTCCTCGGTCGCCCCGGGCCGCATCCGCACCAACGTCGTGCGAATGGCCCGCGCGACCACGGCCCCATGCTGATTTTTCCCCACATGCTCCAGCGTCACGATGCCCTCGCCCGGACGACTGGACGACGGGCGCTTCTCGAGACAGACGGTCTCGGCGTACAACGTGTCGCCGTGGAAGACCGGCACCGGGAAACTCACTTCGCGGAAGCCCAGGTTGGCCACGATCGTGCCCTGCGTGAGTTGTGCCACCGACAGGCCGACGAGCGTCGAGAGCGTGTGCATCGAGTTCATCAGCCGCTGTCCACCGAACCCGGGGTGGTCGGCGGCCCAGGCAGCGTCGAGGTGCAGCGCCTGCGTGTTCATCGTCAGGGTGGTGAACAGCACATTGTCGGCTTCGGTCATGGTGCGGCCCGGGCGATGGAGGTACGCCACCCCCACCTCGAACTCCTCGAACCACAGTCCGCGCTGGATGATTTCCTTGCGTTCCCGTCCGTCACTCATCGGTCAACCCCAATTCTCGCGCGATGAGCATCAACTGGACCTCCGAGGTCCCCTCGCCGATCTCCAGCACCTTGGAATCGCGATAGTGGCGGGCGACCGCGTACTCATTCATGAACCCGTAGCCCCCGTGCACCTGCGTCGCATCGCGCGCGTTGTCCATCGCGGCCTCCGAGGACAGCAGCTTCGCCATCGCGGCCTCCTTCTTGAACGGTTTGCCGGCCAGCATGAGCCGGGCGACGGCGTAGTACGCGCACCGGGCCGCGTACGCCCGCGTCGCCATCCGCGCGATCCGGAACCCGACCGCCTGGTGCGCGCCGATCGGCTTGCCGAACGTCCGCCGCTGGAGCGCATAGCGGACGGATTCGTCCACACACCCCTGCGCCGCCCCGGTCGCGAGCGCGGAGATCGCGATGCGACCCTCGTCGAGGATGGAGAGGAAGTTGGCGTACCCGCGGCCGCGCTCCCCGAGCAGGTTCTCCTCCGGCACGCGGCAGTCGGTGAACGTCAGCGGGTGGGTGTCGGAGGCGCGCCAGCCGACCTTGTCGTACGCGGGCTCCACGGTGAACCCCGGGGTTCCCGAGGGCACGATGATCGCGGAGATCTCCTTCGAGCCGTCGTCGCGCACGCCGGTGACCGCCGTGACGATCACCAGGCTCGTGATGTCGGTGCCCGAATTGGTGATGAACTGCTTCGCGCCGTTGATCACCCACTCGCCGTTCTCGAGGCGCGCGGTGGTGCGGGTCTGGGACGCCTGCGACCCCGCGTCGGGTTCGGTGAGCCCGAACGCGGCGATCCTCCGTCCGGCGATCAGATCGGGGAGCCATGCCGCCTTCTGCTCCGGCGTCCCGAAGCGGTGGATCGGCATCGCGCCAAGACTCACCCCCGCCTCCAAGGTGATCGCGACCGACTGGTCGACGCGACCGAGCTCCTCCAGCGCGATAGCGAGCGCGAAATAGTCCGCCCCCTGCCCCCCGTGCTCCTCGTCGAACGGCAACCCGAACAGACCCATCTCGCCCATGCGCGCGACAAGCTCATAGGGGAACCGATGCTCCCGGTCCAACTCCGCGGACACGGGGGCGACGACGGTGTCGGCAAAGTGCGCGACGGTCGCCTTCAGGTCCGCATAGTGCTCCTCCAGCTCGGTCATGCCTCGTCCACCTTCCCTTCCGTCTCGGTCGGCTCCACTTCGGCCAGCAACTGGTCCGCGGCAACCTGGTCCTGATGTTTCACGTGCAACCGCACGACGCCGGCGATGGGCGCGACCAGGGCGTGCTCCATCTTCATCGCCTCGACGGCGAGGAGCCGTTCGCCCGCATCGACCAGGTCACCGTCGGCGACGAAACAGGCGATGACCGCGCCGGGCATCGGGCTGCGTACCTCCCCATCCGTCGTACCCGCATCATGGATCGCCGGATCGATGAGCGGTCGCAGGCGCAGATCCCAGGCACCCCCGTCCCCGGCGACCCAGAACGTGTCCCCGTCCCGGACGACGAGCCACTTCTGCTGCGTCCCAGCGACGGTCAGCCGCAGCGCGGGCCCGTCGCGCGCGACCCGGGCGCCGAAGCGCGCGGTGGTCACGGCCTCGTGCAGCGAACCGATCGTCGCGTCGGTGAGGGTGATCTCCGCATCCCGCGGCGTACCCCGCAATCCCACCGTCACCGCCTCTGTCCCCGGACCGTGGTCGAGGCGCGTCCAGACCTCCGCCCGGGCGCCCAGCCGCCACCCGTTCGGGATGTCCCAGGGGCTGCGGCGATGGGCGGGGACCCGCGCCTAGCGCGCCTCGGTCCGGTGCATCGCGGCGGCGACGAGGGCGCCGCGGGGCGGGGGATGGGGGGAGTACGCGGGGCTCACCCGCTCGAGCAGTCCCGTGTCGAGGGCGCCGCGCTGCACCTCGGGCCGGGCGAGGAGGAAGCGACAGAACTCGATGTTGGTGCGGACGCCGAGCACGTGCGTCCGGGCCAGGGCGGCATCCAGACGGGCGAGCGCCTCGGCCCGGTCGGTGCCGTGCGCGATGACCTTCGCGAGCATGGGGTCATAGTCGGTGCCGACCACCATGCCGACGCGGAGCCCGGAGTCGACGCGTACGCCCGGACCGCTCGGCTCGGCCAGAGCGAGGACGCGCCCGCCGGTCGGGAGGAAGTCGCGGGCGGGGTCCTCGGCGTACACCCGTGCCTCAACGGCGTGCCCCTCCAGCCGGACATCGGTCTGGGCGACCCCCAGCGGGTGACCGGCGGCGATGCGTACCTGCTGCTCGACCAGGTCGAGACGGGTGACGAGCTCGGTGACCGGATGCTCGACCTGGAGACGGGTGTTCATCTCCATGAAGAAGAAGTCGTCCGGGGCATCGGCGGAGACGATGAACTCGACGGTGCCGGCGCCGACGTACCCGACCGAGCGCGCCGCATCACACGCCGCCGTCCCGATCCGTTCGCGGGTCGCGGGATCGAGCAGCGGACTCGGCGCCTCCTCGATGACCTTCTGGTGACGACGTTGCAGGGAACACTCGCGCTCGCCGAGGTGGATGACGGTGCCGTGGCAGTCGGCGAGGACCTGCACCTCGATGTGCCGGGGGTTGGTGACGAACCGCTCGAGGAAGAGCGAGTCGTCCCCGAACGCGCCGGCGGCCTCGCGCCGGGCTGCGTCGATCGCGGCCGGGAGATCCGCCGCACGGTCGACCCGGTGCATCCCCTTGCCGCCGCCGCCGGCGGACGGCTTGATGAGGACCGGGAACCCGATCTCCGCCGCGGCACAGAGCAGGTCCGCGTTCGTCAGCCCGGGTCGGGCGATCCCGGGGACGATGGGTACGCCGCGCGCGGCGACCGCTGCCTTCGCGGCGATCTTGTCGCCCATCGTCCCGATCGCCTCGGCGGGCGGCCCGATGAACACGATGCCGGCGTGCGCGAGGGCCCGCGCGAACCGGGCGTTCTCGGACAGGAAGCCATAGCCCGGGTGCACTGCGTCCGCGCCCGTCTCGCGGCAGGCGTCGATGATCCGCTCGATCACCAGATAGGAATCGGTCGCGGGTGCCTCCCCGAGGCGTACGCCCACATCCGCCTCCCGCACGTGCCGGGCGTCGACGTCGGCATCGGAATAGACCGCGACCGAGCGGATGCCCGCGGCCCGGAGCGATCGGATGATGCGGGCCGCGATCTCACCGCGGTTGGCGACGAGGACCGTGCGGATCGGCAGGGGTGTCGGTGTCGGTGCCATCGCCCATCACATCCGGAACACGCCATAGTTCACGGGCTCGAGCGGCGCCCCCGCGGCGACCGAAAGGGCCAGGCCGAGGACCATGCGCGTATCCGCCGGGTCGATGATCCCGTCGTCCCAGAGGCGGGCGGTCGAATAGTACGGCGACGACTGCGCCTTGAACTGTTTGCGGATCGGGGTCACGAACGCGGTGTGATCCTCGTCGGTCCAGTCGCCGCCGGCGCGGCGTACCTGATTCGCCCGCACCGACGCCAGCGTGTCCGCCGCCTGCGCGCCGCCCATGACCGCGATCTGTGCGTTGGGCCACATCCAGAGAAAGCGGGGGGAGTACGCCCGGCCGCACATCGAATAGTTCCCCGCACCGAAGGAGCCGCCGATGATGACGGTGAATTTGGGTACGCGGGCACACGCCACCGCGGTCACCATCTTTGCCCCGTGCTTGGCGATGCCGCCGGCCTCATAGTCGCGCCCGACCATGAACCCGGTGATGTTCTGCAGGAAGACGAGCGGGATCCGGCGCCGGTCGCACACCTCGATGAAGTGCGCGCCCTTGACCGCGGAGTCGGAGAAGAGAACACCGTTGTTGGCGATGATCCCGACCGGGTGTCCGTGGAGGCGGGCGAACGCGGTGACGAGCGTCGTGCCGAAGTGCTCCTTGAACTCCGTGAACTCGCCGCCGTCGACGAGGGTGGCGATGACCTCCCGGACGTCATAGGGCGTACGCGAATCCACCGGGACGATGTCATAGAGATCGGTCTGCGGCCGGACCGGATCGACCGGGTCGATGATCTCCCACGCCGGCTCGGATCGTGGGGGAGTCGTGGCGATGATGGCCCGGACCTTCATGAGCGCGTCGTAGTCATCGTCGGCGAGATGGTCGACAACGCCGGAGGTGCGCGCGTGCAGCTCGCCGCCACCGAGCTCCTCGGCCGTCACGTCCTCACCTGTCGCGGCCTTCACCAGCGGGGGACCGGCGAGGAAGATCGTCCCCTGATCCCGCACGATGATCGCCTCGTCGGACATGGCCGGCACGTACGCCCCACCCGCCGTGCACGAGCCCAGCACCGCGGCGATCTGGGGGATCCCGGCGGCGGACATGCGCGCCTGGTTGAAGAAGATCCGGCCGAAGTGGTCCCGGTCGGGGAACACCTCGTCCTGCTGCAGGAGCATCGCTCCGCCGGAGTCGACGAGATAGATGCAGGGCAGGCGGTTGGCGTACGCGATCTCCTGGCCGCGGAGGTGCTTCTTGACGGTGAGCGGATAGTACGTCCCACCCGACACCGTCGCGTCGTTCGCGATGATCAGGCACTCGCGTCCGGAGACGCGACCGATGCCGGCAATCGCTCCCGCTGCGGGGGCCTTGCCGTCGTAGAGCTCCTCGGCGGCGAGGGGCGCCACCTCGAGGAACGGGGAACCGGGGTCGAGCAGGACGTCGATGCGCTGTCGGGGCAGGAGCTTCCCGCGGGAGAGGTGTCGTGCACGGGCCCGGTCACCCCCGCCGAGGGCGGCGCGATCGAGGCGCCCGCGAAGTTCGCTCAGCAGCAGCTCGTGCTGGGCGCGGTTCGTGGCGGTTGCGTGTTCCGTCGTGTCGTCCACAAGACCACCGCCCTCCACACCCTTGTGTTGCGCTCCCGTGTCTGTTGTGCACCCGACCCTAGCCCGGTTGCGACGGGTCCTCCGGGGCGGGGTGTGCGCGTTCGGTTGATGCGTGACGCGGATCGGGTGCATACGGTCCGGCGACCCAGACCGGCCCCTCGTGTTCTGACCCGCTGGGCGGATCAGCTGCGTACGCCCGGAACACCCCGACCCGGACCAGCTCGTGCCCGCGGAACTCAACCCGGCGGTCGCCTCCCTCGCGGCCGCGGACGGCCAGCAGCAGCCCGGCGATCATCGACGCATGCAGGAGCGAGCCGCCGAGCTCGGAGTCGCCGATGTCCTCGATGATGCCAAGGCCCACGATGCTCGCGTCCCCGCCGGACAGCGCGAACGTCGCGACCGACATCGTCACGAGCGTCATGTTCGCCAACGCCAGCATCACCCGGCCGGCATTGGGGAAACGGCGCGAGTGGCGGCGCGCTGCGGCGTACTCCGTCAACTGCCGCCACACCAACCCGACCAGGAACACCGCGGATACGCCCGACAGGGCGAACAGAGCACTCAACGGATCGTCGAGGACCTCGCGGAAATGGTGGATCTGCGACAACAGCAGGACCGTGCCGAGCGCGAGCGCACGGTCCGCCGTCAGGCGCCGTCGGAGCAGGAGCCAGCCGAGAATCAGCACCGCGGCCGCTACCTCGACCGCCACCAATTGCGTGCCCGCCGTCCCCCAACCGCCATGGAGCAGCAGCTGGGCGGCCGGCGTGACGACCGCGAAAACGGTGGCGATCAGCGCCTGGCCGGCGCGGTTCCGGCGGGCCGCATGCACAGCCACGGCGAGGCCGGCGGCCGCATAGATGAGGATGATGGCGACCCGGCCTGGACCGTCGCCGGACGTGGGGATTCCGACGACGCTCCCGACCAGCGTGAGAGGGACCGAATGGAACATCCAGGCGGTGAGAAGGAGTGCGAGCGGCCAGGAGATGGGGGAGTACGCAGCCGCGATGTCGTCCGGGTCCACCGGCACGCCCGGCCGGGCACCGAAGGGGACCTGCCGCAGCACGAGGAGCGCCACCACCGCCGTCACCGCCACGATCAGCACCGCGGTCGGGAACGTGGTGATGGACCGTCGGGGGTTCGTCGCGATCGCCCACACCTCCGCGCTCACCGCCCAGACCACGAGACCCGCGAGCAGGAGACGCCCGAGCCGCACTGCGTGGGTACGCCGACGCAGGCCCTCCCAGACACCGCGGGCCGTCCACGCCCCGGTCGTGACCACGAGCTCGGTCATCGCAGCAGCCGCGAGCAGAGCCGCCGGGACGGCGAGGACGGTCAGCAGGCTCAGCCAATAGCGGAGGACGTGGAGGGGCCAGGACTCGTTCGCGTACGCCGCGACCATCGGGCCTGCGAACTGCAACAGCATCAAATGACCGATCAGCGTGAGCGCAACCAGGAACTCCCAGAAGGCGAAGCGGGCCCGCCAACGGACGACCGCGAACACGAGCAGGGCGACCACGGCCACCTGGTGCACCAGGCCAAGCGTCGTGTCGGTCACCGGCGCGGCGGCGAGCGACAACGCGATGAGCAGGAGCAGCGGGACGCGGACGACCCACCAGACGTGGATGGCCGCGGTGAACAGCAACGCCAGCGCCGTGGCCACGGCGATGCCCAGCACCGGCACCGCCACCCACGGGAGGGAGGTGGTGCCGTCGGCGAGGATCGGGGTACGCCGCAGCGCCTCCGCCGTCACCGCCAGTCCGGCGAGCACCGCGAACAGCGTCCAGGCCGCGAAGATGATCGGGCGGAGACCGGCCGGCCAGGGATGGGCGGGGTTCTCCCGCAGGCTGCCCTCCGCGATCGGATCGCCGATGGCCCGGGCCCCGATGAAGGTCAGGACCCGTCTGACCGTCCGCAGGGGACTCGCCGGGGATCCCGGCTTCACGTGATCCACGTGACACCTCCGGTGCGGAGCACCCAGAGGACACCGTCGACCGGCCGGAGACCGAGGCCACGCGGGACGGCGGGCGCGAGCGGAAGCCTGGCCCGCTCGGTTCCGTGCGAGTCCAGGGTGATCAGCGCATCCTCGGTCAACACCCGCCAGGAGTCACCGTCGGCCACCACGGCCGTGGCACCTGGGACGAACCCGAGCTCCCGACCGCTGTCGGGACCGACGATGCGTACCCCATCCCGCCCCACCAACGCCCCACTCGAACCGTCCGGAGCGCCGATCAACCGCTGGTGCTGCGCACCGAACGCAATGACGCTCGCGGCGATCACACGCCCGGTGCCCGCATCGAGCCGGAGCGCCTCGCCGCCCCCCGACACGATGAGCAGACTGTCACCGGCCCGCGCGACGCCAACCGTGTCCACCAGTTCCTCACTGCGCCAACGTTCGGTCCCGTCGGGTCCGAACGCGACGAGGGTCTCGTCCTTGGTCATCACGAGCACGAGGTCCCCGAGCACCGCGAGCCTCCGGTCCGATCCGCCGTCGAACGACGAACGCCAGACGCGGTCGCCGTTGTCGATCCGGTGGGCGACGAGGTCGCCGGTGAGCGTGGCGGCTACGAGGTGGTCCCGATCCAGCGCGGTCACCCCGCCCGGCACGAGATCGGGCATTCGATGGGACCAGAGGCGGCGGCCGTTCTCCGCGTACGCCACCATCTGTCGCTCGCTCGTCGTCACCAGGACCCGGTTGTCGAGGACGGTGAGGCTGAGCGCGACACCGCCCGGGTGTGCCCACCAGGCTGCGGCGAGTTGATCGTCCCGGGCCACCCAGCCGGTCAGCCCGCCACCGTTCGGATCGACCGCGACCAGGGTGCCGCCTGAGGTCACCGCCGTCAACGGCGGCAGGTCGTTGGGCGACGGCTCGAGGCCGAAGGTCGCGTCGCGGTGGACGAGTTCGGGGGTCGTCGTGCGTCCGTGCGTGGGCCAGTGGGGGGTGGCGGGGGTACGCAGAGTGAACGGCCACGTGCCGTCCGGGAGCGGCTCCACGTCGGTGCCCATCGGGGCGCTGCCCTCCACGAGACCCTCACCCGGACACCAGAGGGCGGTGTGGTGATGAGTGACTCGCAGGGTGGTCCGCGAGTGGACGAGGACGCAGCCCTGCTCGGAACGGGCCGGGTCGGACACGGCAGCGGCCTCCGCCTCGTGGTGGTAGTCCGTGCTGCCGCCCCCGTCGAGCGCGATCCCGGACGTCGACCAGCGCATGCCCGGGGCGACATTCGTGGGGAGCTCGAGGAGGGCCGGCCTGAAGGCGATGCTGTGCGGGCCGCTGTGGCCGGCGAGCACGATGCCGTCGGAGGTGACGGCCCGGAGGGTCAGGTGCTGGTCGGGGCCGTCGCCGTCCGGGCTGATCGTCTGGCGCCACCACCGCAGCTGGCTCCAC
>DUOB01000109.1 GCA_012839035.1 Propionibacterium sp.
CGTCACCCGGAAGTTGTAGGTGTGCCCCGGAATCAAACGGGTGAACTGAAAGGAGCGCAACCCTGGAGTCCGGACCACCCCCGTCCACTCCCCAGCCCCGTGCGAATCCACACCATCACGCCAGAACTCCCATCCGCTCCGAGAGTCCCGATCGGACACCCAGTCAACGTCAGCAGTACCCGCACCCGCGGTGACGACCAAGGCACCATCAGGACTTTCACTGACGGCCCCGGGGGCTTCCCCACCCACGGGAGCGGCAACGGCAGTCGAGACGGTGCCCAACGCAAGTAGCAACAAGGCGGACAGAGATGCCACTATGGCTCGACCCCCTGTCCGTATTGCAGAGGTTTTGGTCATGCCGGTTCTACACCCTTCTCTCGACGAAGACTCGGGCAGTTATGGGGTGGGCTTCAGCGCTCTCGCGCCCCGAGCCGAGGTGAACCTAGCAGTGAGTTGCAGGAACCTGCGAATAATAACGTTCAAATCTCAGCCTGAGGGAGAAACTCGTTATCCAGCGCGTTCTCCATATACCACTCAGCGCCACATGTTTCACCAATGAGATTGCGGAATTTTCCGCCGTCCAAGCGATCCATCACGAAGGACCTCCCAGTCAAGCTGAACTTGCGAGCAGCAGAGCACTGACCGGGAACACTGAAAAGCTGACATCACCAGAGGTTCAGCTTCGGGCCATCCGGAGATCAACCACCCCCGGAATAGCAGCGTTGATATTCACCCGAATAGCACCGTTGGCATTCGCTCGAATAGCACCGTTGGCATTCGCTCGAATAGCACTCGTGATATTCACGAGAATATCACGAGTTGCTATTCAACAGGGAGTTGACCCGAGCATGGGTCATGCGGGCGGCCCCTCGACCACCTTGATGTCGGCGAAGTCGACCCATGAATCGCGGGACCCACGCCAGTCGGCGGTGTTTCCGCCCCGGAAGATGTTCCACGAGATGTTGGTGACCTCGACCGAAGGATCGACCCGGAACTCCGCGTTGGTGCGCTCCAGGACGAGTTCCCCGTCGACCCACTCGCGCAATACCCCGTCGCTCTGGCCGGGCGTGTTCATCCTCACGTGCTGCCGCACGTGATGCCACTGGCCGCGCTCCAGTTCAACCCGGGAGGGGCCGTCCTGCCACCACACGTTCTCAGCGATCCTGGAGTTGCGACCCGGCCAATAGAAGTAGGTGACCATGTTGTTGGCCATCGAGGGTTTGACCGAGCCATAGGAAGCATTCGTCAACCACATTCGGCGTGCTGACCAGCCCTGGTCGGTCTGACTGCCCTTGTGCGGTTCGATCGGGTTCACTCCTGGGGCGACGCCCATCAGACCCGGCAATTTTCCGCCCCATGACCAGTCGAAGTTGGGGTCGAAGCGGAGGTAATAGTCCATCGTTGCTTCGGTGACGTTGCGATCGAGTTTGGGGAAGTTGATCAGTCCATGATCGCCGTTGCCGTCACCCGACCATCGCCCAGCGGGAAGAGTGACCCGCATCGCCTGCCCGAAGCGTGGGTCGCTCACGATCGAGGTGTCCCGGAGTGTCTCCTCCTCACGTTCGAAACTCGCGGTTTCCGGGAACTCTGCGGTCCATACCTGCTTGTTCACACTGCCGAGGGGCATGGCTTTGATGTCCGAGGAGATGAGCGGTTCCCCGCTGAGCGGACTCACACCGCCATGGCTCGGCTGCTGCGGCTGCGGGCGAAACCCTGGGCTGCTGGTGGGAACACGGACACGGACCGCCCAATGATCCCTTGGCGCGGTCATGTCAGCAGTCGGCATCAAGGCCGTCGGTGCAGGCGAGGGCGCTGCTGCCGCAGATGCTGGTGGCCGCGTCGGCGCCGAAGTTCCGGCAGACTCCGCTCGACCAGGCTGCGTGCCTTGCCCAGTCCAGGTCTCACCATCATCCAGCCGTGTCACCCGGAAGGTATAGGTGCGCCCCGGAATCAACCTCGTGAACTGGAACGTGCGAAGCCCGGGGTCGTCAATCACGCCGGACCATTCACCTTCTCCATGGGTATCGGTACCGTCCCGCCACACTCGCCATCCTGCAGCGGAGTCACTCGCGGACTGCCACGCAACGTCCGCAGTCCCGACGCCGCTCGTGACAGTCAGAACGCCGACGCGGGATGTCGTCATCGTCTCGGCGGGTTCGAGTGTGAAAGGGGCCGCTGAGGCGCTGATCGATCCTCCTGCGAGCGCCACCAGCAAGGCAGAAGCGGCCACCGTGATCCCGCGTCTCCCCCTCCAGGTCGCGGAGGACTTGGTCATGAATCCAGCACCCTTCATCATCGGCTCAGCACAATCAGGAACCTAGCAGCGAGCCGGTAATATCAAGGACTTGCTTTCCACTCCCGTATGCAACCCCGCGTCTGCGGCGGGACAATCACGACTAGGTGGTGGCGCACTCCTCGACGCGGGCGAAGGTTGACAGCGCGTTTCGCCAGCCGAGTTTCTCGAGGTCCGTCCGGCTCCAGCCCCGGTCGGCCAGTGCGGCGAACAGCCGGGGATAGCTCGCGACGTCCTGGAGGCCCGCCGGCAACCACGTGGTGCCGTCGAAGTCCCCGCCGATACCGACATGATCGATCCCGGCCACCTCGCGGACGTGCTCGATGTGCGCGACGACGTCATCGATGGTCGCGTCAGGACGGGATACGGGATAGGTCAGATCGAAGTCCTCCGCCCTCGGGTCCTGCCAGTCGTCAATGCCGGCCGCACGCGCGGCGGCCGCGTACTCCTCCGCCCACTCGGCCACCGCCGACGACACGAAGGACGCGACGAACGTCACCATGCAGATTCCGCCGCCCGCGGCAGTCGCGGCCAGGACGTCGTCCGGAACGTTGCGGGGATGGTTGGTGATCTCCCGCGCCGATGAGTGGGAGAACATCACCGGCGCGGTCGACGTCGCCAGCGCGGCCCGCATCGTCGCATCGGCGGTGTGGGAGAGATCCACCATCATCCCGAGCCGGTTCATCTCCCGGATCACTTCATGGCCGAAAGCGGACAGCCCGCCGTGCACCGGCTGGTCGGTCGCGGAGTCGGCCCAGTCATTGTTCTCGTTGTGGGTAAGGGTGAGATAACGGACGCCCCGCGCGTGGAGCGCGCGGAGCTTGTCGAGGTCGTGTTCGATGGCGTGGCCGCCCTCGGCGCCGATGAGCGAGGCGATCGGCGCGTCGTCTCCGGCCTCAAGGAGTCGCCGGGCCGTTGCAGAGTCGGTGGCCAATGCCAGATCGCCGGGATAGCGCTCGGTCAGCGCGTGCACCAGATCGATCTGCTGACAGGTGTCGCCGAAGAATCCGGTGGAGGTTAGATGAGGGGTACGCACGCCGGGCACGAACACCGACCAGAACTGACCGCGCACACCGCCGGCGCGCAGCCGGGGGATGTCGGTATGAAACTGCGGAACTCCGTGCGTGAGGTCGCAGGCCTCGAGGTTGCGGTTGAACCGTGCCCGGAGTTCCCACGGCAGATCATTGTGGCCGTCGAGGACAGGAATCACCCCGGCCACACCAGCCTCAGAGTGCCTCATAGAGTGCGTTGGCCAATGCCGGGGCGTCTCCCGCCGGCTGATTGTCGCCTTCCACCACCTGCAGAACACCGCCGTCCAACTGGACATAGCACTGCAGGTTCGACCCGACCGTCTGGCACCAGGCCTCCTCGTGCTGCTCTGCCGACTTGATCAACGAGGCCAACCGGCGTGCGTCGAGATCGCCCTTCTGCAGGCTGACGAGTGCTCCGTCCGACATCCGTGCTGCCCCCGGACGACCATAGACGGCCTGGTGGTCGCTCCCCCCGCCGACGACCTCCCACTGCCCGACCGTGCGCGGCAGTGTCTTTCCTTCGATGGATTTGCGGTTCTCACCGGGGTTGTCGGGTGCGGGGCTCTCCGTGGGTTCAGGCGTGTCCGGGTCATCCGACAACGCCTCGTAAATGTCCGTGGCGAGTGCCCCGATGACTGCGCGGTTGGCATTCGTGCCAACGAGTTCGATATTGCCTCCGTCGAGCTGGACGAAGCAGACGCTGAGCTCGGGCTGGGCGGAGCACCACGCCTCGCCGAACGACTTCGGCTCCGCATCCCCCCACTCGTCAGCAGGGGGTTGCTCCGCACGTCTGCATCATTGTCCTTGTTCACCATGACCCGGACCGTCGGCTGCGTCAGCTGCTCGGTCTGCCCGAACGCCTCGCCCTGTTGGAAGTGGCGTTCGGTTGCGGATCCGTGCTCGGCAGACCAATCGCCATAGCGATGCTCCAACCAGGCGCCGGAGGCGGGTTTGCGGCCCTCGCCCGGACTGTCATGCTCGGCGACGGGAGCGGTCGCCGGCTGCTCGGGGCCGCCGGCGCAACCAGCCAAGGCGCTGATCGCAATGACCGCGGCGGGCAGAAACGTGCTGCGGGACATGGTTCGACTCCTCATCGGGGGTGAGTGCGGCCATAGCCTGCCAAACCGTTGGATCAGACACGCGCAGGAACGCCGAAGTCCTCGGTTAACTCCCCGGAAACACCGAAGCGGCCCCGGGGAATCCCCAGGGCCGCTCCGATGTGGTGAGCAGTTGCTCGGGCTCAGAAGCCCATCCCGCCCATCTCGTCTCCGCCGGGAAGCGCCGGGGCGTTCTTCTCCGGCTGGTCGGCGACGACGGCCTCGGTGGTCAGGAACAGCGCCGC
>DUOB01000110.1 GCA_012839035.1 Propionibacterium sp.
GCGGCGGTGCTGCTCCTGGCGTGCACGACGCCGATGGTCGACGTGATCGCCGGGCTGCAGAAACTTCGCGTACCCGAACCGCTCCTCGACATCGCGGCCCTCACCTATCGGCTGTTGTTCGTGCTGGCCGACGTGGCGCTCACCGTGCGTCGGGCCCAGGTCGAGCGGCTCGGCCATGACGGGTTCCGCCGGAGCCTGCGCTCGACCGCGCTGCTGGTCTCCGCCCTGCTCGTGCGGTCGTGGGACCGAGCCACCCGCCTGACCGAGGGGCTCGCGGGACGCGGGTTCGAGGGATCCCTGCGTACTCTCCCCCGGCCGGGGCGCCGGTCTCCCGCGTTCGTGGCGCTGACGGCCGTGGGGCTGGCGGCGCTGGCCGGGTTGGCCTGGTGGCCGAGCCTGGTAGGGGGCGGTGCGGCGTGAGGCTGGCGCTGGAGCGGGTGAGCGCAGGCTATGGAGCGCACGAGGTCCTGCGGGAGGTCTCGCTGGACCTGCAGGGCCCGCGGACCGCGTTGCTGGGTGCGAATGGCTCGGGCAAGTCGACGCTGCTGCGGGTGCTGTCCGGGGCGCACGAACCCAGTGCCGGGCGCGTGCTGGTCGGCGACGAACCCCTGCGCCGCGACCGGCGCGGCCTGCGCGCGCATCGGCAGCGCGTGCAACTGGTGCTGCAGGACCCCGACGATCAGTTGTTCTCCGCCGATGTATTGCGCGACGTGTCGTTCGGGCCGATGAACCTCGATCTGCCGGAGGACGAGGTCCGGGCCCGGGTCTCAGCAGCCTTGCACGTGCTGTCGATCACGCACCTCGCCGACCGGCCCACCCACCAGCTCTCCTACGGTGAGCGCAAACGCGTCGCCCTGGCCGGGGCCGTCGCGATGCGGCCGGCAGTGCTGCTGCTGGATGAACCGACCGCGGGGCTGGACCCGGAGGGAGTGGCCGAGGTGCTGGCCGTGCTGGACCGACTCGTCGCGGCCGGGACGGCCCTGGTGGCCGCTACCCACGACGTCGAGCTCGCCCTGAGCTGGTCGGACGAAGTCGTCGCTCTCACCCCGGACGGGGTGCGCCACGGCGATCCGGTCGAGGTGCTCGACGATGCCGACCTGCTGGCCCGGGCCCGACTCCACCGACCGTGGCCGCTCGAGCTGGCGGCCCGCTTGGGCCTGCCGCCCGATGCGAAGCCACGGACCCTGATGGACGTCACGCGCTTGCTCCGCCGTTAAGCGTCGCTCCCGGGTGCCCGCCGCGAGCTGTACAGGTGGGAATCCACGAACTCCTCTGCCCGCAGCGCCTCTCCCACGAGGATCACGGCTGCTTGCGTCAGCCCCTGTGCCTCGACCTTGTCGCCGATGTTGGCGAGGGTCCCGCGGAGCACCAGTTCCTCGGGTTGGGAGGCCCGGGACACCACCACGACCGGGCAGTCGGCGCCATAGAACGGGACCAATCGATCGGCCAGCTCGCGCGTACGCCTGATCGCCAGGTGCAGCACCAAGGTCGCCCGGGTCGCGGCGAAATTCTCGAGCGCCTCGGTGGACGGCATCTTCGTGGAGTCCCGCTGGGCGCGCGTGAGGACGACGGACTGGGCCACCTCGGGGACGGTGAGCTCGCGGCCGATGATCGCGGCGGCTGCGGCGTACGCCGGGACGCCCGGGCACACGTCCCACGGCACGCCCGCAGCATCGAGGCGCCGGGTCTGTTCGGCGATCGCGGAATAGACCGAGGGGTCGCCGGAGCACAGCCGGGCGACATGCTTCCCCTCGGCCTGCGCACGGGTCATCACCGCGATCAGGTCGTCGAGGTTGAGGTGCTGGGAGTCGACGAGCTCCACCCCCTCGGGGCAGTGCGCGAGGATCGCGTCGTCGAGGTACGTCCCCGCATAGATGCACACCTCGCTCGACCCGATGAGTCTTGCGGCTCGCAGCGTCAGCAGATCCGCTGCGCCCGGTCCGGCACCGATGAAATGCACGGTCATCCGGTGGCCTCGGCTTTCGTCACGGCCCACTGGGTCACCGGGCGCGCGGGTGTCCAGCCGCGATAGCGTCCCAGCGGCTCGGCCACGCTGACCGCAAGGTGCACGAGCTCGCCGCCGAGCGCCGCATGCCGGTCGAACAGCAGGGCCTCGGTCTCGAGCGTGACACCGTGTGCGACCAGGCGGCCGTGTGCGGGCAACCGCTGCCAACAGTCGTCGAGGAGTTCGCGGCTCGCTCCCCCGCCGACGAAGACGGCATCGGGATCGGGCAGGTCCGCGAGAACATCGAGGGCGGCACCGATGATGACGTGGAGATGCGGTACGCCGAGTCGGTGCGCATTCCGGGTCAGACGTTCGGCTCGCCCCGGGTCCCGTTCGACGGCCACCACGCGGTTGCGGCGGTGGAGCCGTGCCCACTCGATCCCGACCGATCCGGCACCCGCGCCGAGATCCCACAGCAATTCTCCCGGCGTCGGCTGCAACACAGCCAAAGCGGCTGCCCGCACATGGCGCTTGGTGAGCTGACCGTCGTGGTCGAAGGCGTCGTCCGGCAGTCCCGGTGCGAGCCAACCGGCGACGGGCCGATCAGTGGGGCATTCGACGGCCACCACGTTGAGCCGCGGCACCGTCGCCGTGCCCAGGGTCGCCAACTCCGTGACCGTGGTGTCCCATCGGGATTCTTGGTCGCTGCCGAGGTCACCCAGAATCGTCAGGCGGGCTGCGGCCATTCCCGCATCCCAGCACACCGCGGCAACGGACGCCGGGGAGGCTTCATCGGCCGACAACACGAGGATCCGGCGTCCGGGAGACATCAGGCGCCGGAGTTCTCCCGCGTGGCGACCAGCGCCCAGGCGCAGCACCTCCACATCGTCCGCGGCCCAGCCCATCCGGGCCCGCGCCAACGCGACGGACGACACGGCCGGATGAATGGCCACGCACTCCCGGCCGAACAGTTCCACGAAGGTCGCACCCACTCCGGCCACCAAGGGATCACCGCTCGCGACCGCTGCGATGCGCCGGCCCGCGTACTCCTGCAGGAATCCCGACAGTCCCTCCCGCAGCGGGCTCGGCCATTCGACCAGCTCGGGTTCGCCGGGTCCCTGCAGATGCTCACGGATCAGGTCCAGGTGGCGCCGGCCGCCCAGGATGACCTCGGCTTCGATCAGCGCGCGATGGCCGGCCCGCGAACAGCTCGCCGGCCCCTCTGCCCCCATGCCCACGACGTCGATCACGCCCGGCACTCTATTGGACGCGTCTTGCCTGCTGGACAGGGGATCCGGCGGGCACTGTGGCATCATCGGCTCAGTGAGCTCCTTCCCGTTCGCGGCTGTCGTCGGGTCTGACGACATGGCCCTGGCCCTGCTGTTGACCACGGTCGCACCGGAGGTCGGCGGAGTCCTGGTCCGCGGTGAGAAGGGCACCGCAAAATCCACGATGGTCCGCGCGCTGACGGAGCTGCTGCCGGAGCAGCGGGTTGTTGTCGGCTGCCGTTTCGGCTGTGATCCCACTGTGCCCGACCCGCACTGTCCGGACGGGCCACACCGGGACGACGAGGCGACCACCCGCGCAGCAAAATTGGTCGAGTTGCCGGTGGGAGCGACCGAAGACCGGGTCACCGGCTCACTCGATCTCGAGCAGGCCCTGGGCGCCGGGGTCACGGCGTTCTCCCCCGGACTTCTGGCGGAAGCCAACCGCGGCATCCTCTATGTCGACGAGGTCAACCTGCTGCACGACCACTTGGTCGATCTCCTTCTTGATGCCGCCGCGATGGGGCGGTCCACGGTCGAACGCGACGGGGTATCCGTCTCCCACGCCGCCCGCATCGTCCTCGTCGGCACCATGAACCCCGAGGAGGGTGAGCTGCGGCCGCAGCTTCTCGACCGGTTCGGGTTGACGGTGGAGGTGGCGGCACCGCGGGAGCCGGGTTTGCGGGCAGAGGTGGTACGCCGGCGCCTCGCCTTCGACGCCGATCCCGAGGGTTTCACCCGACGCTTCGCTGCCGAACAGGCCGAACTGGCCCAACGCATCCGCGCCGCACGTGCACTGCTGGCCCAGGTGGAGCTGGATGACTGGGCCCTGAACCGGATCGCGATCGTTTGCGCGGGGTTCGAGGTGGACGGCATGCGTGCCGACATCGTCACCGCACGTGCCGCGACCGCCCACGCGGCTTGGGCCGGCCGCACCCGCGTGACCCGCGCGGACATCCGCGCCGCCGCCCGGCTGGCGCTGCCCCACCGGCGTCGCCGCAACCCCTTCGACGCGCCCGGTCTGGATGAGGAGCTGCTGGATCGGCTGCTCGGGGACGACGACCAGCCTCCGCCGGACCGGCCCGGGAATGAGGATCCGGACAGCCCGGAGGATGCCGACCAGAACACGCCCGAACGGTCGGGGGAGGACCCCGACGCCAGCACGCCGGAGACCGGCGTGGACCGCCGAGCCGCCGGTGGGGGCGACCGCGGAGAGGCGTCCGACCCCGACCGGGAGCACGGGGATCATCCGCAGGCGCCGGGCCCGACGCCGATGGGTGTCTCCGGGACCGCGGAGCCGTTCCGTGTCCGGCTGTTCACCGCCCGC
>DUOB01000111.1 GCA_012839035.1 Propionibacterium sp.
CGCCCGGGTCGTGACACTCGGCGAGGGCGTGCTGCGCACGTCAACGGCCGGTGTGGTCGCGGTCGGTCACCTGCGGCTGCGGGGCTGAGGGTCAGCCCCTGGTTTCCGTTCGGGCCGCCCGCGGCTCGAGCACGAAGCGGTCCTGGCTGGCGATCACCCCGGCGACGAACTGGAGTGCCAACAGCACCACCAGGGCGACGATCGGGATCGTCCAGCCGCCGGTCCGCGCATAGAGCGCCCCCAGACCCAGCGGGCCCAGCGCGGCAACCAGATAGCCCACACCCTGGGCGAGGGTGGACACGTGAGCGGTGTGCTGTGGATCGGGGGAACGCCAGACGATGAGGCTGAGCGCCAGACTGATGGCGATGCCCTGTCCGGTCCCGATGAGGGTCATCCAGAGGTACGCCCCGCTGACCGGCGCGATGGCCAGGCCCGCGTACCCCACCACGAACGGCACCACCGAGACCACCACGGCGATCCAGCCCGGCTTGACGCGCCGCGCGAAGGCAGGGGTGACCAGCGAGGCCGCGATCGCGGGGAATGCGGAGAAGGACACCATCCAGCCGGCCTGTGTCGCGCTCATCCCGTGGTCCTGGAGCAGGGTGGGTGCCCAGGTGATGAAGGCGTAGTACGCGAGACTCTGCAGGCCCATGTGGGCGGTCACCGCGAGGGCGATCGGGTCGCGGAGCAGAGCACCGAACGTCGCGTGCCGAGAGGCGGATGCGGTGCCGCCGTCCCGTGCCCGTCCGGGCTTCGCGATGATCTGGGGGATCCAGACCAGCAGGGCGATCACCGCCGGGATGGCCCACAGTGCGAGGGTCGGCCGCCAGTGTCCGCCACCGACGGACAGCAGGGGCACGGTCAGGCCGGAGGCCAGGGAGGCGCCCACGAACAGCACGGTCGAATAGAGGCCCATCAGCAATCCCGTGCGGGTGGCGAAGTCACGCTTGATCGCTGCCGGCATGACGACGTTCGCAATCGCGATGGCGGCGCCCACGATGATCGTCCCGCCGAAGAGGCTCATCAGGCTGGGTTCCAGGCGGAGCAGGAGGCCCGTGGCAAGAGCGAGCATCGTCACGCCCAGCAGACGGTGCATGCCGAGGCGTCGCATGAGGACGGGAGTCAGGAAGGCGAACGCGCCGAACGCGACCACCGGGAGGGTCGTCAGCAGGCTGGCGGCCGTGGCGGACAGGCCCAGATCGGCACGAATGTCCGAGAGCACCGGCCCGACGGCCGCCACACCGATCCGCAGATTGAGGCCGATCAGCAGCAGGCCGATGGCCAGGACGGCAACGCGCAGGCGCGTGGCGGATCGTGCGCGGCCCGGGGGAACGATCCGCGGGCCGGGCCGGACGGCGGGGGGACGGACGGTCATGTGGTTCCTTCTCGCGATGGGACGGGTGTTCCTATTGCAGCCTTTCCCCTCCCGGCGCCCAACTGTTAACCTGACTCCCAATGCCTGAAATCCGCCAAAATGAAGCCCGGCACTATGAGTCGACGCTGCCGGAGTCGGTCCATCTGCTGCGCCACCGGGAGCACACGCCCGCGCATGCGCACGACCAGGGGCATCTGGTCTATCCCGCCGCCGGCGTGCTCTCCCTGGCCACCCCGGCCGGTTCGTGGATAGCCCCGCCGAACCGGGCGGTGTGGATCCCGGGCGGGTTCGAGCATCAGCACCATGCACACGGCGTCACGGACATGCGGATCGTCTTCATGTCCGCCGCACAGGCACGGCTGCTGCCCGAGCGGCCGATGGTACTCACCGTGACGCCGCTTGCCCGTGAGGCCGTGCTGCGGTTGACCGGCGGGGGAGTGCCGTCGGCGGACGTCCGGGACCGTCTGCGGTTGGTGACGATCGATGAGCTGAGTGTTGCGCCCGAGGAGCCGCTGCATCTGCCGCAACCCACGGATGATCGGCTCCTCGCCGTCACCCGGCTCGTCGAGCGGGAGTTGGATTCGCCGGCGACCCTGACCGAACTCGGGCGTCGGGTGGGGGCCAGTGAGCGGACCCTGAGTCGCCTGTTCCGATCGGAGACCGGGATGACGTTCCCCCAGTGGCGCACCCAGCTGCGGATCCATTCCGCGCTGCTGCTCCTGGCGGATGGAGTCTCCGTGCTGGACACGGCCCTGGCCTGCGGATGGGCCAATCCGAGTGCCTTCATCGAGATCTTCACCACCCTGGTCGGGCAAAGCCCGGGCCGTTATCAGCGTTCGCTGCTGAGTCCGGCCGGGTACTAGGCTCCCGAGGCGTGACTGAGGGATTCGGGTTCGAGATCGGTACGCGGCTGGATGACCGAGGCGGTGGGCGTACCGGAACGATCACCACCCCGCACGGCACCATCCGCACCCCTGCCTTCATCCCGGTGGGGACACAGGCCACGGTCAAGGGGGTGCTGCCGGAGGCGATGGCGGAGCTGGGCGCTCAGGCGCTGCTCGCGAACGCGTACCACCTCTATCTCCAACCCGGCGCCGACATCGTCGACGAGGCCGGGGGTCTCGGCCGTTTCATGAACTGGCCCGGTCCGACGTTCACGGACTCCGGCGGCTTCCAGGTGATGAGCCTCGGCTCCGGGTTCAAGAAGGTCATCGCGATGAGCGTCGAACGCGCGGAGGACGACGCCGCCACGGCCGGTGGCAAGGAACGCCTGTCCCGGGTCGACGACGACGGGGTGACGTTCAAGTCCCACCTCAACGGCTCGATGCACCGCTTCACCCCGGAGGTGTCGATGCAGGTGCAGCACCAGCTCGGCGCGGACATCATGTTCGCGTTCGACGAGCTGACGACGCTGATGAACACCCGGGACTATCAGGTGGAGTCGCTGGAGCGGACGCGGCTGTGGGCCGAACGGTGTCTCGTCGAGCATCGGCGCCTCACCGAGGAGCGGGTCGGCAAGCCCTATCAGGCGTTGTTCGGGGTGCTGCAGGGTGCGCACTATGAGGATCTGCGTCGCAAAGCGGCTCGGGACCTGGGGTCGATGGAGATCGATGGTCAGCGATTCGAGGGTTTCGGGATCGGTGGCGCGCTGGAGAAGGAGAACTTGGGCCGGATCGTGCGCTGGGTGACCGAGGAACTGCCGGAGGACCGCCCCCGGCACCTGCTCGGGATTTCCGAGCCCGACGACCTGTTCGCCGCGATCGAGACGGGCGCGGACACGTTCGACTGCGTGCAGCCCTCACGGGTGGCGCGCAACGCCGCCCTCTACACCGCCGACGGCCGCTTCAACGTCGACACCGCCCGCAATCGGCGCAACTTCGCGCCGATCGACGAGGACTGCGACTGCTACACGTGTGCGCACTACACCCGCGCGTACCTCCACCACCTCTTCAAGGCCAAGGAACTCGCCGTGTTCACCCTGGCCACGATCCACAACGAGCGCTTCACCGTACGACTCGTCGACTCGATCCGTGACGCCATCGATGCGGGGCAGTTCGAGGAGTTCCGCGACGAATATCTGGGGCGGTTCTATGCGTCAAAGGCGGGTCCAAGAGGGACGTGACGAGGCGCTCGTACTTTGATCCGCCAGGTGGGTCAAAGTACGAGCGCGCTGCGCCGATGCCTTGAGGTCGGCGTTGGGAGTGTGGGTACGCCGGCTCAGCTCGTGACCAGCGCTGCTTGATAGGTCGGCTCATAACGCTTGATGCGACCGATGACCCAAGCGGTGACGGGCATGAGGGCGTATTGCAACAGCGTCTTGTAGAGGAAGCCGAAGAACGTGTAGTTCGCCCACTGGCCGACTGTCGTGATGCCGATGGCCGTCGCCGCGACGGTGCAGAACACGAGCGTGTCGACGAACTCGCCCAGTCCGGTGGAGCTGATCATCCGGGCGAACAAGCCCCGTTCACGGTGGCGCTTCTTCATGAACGCCATGACAAGGGTGTTGAGGTTCTGGCCGGCGAGGAAGCCGAGGACACTCGCGAGGACGATCTGCCACACCGGTCCGAGCGCGACCTCGAGACCCTGTTGTTTCGCGATGCCGTAATCGTCGTCGAAGCCGGGGAGGACGATGATGATCGCGTAGGTCACGACGGCCAGCACGCTGGCGGCGAACCCGGTGAAGATTGCCCGACGGGCCGCCTTGGCACCATAGATCTCGGTGATGATGTCGCCGCAGATATAGGCGAGGGGGAACAGGAAGAAGCCGCCGTCGGTGATGATCGGCCCGAAGATGACGCCCTTCGAGCCCCCGATATTGGACAGGACCACGACGACTGCCATGAGGGCGACGAGGATAGCGTAGTTGCCGGAACCGACGGTGGCGTACGCAACAGGACGGAGGGTCGTTTTCACCTGCGCGAGTGTAGGTGGCCGGACTCGATGCGAAACTGGTTTGGACGGCGGTTCTAGGGTGGGGGACGCGAATCCCCCTCGGTTCTGCCGAGTTTTCTCTGACCACTGCCCATCCCCCTGAAAGGTCGACATGGGTTTCGAAGCAGTCATCATCATTGTCATCGCTCTTGTGGTCGTGGGCGTCCTGTTGTTCGGCGGCCTGCGCACCAGCATCTTCTTCCAGGTGAAGACCCAGGAGAACGTCATCATCGAGCGGTTCAGCAAGTTCCGCCGCGTCGCTGGTCCCGGTCTGAACACGAAGATGCCGTTCATCGACAGCATCACCAAGCCGATCTCGCTGCGGGTCAAGCAGCTGGAGGTCAACATCGAGACCAAGACCAAGGACAACGTGTTCGTGACGATCCCCGTCGCGGTGCAATACGTGGTCGATGAGGGCGCGGTCGTGGACGCGTACTATCGCTTGTCCGACCCGGAGGAGCAGATCCGCTCCTATGTGTTCGACACCGTCCGTTCGGCCCTGTCGACGTTGACCCTGGACACGGCGTTCGAGTCCAAGGACGACATTGCGACCACGGTGGAGAACCGGCTGTCGCGGTCGATGGCGGAATACGGCTTCCGCATCGTCAACACGCTGGTCACGGACATCTCACCGGATCCGCGGGTGCGTGACTCGATGAACTCGATCAACGCCGCCCAGCGTGAACGCGATGCCGCCCAGTCACTGGCCGAGGCCGACAAGATCAAGCGTGTCACCCAGGCTCAGGCCGAGGCCGAGGCCCGCCGCCTGCAGGGTGAGGGTGTCGCTGCGCAGCGGAAGGCGATCGCGATGGGCATCGCGGAGCAGTACGAAATGCTGCGGGCCGCGGGCATCGAGGCAACCGCCGAGCACCTGCTGCTCATGACACAATATTTCGACACCCTTCAGGACATCGCCCGCAATGGCCGATCGAACGTCCTGATGCTCCCGAACAACCCGGGTGCCCTGGGTGACCTCTCCCGTGAGATCCAGGGCGCGCTGCTGACCGGCCAGGAGGCCGACCGGGCGCGGACGACCGGTGACGATGAAGCGGCGGCTGAGACACGCCGATCCCAGCGGCAGGCAGAGCAGAGGGCCGCCGAAGAACGGCGCCGGACCGAGGAGCTCGCCGCGGCCGAGGCCCAGCGTCGCCGGGAGTTGGAGGGCCGGCAGGCAGGCTATGGCGAGGTCGCCCAGCGGGCAGCCGGCCACCTGCCCCAGGGCGTGCGGGACGAACTCGCGCGGCGTTTCCAGCGCGACTGAGCGCGGGATTTCCAGCGCAACTGAGCGCGACTTCCCACTCTCCGCGTCCCCGAGGGTCAGGACTCTCGGGGATAGCGGAGTGACATTTCGGCGAGTGCGTCCATCTCGCCCCCGTACGCCGGCGGCGACCAGATCGTGACGCAGAAGTCCCGGGCCAGGGTGTCGACCACCCAGGAAAGTTCGTGCCGGGTCAACTCCCCGGTGTCGAGCCCGCGCGGACCCTGCTCGAGGCCGACCAGGGCCGCGGCGAGGGAGGCGACCGCGTGCGGATCCGCCGCGCTGGCGGCGAGGACGCGGATGCTGGCCGGGCGCAACGTACGCGCACGCTCGAAGAGATAGAGAGCTCCGGCGAGAACCGAGACGCTCGTGTCATCGGGCGACAGCGCGGCGAGCAGGTCTCGGGACCAGAGCGGACTGGAGACCGCCTGTAGCAGCCGCTTGGCTGACGGGTTCTCCGGCATGTCGCGGAAGAACCAGCGAATAGTCGAGGCCGCATCCAGCGCCGCCCAGGGACCGAAACGAAACACCTCGGTGAGGTGGTGGCCCACGAGCAGCCCCACGAGCGCGGTTGTGCTCCACACCTCCGGATGGCCATGGGTCAGACCGGCTGCGGTGGCGCACCAACCCGACACGACATTGGGTTCGGCGACGACGGATGAGGCCGCGATGGGCAGGGACCTGAAGAGGGCCGAGGGGGTGCGGAAGTCATTGCTGGAGAGGGTGACCCCTCCCCGGAGGTCGTCCTGTGCGAAGTCCTCCGCAGGGGCAGGCCCCCGATCGAGCCGGAGCGCCGGCACCTCACTGAGCCAGCCGCTGGGTCGCGGAGCGTCCGCCCAGCCGCGGGTGAAAGCCCCCCAATGCAGGAGACCCTGACGGAGGTGGTCGGTCGGAGCCAACGGGTGTGCTTCAGGATCGAAACCGTGTTCCTGTTCCTGGGCGCGGGTGAGCAGGCGGTGCTTGATCAGGGCATCCAGGGCCCAGCACACCTGAGGGATGATCGGCCCGCTGTGCAGGATGTCGTCCGCATTCCGCACATCGCCCAGCAGCGCTCCGAGCAGCAACCCGCGGAAGCTGTTGGTGAATGCCTCCGGAAAGCCCGTCGGAGGAGCAGCACCTTGTCCGCTGTGCTTATGATCTCCCCACTCCATGTCGGACAACTTAGTTCAACGGATCTGTGCCTGTTCGAGGTTTGGGAAACCTTGTGTTGCGGTCCACGCCACACTCCCGAACGGCCGGTCCCACATGAACAATTCCAACGGCGGTGGCAGCATGGGTTCATGAGCACCGACAATGACCAGTTCATCGACGAAATGGTCCCGGACGGGTCCGAACAGCTTGATCAGCTCGAGTCAGACCGCAGCCTCATCGACCGCGGGCTCTCCGATCCGATGGAGGAGGGCTATATCCCGCCGGACGACTGGTCGGTCGCGGAGGGTTTCGGCAATACCGCTGCCGAGATGCGTCAGGGGGAGACCCTGGAGATGCGTATCAAGCAGGAGATGCCCGAGACCGAACCGCAGGACGAGGGCGAATACCTTGATGACAAGGAGGTTGGGCATCGGCGAGCGGGCCGCTTGGTCGACGCCAACCAGGGCTACCCGGGAGAAGACACAGAGCCCCAGTTGATCGGGATCGACGTGGGCATCGACGGCGCCGCGGCGAGCGCGGAGGAAGCCGCGATGCACATCATCGACGAGGACGAGATCGATCGTGACATCGACGAGGACTGACCGGCTTCCGACACTCTGCTGATGTGGCCGGGGCGCTGGTGGGGTGTGCGCTGCTGCCACCGTCTGCGAGGGTCATTTACACTGTGAGGACACCATTGTCCGAGCATGGAGGCACCTCATCAGACCGCAACAGTTGGATCGACCGGGAATGGCCAGCGAGTCGGGTTCGCGCCAGATCGCCATTCCGGCGAGCATCGACATGGTCAACATCCTCGGCCCGGCGGACAGCTTCCTGCGCATCCTGGAAAAGGAACTCGACGCGGACATCCATGTGCGCGGCAATCTGGTCACGCTGACGGGTGACCCGGATGAGCTGGCGCTCGGCAGCGAAGTGCTCACCGAGATGGTCACCGTCATCCGCACCGGCCAGGGACTCACCGCGGACGCTGTCGAACGAATCGTCGCCATGATGCGGGCGCACACGGATGAACGGCCGGCAGAGGTGCTCACGGCCAACATCCTGTCGAGTCGCGGCCGGACGATCCGGCCCAAGACCCTCAACCAGAAGCGCTATGTGGATGCCATCGACGCCCACACCGTCGTGTTCGGGGTTGGCCCGGCCGGCACCGGCAAGACCTATCTCGCCATGGCCAAGGCTGTCCAGGCGCTGCAGAACAAGGACGTCAACCGGATCATCCTCACCCGCCCGGCGGTCGAGGCGGGGGAGCGGCTGGGCTTCCTGCCCGGCACGCTCAGCGACAAGATCGATCCCTATCTGCGGCCGCTCTATGATGCGCTGCACGACATGATGGACCCCGAAGCCATCCCCCGTCTGCTCACCGCCGGCACGATCGAGGTCGCGCCCCTCGCCTATATGCGCGGGCGCACGCTCAACGATGCGTTCATCATCCTCGACGAGGCACAGAACACGTCGATGGAACAGATGAAGATGTTCCTCACCCGCCTGGGTTTCAACTCCCGCATCGTGGTCACCGGCGACATCACCCAGGTCGACCTGCCGGGCGGGCAGAAGAGCGGGCTCCGGGAGGTCCGGCACATCCTCGACGGGGTCGATGACATCTCCTTCTGCACTCTGACGAACCATGACGTGGTGCGGCACAAACTGGTCGGCCGCATCGTGGCGGCGTACGACCGTTATGAATCGATCAACGAGAAGCAGCAGGGCCGGCGATGAGCGTCGATCTCAACAACGAGTCCGGCGTCGAGGTCGATGAGACCGGGCTGGTCCGACTGGCCACCTTCGTGCTCGACGAACTCCGGATCCATCCCCAGGCGGAACTGTCCCTGCTGTTCGTCGACGAGGCGACGATGAGCGCCTATCACGAGAAATTCATGGGCGAGCCCGGTCCGACGGATGTCCTGTCGTTCCCCATGGACGAGCTGCGCCCGCCGTCCGGTGACGAAGAACCGCCCCTCGGCCTGCTGGGCGATGTGGTGTTGTGCCCGACGATCACGGCCGCCCAAGCGGCGGAGCACGGTCGCACGCCCGACGACGAAGCGGAATATCTCCTCGTCCACGGCATGTTGCACCTGCTGGGCTTCGACCACGGCACCCCCGCGGAGAAGGCCGAAATGTTTGGGCTGAAGGATCGCCTGCTCGCCGCCTGGGCGGGGGAGCGGGACCGCTGACGTGGAACAAAGCGACTGGATCGCGCTGGCCGTCACCCTGCTGCTGACGATCCTTGCCGGGATGTTGGCGGCGGCCGAGGCCGCGTTGTATTCGTTCTCGAAGGCCCGTGCCCAAGTGCTCGTGGAGGAGGGCAGGCCGGGCGCTCCTGGCCTGGCCCTCATCACCGCGGATCCACCGCCCTATCTGAACACCACGCTGTTCGTGCGGGTGCTCTTCGAGATGGGGGCGATCGCATTGGTCGCTCTGGTCGTGGTCGACAACTTCGAACCGATGTGGATGCGATTGCTGCTCATCATCGGATCGATGGTGCTGGTGTCGTTCGTCCTGTGGGGCGTGGCGCCGCGGACGTTGGGCCGACAGCACGCGGACAAGGTGGCCCTCGCCGCGTCGTGGCCGGTGTCGATGCTGACGACCGTGCTGGGCCCATTGCCCCAACTGCTGATTCTGCTGGGCAACGCACTCACCCCCGGGCGGGGGTTCGCCGACGGCCCGTTCAGCACGGAGGCAGAGCTGCGGGAAATGGTCGACCAGGCAGTGGCGAGCGACCTGATCGAGGCGCGGGAACACCGCATGATCAACTCGGTGTTCGACTTGGACGACTCGATCGTCAAGGAGGTCATGGTCCCGCGGACGGACGTCGTCTTCATCGAACACACCAAGACCCTGCGCCAGGCGATGTCGCTGGCGCTGCGGTCGGGGTTCAGCCGGATCCCGGTCATCGGCGAGGGCGGCCTCGACGACGTGGTCGGCGTGCTCTATCTCAAGGACGTCATGAAGCGCGTCTATGACAACGCCGACTCCCAGACGTCGGAGAAGGTGGCGTCCATGATGCGCGAGCCCGTGTGGGTCCCCGACTCCAAGCCCGTCGACGAACTTCTGCGGGACATGCAGGCCAACCGCACGCACCTTGTTCTGGTCGTTGATGAGTTCGGTGGGACGGCAGGACTGGCCACGATCGAGGACATCCTCGAGGAGATCGTCGGCGAAATCGTGGACGAGTTCGACGAGTCCGAAATGCCGCCGTTCGTGCAGCTGGGTCCGGATCGCTATCGCGTGTCGTCCCGCCTGCCCATCGATGAGCTGGGCGAGCTCTTCGGTCTCGATCTCGATGATGAGGACGTGGACTCGGCGGGTGGTCTGCTCGCCAAAGAGCTCAACAAGGTCCCCATTCCGGGGTCGGCGGCACGGGTGCACGGGCTGGAGCTCGTGGCGGAGCGAGGCCATGGGCGCCGCAACCAGATCGCGACGCTCCTGGTCACGCGGGTGCCGGACGACACGGAGGATGCCGGTGTCGACGCTGCGGCGGCGTTCGCCCGGGAGTCGGCCGAGCGGGCCACGTGATGCGCTTGTGCTTTGATGCTGGCAACGATCGATGCGGCCATCGCATCCACTCCCGGCGCGCCGGTGCCCGGGCCGACAAAAGGAGAACACGGTGACGCTGGGCATGGGGAATGAAGGCCGTCCCGAGGGATTCCGCTCCGGCTTCGCGTGCTTCGTAGGCCGACCCAATGCGGGCAAGTCCACGCTGACGAACGCGTTGGTCGGCAGCAAGATCGCGATCACGTCGTCCAAGCCGCAGACGACCCGGCACGCGATCCGTGGCATCGTGAATCGTCCGGATGCCCAGATGGTGCTCATCGACACACCGGGACTGCACAAGCCGCGGACCCTGTTGGGTGAGCGGCTCAACGATCTCGTGCACGAAACCTGGGCGGAGGTGGATGTCATCGGGGTGTGCCTGCCCGCCGATCAGCGGATCGGGCCGGGGGACACCTATCTGGTGACCCAGATCGCCGAGCTTCCCGACCGTCCGAAACTGATTGCGCTGGCGACCAAGGCCGACCTCGTGTCGGGAGAGCGCATGCGTCAACACCTGCTCGCGATCGCCGCGATGGAGGAGAAACTGGGCATCCGCTGGGAGCACATGGTGCCCGTGTCAGCGGTGGCAGGGGACCAGGTCGACCTCGTGGGAGACCTCCTCGTGTCGTTGCTGCCGGAGGGGCCGGCGTACTATCCCGACGGCGAAATCACCGACGAACCCACCGAGACGCTGGTCGCGGAGCTGATCCGGGAGTCGGCGCTGGAAGGCGTACGCGACGAGCTGCCCCACTCGATCATCGTGACGGTCGAGGAGATGGAACTGCGTGCCGGTCGGCCCGAGGACAAACCGCTGCTCGACATCTATGCGAACCTCATCGTCGAGCGCGAATCCCAGAAGGGAATCATGATCGGCCATCGCGGCAGCCGCCTCCGTGAGGTCGGATCCGCCGCCCGGCAACAGATCCAGCGGCTGCTCGGCACACCCGTGCACCTGGACCTGCGGGTCAAGGTGCTCAAGGAATGGCAGCGCGACCCCAAGCACCTGAACCGGCTCGGCTTCTGACCCTCAGAACAGCACGCGAGCGGTCCGCAGTGCGGTCGTTGCCGCCGGATCGCCATGGGTGGTGAGCGTGCACTCGTCGGAGCGGCCGGAGAGGAGCCGGAGGTACGCCACCGCATCCTCGGTGACGTGCGCCACCGGATCGCCCGCGCCGATCCGCCAGGTCCCGCCCCCCACGCCGGTCAGGGTGAGCTCGACCGGAGGACCGGACCAGTCGGTGTCGAGGTCCCGGACGACCTGACGGACCGCCTCGGACTCCGCGACAGTGGTCTCGCGGGGTACGCGGAGCGCGCGGGCGAGGTCCACACGATGGGTCCACACGTCCCGGGTATTGATGACGTCGAGGAACCAACTCACCTCGGCACCGCGTGGGCCGCCGACGCGCGCCGGCAGAGGCAGTCGGCGCAGGAAGCCGGGCCAGGACTCCAGTTTCGCCGGCGCGTCGCGCGCCCAGCGCTCCAGATCGGCAGCGACCTCCTGATCGGTCAGGTCCGATCGGGCGGAGATCTGTGCAGCGCACATGTGGTCGACGAACGTTTCCGGCGCTTTGCGGGACTTCCACCCCGCACTGCCGTACACCCTCAGCAACGTGGACTTGCGCACCGAGCACTCGGCGCTGCCCGCGATGTGCGCGACCATGTGCCGGACGGTCCAGCCGGCGCAATCGGTCGGTCGCGTCCAGTCGGCGGGGGACAGCCCGTCGACCGTGTGGGTGAGCGCGGCGAACTCTGCGGCCAGATTGGCACGCGCGGTCGTGGGGTCGGTTTGCGGCAGCTCACGTGCCCGCGTCGTTGTGGTCTGGGTCATGTCATGCCTCCTGGGCACTGGCGTAGTGACTCATGAACATGTCGGCGAAAGCACCGGCATGTCGGCTGACCCGGCCCTCCTCGGCACGGACCCCGGGCTCGTTGGACAGCTGCTGGCTGATGACGCCGGAGAAGATCACGCCGAGCAACTCACTCATCTCCGTCACCTCGGCGTCCGCCCGGAGGAGGCCGACGGATTGTGCTTCGGCAACGATCTGCGTGGTGCGAGTGACCGTCTCGATCGCCGGGGCGAAGGCCTCGGCCGCCGGCCGCCAGTTCGGAATGGGCCGCCAGAACATCAGCTCGGCGGCCGCCCGATGATCGTTGGCCCAGGACACCGAGGCCAGGATTCCGCGGTGCAGTTCCTCCCGCAGATCGGTCCCCGCGGTGATCTCGAGTCCCGCGGTCAGACGGCCGTAGTCGATCCACCCGCGTCGGAAGATCTCATCGCACAACTCTGCCCGGCTGCCGAAATAGCCATAGAGCGAGGGCGTACGCATGCCCACGCGCCTGGCCACCTCGCCGAGCGACAGCGACGCCGCGCCGCCCTCGGTCATGACCTCGGTGGCCGCCGCGACGATCGCGTCGATCACTCGCGCGCGGCGCTCCTCGACCTTGCCCATGCCAAAATTTTCTCCTAATGGTATTAGGAAGTCAAGAACCGCCCCGGCCTGGAGAACTGGGGGAGCGGCCGATGGGCCAGATGGCATGAACATTCGCTCGATGGCATAACTATGCGCTAGGCTGCGACGCATGTCCAAGGTTCTGACCAGTCTCCCTGTCGGTGAACGCGTCGGCATCGCCTTCTCCGGCGGTCTCGATACCTCTGTTGCTGTCGCGTGGATGCGTGAGAAGGGAGCGATCCCGTGCACCTACACGGCTGACATCGGGCAATACGACGAGCCGGACATCGAGTCTGTCCCGGGACGCGCGGGGGAATACGGTGCGGAGATCGCCCGGCTGGTGGACTGCAAGGACGCGTTGGTCGAGGAGGGCCTCGTCGCCCTGATGTGCGGCGCTTTCCACATCCGGACCGCGGGCAAGGTCTATTTCAACACCACACCGCTCGGCCGCGCCGTGACCGGCATGCTGCTGGTCCGGGCCATGAAGGACGACCAGGTCGACATCTGGGGCGACGGCTCGACCTACAAGGGCAACGACATCGAGCGGTTCTATCGCTATGGCCTCATGGCCAACCCGAGTCTGCGGATCTACAAGCCCTGGCTCGACACGGAGTTCGTCGATGAGCTCGGCGGGCGCGACGAGATGAGCCAGTGGCTCACCGAGCGGAACCTGCCCTATCGCGACGCCAAGGAGAAGGCCTATTCCACCGACGCCAACATCTGGGGCGCGACGCACGAGGCCAAGACGCTCGAGCACCTGAATGTCGGTCTCGACATCGTCGAACCCATCATGGGCGTCGCAGCGTGGCGGGAGGACGTCGAGATTGCGACCGAAGAGGTCACGATCACGTTCGAGCAGGGCCGTCCCGTCGCCATCAACGGCGAGGACTTCGCGTCCAATCCGGTGGGCCTGGTCATGAAGGCCAACGAGATCGGCGGCCGGCACGGACTCGGCGTGTCGGACCAGATCGAGAACCGGATCATCGAGGCCAAATCGCGTGGCATCTATGAGGCACCCGGCATGGCGCTCCTGCACATCGCCTATGAGCGACTGCTCAACGCGATCCACAACGAGGACACGATCGCCAACTATCACAACGAGGGTCGGCGGCTCGGCCGGCTGATGTACGAGGGGCGCTGGATGGATCCGCAGTCGCTCATGCTCCGCGAGTCCATCGTCCGCTGGGTCGGCTCCGCGGTCACCGGTGAGGTGGCGATCCGTCTGCGGCGCGGCGACGATTATCAGTTCCTCGATACCAAGGGGCCGGGGCTCAGTTATCACCCGGACAAGCTGTCGATGGAACGGGTCGGCGATGCTGCGTTCGGCCCCGAGGACCGCATCGGTCAGCTCACGATGCGCAACCTCGACATCGCGGACTCCCGGGCGCGCTTGGAGCAGTACGCCCAGATCGGCGTCGTCGGTGGCGCCACCGCCGAACTCGTCGGCCAGCTCGAGAGCGGCCGAGCCAAGGAAATCTCCGCCGGAAAGCCGGAGGACGAGGGCGAGGAGCTCCTCGACCGCGCGGCCTTCGACCTCGGCGTGGACTAGATTTCCACCCCCCAAGCAGCAACGAACAGGGTGATTCGATGACGAACACGGAGCCGGTGACTCAGTCCACACAAACTGCTGTGACCCCGGTCCTGTTCGTTGTCGGCCCCCGGTTCTAGGCTGGTCAGACAGCGTCATCAGACGCTCCGCAACCCCGACGGAAGGCAGACACATGGCCACCGAAACCACTGGCACGGAGGACACCGCCCTCATCGACAGCGTTCGGGTCACCCGCACGCTTCCGCAGCCGCTCAACGATGTGTGGGCCGCACTCATGACCCCCGAGGGCGTCGTTGCGCTGCTCGGTGAAGGCGGCGAATTGGGCAACAAGGGCGATGGCTGGCAGGCAACTGACGGCACCTATGGCGTGACCCGCACGTTCCACCCGATGGAGCAGATCCGCTTCTCCTGGCACGCCGATGCCGACGCCCCCGCGACTCTGGTCGACCTGCACATGCGTGCGGGTGACGACAACGGCACCGTGCTTGAGCTCGTGCACGAAAATCTTCCGGAGGACGCCGACCGTGAGGCGCTCACCCAGCGTTGGGACACCGCGCTGACCCGGATCGCAGAGCAGGCCAACTGACCCTCGGGTCCATCGGCACCCGATATCCGACCCCCGCATCGTGGCTTCGCCCGGCGGGGGTCGTTCGCGTTCCGGGACCATTGCCCGCGGCGCCGTCCGGGTTGCGGGATTGTGTTGCGCCGCGGCAGGACGTTACGGATCTGGGCGAACATGGGTTATTGTTCCCGTTATGTCTCGGTGGACCCTCCTCCTTGGGTGCCGCAGCGAGGTCCTCTGAAGGGATGGCCTCCTCGCTGCGGAGTCTCCGCGTGCCGTCCCGCCGATGACCGTTTCGATCAGCGAGGACACCAATGACTTTCACTCCCAATGCGTTCGGCACCCGGATTCAGACGAAGCCGGTGCAGCAGCCGAGCCCGATGCCTTATCACCGATATACCGCCTTCCAGCCCGTCGATGTGCCTGACCGGACGTGGCCGAGCAAGAAGATCACCAAGGCCCCCCGCTGGCTCTCGACCGACCTGCGTGATGGCAACCAAGCCCTGATCGATCCGATGACCCCGACCCGCAAGCGTCGCATGTTCGACATGCTGGTGAAGATGGGTTACAAGGAAATCGAGATCGGCTTCCCCTCGGCCTCCCAGACCGACTTCGACTTCGTCCGGCACCTGATCGAGGAGGACGTGATCCCGGACGACGTGCAGATCACCGTGCTGACCCAGGCCCGTGAGGATCTGATCGAGCGGACCGCGGAGTCTCTGATCGGCGCGAACCGGGCCAACATCCACCTCTACAACGCCACGGCCGAGCTGTTCCGCCGTGTGGTGTTCGGGGTCGATGAGGCCGAGTGCGTTGCGCTGGCGAAGCGCGGCACCGAGATGGTGATGAAGTACGCCGAGCAGTTCCTGGGCGAGGTCCAGTTCGGCTATCAGTATTCGCCCGAGATCTTCACCCAGACCCCGACCGACTTCGCCATCGAGGTGTGCAACGAGGTCATGGAGGTGTGGCAGCCGGAGGCCGACCGCGAGATCATCCTGAATCTCCCGGCGACGGTGGAGATGTCCACGCCCAACACCTATGCGGACCAGATCGAATACTTCGGTCGCCACGTCCGCAACCGCGAGAACGTCGCGATCTCACTGCACGTGCACAACGACCGGGGCACCGCCGTCGCCGCCACGGAACTGGCGCTGATGGCCGGTGCCGATCGTGTCGAGGGATGCCTGTTCGGCCATGGTGAGCGCACCGGCAACGTGGACCTGATCACGCTGGGCATGAACCTGTACACCCAGGGGATCGACCCCCAGATCGACTTCTCGAACATGGACGAGATCCGCCGCACGGTCGAATACTGCACCGGGCTGCCTGTTCACCCGAGGCATCCCTATTCCGGGGATCTGGTCTATACCGCGTTCTCCGGTTCCCACCAGGATGCGATCAAGAAGGGCCTCGAAGTTCTGGAGAAGCGGGCGGAGGAGAGCGGCCGAAGCCAGCACGAGATTCCCTGGGAGGCGCCCTATCTGCCGGTCGACCCGATTGACGTCGGGCGTACCTATGAGGCAGTCATCCGCGTGAACTCCCAGTCCGGCAAGGGCGGGATGGCGTACATCATGAAAGCCGACCACAAGCTCGACCTGCCGCGCCGCCTGCAGATCGAGTTCTCCCGCGTCGTCCAGCAGGCCACCGACC
>DUOB01000112.1 GCA_012839035.1 Propionibacterium sp.
CCGGCTCCGGCAAATCGACCCTGCTCTATTGCCTCGCCGGGCTCGTGCGCCCCACGCAGGGGGCGGCGATCCTCAACGGCACGCGCCTGGCCACCCAATCCGACGCGCAGCTCGCGAAGATGCGGCGGTCGGAGTTGGGGTTCGTGTTCCAGTCGTACAACCTCATGCCGACCCTCTCCGGCTTCGAGAACGTCGCTCTCCCGTTCCGCCTCGGGAAGCAGCAGCCGCCCAAGGACCGCATCAACGAGACGCTCGCCACCGTCGGCCTCGCCGAACGTGCGTATGCGCTGCCGTCCCAGATGTCCGGCGGCGAGCAGCAGCGGGTCGCCCTGGCCCGCGTGCTCGCGATGCGCCCGCCGATCGTGTTCGCCGACGAACCGACCGGTGCCCTCGACACCCGCACGGGTGTGGTCGTGCTCGACGAACTCGTCACGCTGGCCCACAGCGAGGGCCACTGCGTGCTCACCGTCACCCACGATCCGTCGGTCGCGGCGCGGTGTGATCGCGTACTTTTCCTGTTCAACGGCCGCCTCGCCCGCGAGGAACACAACCCGAGCGCCGACCAGGTGGCCTCGATCATGACCGAGCTCACCGCCGAACTCGAGCGCAGCAGGGACGAGGCCGGACGATGAGAACCGTCTATCTCGCGGAGATCAAGCACTCCTGGGTCACGTGGCTGGGCGTCTGTCTGACGTTCATCGCCGCCAACTATGGCCTCGCGGTCGGGTTCCTCTATATCGCGACGGGGATCAAGGGGTACGCGGCCGGTGTCATGACCGTGGTCAACCTCGGGCAGTTCGCATTCCTGGGCGCGGTCAACATCTTCTTCGGTTCGATCGTGGGGGCGGCTGTCATCAGCGCGTCCACGGCCCTCGTCATCGCCTCCCGACGAGGAGCGTTCGCCCGGCTCGCGCTCGCCGGCGCCACTCCGGGGCAGGTCGTGCGCGTGGTGATGGTCCAGCTGGTCGTCGTCACCCTGGTCTGCGCGGTCGCCGGAGATCTCCTCGCGGCGATTCTGTTCCCCCGCTATGTCCTGGCCGAGGCCTCCGACCGCGACATGATCGCGCCACAGGTGGGGCAGGCATGGTGGGCGTACCTCGGCGCCAACCTCCTCTGTGTCGTCATCGCGCTGATCGGTGGTTGGAAGCAGGCCCGCGCCGCCAGCCGCATCCCACCGGTCGAGGCACTGCGCCCGGTCCGGGAGACGACCGTCGAGGCACGACGGCGCCTCTGGATCCTGCGCGGGATCGCGATGGCGGCCGGGCTGGCGGTCGTCGTGGGGGCGTACGCCGGCTTCTCCGCCATCCGCGACAGCCTCGGCCCCGACGCTGGTGAGCTCGCATTCCAACTCGCGGTTCTCGTCCTCGTGACGATGGGGTTCGTGATCGCCGCCGCCGGACCCGCCGCGCTCGCCGGTTTCGCCAAGGCCTGGGCGTCGCTCATCCCCAGCCCGAACGGCGTCTGGCACCTCGCCCGCACGACGGTCCGCATCCGGGCCGAGCGGTTCGCCCGCAGCGTCACCCCGATCATGTTCGCCGTCGGTCTGATGGTCGGGATGATCGGCATCGTCGACTCACTCGAGGCGAGCATGGCTGCCGCCGGGCGCGACCTGACGCTCGAATCGGCCGGCGCATGGGCGATCTTCAGCATCGTCGGTGCCCCGCTCATCATTGCTGCCGCAGGTTCCGTCGGCAGTCTGATCATGATGTCCCGGCAACGTGCCGCGGAGTCGGCATTGGCGTCGATCGTGGGTGGTACGCCGGCTCAGCGCGTGTGGATGTCGGTTTTCGAAGCCCTGCTGATCGCGGTGACCGGGCTCCTGGCGGGCGCTGTGATGGGCGGGATGGCGATCGCCTTCATGGCCTATTCGAGTCGGCTCATCCTCGGGGTGTCCGTGATCTCCATTCCGGTGGGTCTGCTCGCCGGCGTCGTGGGGCTCGGGCTCGCCATCGCGGTCGCGGCGACGGTCCTCCCGGCGCTGCCGTCGCTCCGCAAGCCCGCGCCGGCGGTGATTGCGCGGTTGATGTCGGAATAGGGCGGTTCCCGTCCGAGTAGGTCAAGTCGGACGCGCGTGGCACACTGGGCCACCGTGGATCCCCTTGTGCTGCACTTTCCGGACATCGACCCGGTCGCGTTCAGTCTCGGTCCGCTGACCGTGCACTGGTATGCGGTGATGTATCTCCTGGGGTTCGCCCTCGGATATGTCCTGCTGCGACTGCGTCTGAAGCATGCCCCCTACAACCGGATCGTCGACCCCAAACCTTGGACGCGCGACACCGTCGAGGACCTGCTGTTCGTTGCGATCGTCGGAGTGATCGTGGGCGGACGGCTGGGCTACTGCCTGTTCTACAAACCGGCGCACTATCTCAGCCATCCACTGGAGATCCTCTATCTCTGGGAAGGCGGGATGAGCTTCCACGGCGGGGCGCTCGGGGTGATCGTGGGCATGCTGATCTATGCCTGGCGCACGAAGCGTCCTTTTCTGGAGGTGGCCGATTTCCTGGTCCCCGCGATTCCGACGGGCTTGGCGTTCGGACGCCTCGGCAACTTCATCAACGGCGAACTCTGGGGTCGCGTCGCCTCGCCCGAGCTGCCCTGGGCGATGGTGTTCCCCACCGGGGGGCCCGACCCGCGCCACCCGTCGCAGCTCTATCAGCTCCTCGGTGAGGGACTGCTGTTGGCGGTGTTGTTGTGGGCGTACGCGAGGCGCGAGCGCCCGCGGGGTGCGGTGTCCGCCGCCTTCCTCGTTGGCTATGGGGTCTTCCGGTTCGCCGCCGAGTTCTTCCGGGCTCCTGATGATTTCCTCGGGACGCTCGGCTTCGGGCTGACGATGGGGCAGTGGCTGTCCCTGCCGATGATCGTCGGAGGCGTCGTGCTGTGGCTCTGGGCGCGCCGCTTCAACCTGCATCCACCGATCGCGGAGCGAACAACGACAGAGACTGCTGAGGGTGCGGCCGAACTCGGTGAGGAGCCGGAGCCGCGTCCATGACTGTCCTGGACGGAACTGCAGATCGGAAACCCCCGGATCACGTGTCAGGATGGACCCCATGAGTCCGGACGTGCTCGCGGGTCGATACGAGCTGACCGAGAGAATCGCGAGTGGCGGCATGGGCCAGGTATGGCGAGGCCGCGATCGAGTGTTGGAGCGCATAGTCGCCATCAAGACCGTCGATCTCACGGCCCAGGAGCCGACGGCGAGGGAACGCTTCCGGCGCGAGGCGATCGCCACCGCCGGACTGTCAGCGGCGAACATCGTTCAGGTTTATGACGGGGGCGTGGACAACGACACGGCCTATCTGGTGATGGAGCTGCTGACGGGTCCCACCCTGGCCCGAGTCATCCACGACGAGGGGCCGATGGGCATCGAGGAGGGCCTCAAGGTCGCGCTCGAGGTCGCGCGGGCACTGCTCACCGCGCACAAGGTCGGGATCGTGCATCGCGATATCAAGCCCGGCAACGTGATGTATCACCATGACCAGATCAAGCTGGTCGACTTCGGCATCGCCCAGTTCGCCCGGCATCTCGGAGCCGCACTCACCGCACCGGCGACCGCACTGGGGACTGCGGCGTACATGTCGCCTGAACAGGCCACCGGCGAAGGGGCGACGGACAAATCGGACTGGTACGCACTGGGCTGCCTGATGACCACGATCTTCACCGGGCTGCCGCCGTTCAAAGGTGAGGCCCTGGCTGTCGCCAACCAGCAGATCAACGCCAAGCCGCCCTATCTTTCGGAGCGCAGGCCCGAGGTCCCGCTCGCCCTCGATCGGCTGGTGGCGAACCTGCTGGCCAAGGAGCCCGGCGACCGGCCCACCGGCGAGCAGGTGGTCGAACAGCTCGCACAGTTGACCAGAGAAGCCCAGAGCGGCACGACCGGTGATCCGAACGCCAGCACCATCCTGTTGGCCGGGGCGGCTGGTGCCGGTGGCGTACCGGACGCGACTGCCCTCTATGCAGACGGCGGCTGGGCGGAGAACGGTCAAACCGCGGAACAGCGTCGGGCCAGCTATCGGGAGAGCCCCTGGGAGGCGCCGGCACAGTCGGCGCAGGCGCGCCCTCCGGTACGCCCGGTCCCTCCGCCCCCACCGATCGCGCCGGAGCCGCGTGAGCGGCGCCCCCGGAAGTCCCGTGGGCAGGCGCCCGTTGGCCTGATCATCACGGTGATCCTGTTGCTTCTGGCCGTCGGCGTCGCCGGGGCCTTCCTGGTGATGGACAACCGGCGCGATCCGGGCGGACCCGTGGAAGCCACACCCACTCCCAGTCCTGTGGCGACCACTCAGCCGACCACAACGCGGCCGCCGACCACGCGGGTGCCGACGACAACCCCGACGATGCGGCGGACCACACCGCCACCGGCCACGACCGAGCCGCCGACCATGGAGCCGACGACGACCGAGCCGACGACCACTGCGCCACCCGAGGGCAACAACGGGAATGGCGGCGACAGCGGTGGTGGGAACGAGGGCAACGGCGGGAACGGCAACCAGGAGGGTGAGGCTGATGTGCAGAATGCGATCCGGAACCTCTCGAACAGAGTCGCTCGAGACACCCTCAGTGCAGCCTGGGACCACGCGAAGCGCTTCGATGATCTGAAGTCGTTCGAGAAACTGACCGAGCGCATGGAGGAGAGTGGGCTGCTCTCCAAGGGCGAGAGCAAGGCAGTGACCAAGGCCGCGGAGAAGGCTCTGGATGACTGAGCCAGCTGCGGCTGAACGGACGCCGTGGTCGATCATCGGATTGCTGCTCGGCGCCGCCTTTGTGGTGATCCTCAACGAGACGACGATGGCGGTTGCGCTGCCATCCCTGATGCACGACCTCTCGGTCTCCGCGCAGACCGCACAGTGGGTCTCGACCGGATTCATGCTCGCAATGGCCGTCGTCATCCCGACCACCGGCTATTTGCTCAATCGGTTCACGACCCGACAGATCTTCCTCGCTGCGATGGGGCTGTTCTCCGCCGGGACGCTCATGGCGGGCTTCGCGCCCGGTTTTGCCCCGCTGCTGATCGCCCGGTTGGTGCAGGGCAGCGGCACGGCGATCATGATGCCGCTGCTGATGACCACGATCCTGCAGCTCGTGCCGGTCTCCCGGCGGGGTCAGGTCATGGGATTCGTATCCATCGTGATGTCGATGGCACCGGCGATGGGGCCCACGATTTCCGGTCTCATCCTCCAGGTGGCCAGTTGGCGATGGATCTTCTTCGTCATGCTCCCGATCGCGTTGACGATGCTGGTCACCGGGGCCGTGCGACTGGTCGACATCGGCGAACGTCGCCGCCAGCGGCTGGATCCGTTGTCGATCGTGCTGTCGGGCCTCGGGTTCGGAGGCTTGGTCTTTGCGCTCAACAAGGTGGGCGATCCGACCGGCCTGCCGGTGTTGGTGGGGTCCCTGGCGGTGGGCGCGGTCAGTTTGATCCTGTTCGTGTTCCGGCAAGTCGCGCTGCAGCGGATCGATGAGCCGTTCCTCGACCTGCGCACGTTCGGCCACCGCAACTTTTCCGTCGGCATCGGGCTGCTCATGATCGGATTCCTGTCGCTCATGGGCGTCGCGCTGGTGTTTCCGATCTATCTGCAGGACGTGCGTGGCTTGAGCACGATGGGGACCGGTCTGTTGTTGCTGCCTGGTGGGTTGGCGATGGGGCTTCTCGGCCCGGTGATCGGTCGGCTGTTCGACCGGTTCGGCGCCCGGGTCCTCGTCGTCCCGGCCGCCTCGACAATGACGCTGATGGTGTTTGTCCTCACGTGGATCACCAGCGAGCGCACTCCGGTGCTGTTGCTCATGGCCGTGCATGTGGTGTTGTCGTTGTCCTTGTCGTTCATGTTCACCCCGACGTTCACCGCAACACTCAACGACTTGGACCCCGACCTTTATTCGCACGGGTCGGCACTCGTCGGCACCCTCCAACAGGTGGGCGGTGCCGCGGGTGCGGCACTGCTGATCACCGTGATGGCTCAGCGAGCCAGCGGCCTGGAACGTGCCGGCATGCACCCGACGGATGCCCTGCTGGCAGGGACGCATGCCACGTTCACCCTCGCCGGGTTCATCGCGATGGGTGCCATTCTTCTGGCTCTCGCGTTGCGCAAACCGGCGACGCCCCCGGCGGTGGATGTCTCGGACGGGGTGGCCCTCTAGGAGAGGTTCACGCGTGCTGGCCCGGGCGCGAGAGCACTCTGTCGAGCGTGTCGGTCAGGAGCCGTTCGGCTTCGACCACGTCCCAGACGGCGTGCGGTGCCCGCCACGCCACGACTCCATCCGGCCGCACCAGGAGAGCTCCCGCCTCGTGGATCTCTCGTTGGCGACGCCAGTCGTGATAGGGATCACGTGCCTGTGGATCAGCACCGATGAGGAGGCAGTCGAGCCACGGGAGATTCAGCCTCTCGACGGCCGCGCGCCACGCAATGCCGGCGTGGCCTGAGACGACAGTGAATCTGCCCGAGCCGACCACGTCCAGGGTTGAGCGTCGCAGTCCGTCCGGTCCCACGAGCCAGGCATGGGGAATTTTCGCTCCGGGGCGGGTGGTTGGCTGATGATGGGTCTGCGGGTCGTTGTGCCACACCTCCTCCCCGAGGGTCGGATCGGGGAGAACCGCGGAGGAGACATATCGGTGGTTCTTCTCCACACCCTCCGCATTGAACTCGGTCTCCTTGAGCTGCAGCGCATCCTCCAACTTCTGCCGCAACTCGATTCCGCGCTCGGTGGGCGCGTTCAGGTTGGTGATGATGTTGGTGATCGGGTCCGCGTCGCCGCTCACGTCGATGCAGGCATGGATCGCCGCGTAGTCATGCCGGGACTGGTTCGCGCGCAGCACAATCTGCTTGCCCACCGGCGCGCGCTCGACTGAATAGGACTCGAGCAGCCCCTCACCTGCGTGCCCCCGCAACACATAGGCCAGCTTCCAGGCCAGGTTGTGCCCGTCCTGCACACTGGTGTTGAGTCCCAACCCACTCGACGGTGGATGCCTGTGGGTGGCGTCGCCGCCACAGAAGACGCGGCCGCGACTGTATTCGGTGGCGTACTGTTGATTCACGTACCACACCGATCGATTGGTGACTTCGATATCGATATCGGGAACGCCGACCAGCATCCGGATGCGACCAATGATGTCCTCGTCGCTGAATTCGGGTGGTCCGTCCTCGATGAGGAATCCCCACCCGCAGATCCACTCGGTCCACGGCGTGATGCAACGCATCATGCCAAGCCCAATCTCGCCAACAGCCAGTTCGGGATTCACGAACCAGTGCAGGATGCTGGGTCGATGTTCGACGTACTTGCTGAGGTCGCATCGAACCTGCGTGTACAGGGTCCCGGCCCTGCCGACATGTCCCTCGAAGGGGAGGCCGATTCCTTCTGCGATCCGTGACCGCCCTCCGTCCGCACCCACGAGATAGGCCACGCGTACGTGCTCCTCGACACCGGTGAGGGTGCTGCGCAAGGTCGCTGAAACTCCATCGTCGTCGGCGGCGAAGGCGACCAACTCGGTGTGGTAGGTGATCGTGACCCCGGCGCGGCCGACCGCGTCAACGAGGACTGGTTCGAGCCGGTTCTGGGGGATGTCGAGATAGTCGCACGGACTGTGCCGCCGATAATCGCCGTGTCGCGCGAACCCGGAACCCCACGACGGCATCCGCGCGATCTCGGGACCGGTGAGGCTGATTGCGAGAAGCGCGTCGCCCATCTGGGCCCAAGGGGTGGCGACCCGCATCGCTTCCTTCTCGACGCCGAGATCCCGGAACACCTCCATGGTGCGCTGGCTCGTGATGTGGGCACGCGGGGTATCCGCGACCCAGGGCGTGCGGGAGATCACCCGGACGCGCACGCCCAATTGGGCCAAGGCCAGGGCGGTTGTCAGGCCGAACGGGCCGGCGCCGACGACGAGCACCTCGGGTTCCTGCGGCATTGCAGCTCCTCTTGCCGATTGCGATAGGAGAAATGCTAGCATGCTAGTAGTTGGACTGGCTAGGATCCGACCATGCGTTTTGAGCCGGGCAGCAGGGTTGCCGTCATCGGAGGGCGGCTGGCGCACCAGGTCTATGACGACCTGAAGCAGCAGCTCCTGACGGGGGTCCATCAGCCGGGGTCAGCACTCATCGTGAGCGACTTGTGCCGCGACTTCGGTGTGAGCAAGCAGCCAGTAATGGAGGCCCTCCGCGCACTTGCCGCTGATCGACTGGTTGAGATCCAGCCTCAGGTGGGCGTGCGGGTGCGGGACTTCAATGCCGCGGAGATCGAAGGCTTCCTGTGGGTCTTCTCCCGTTGCGAGGGGGTGATGGCGCATCGTGCAGCCCAGTTCGCCACAGAGGACGAAATGGATGAGCTGGCGGGATTGTGCGAACGGTTGGAGCGGCTGGAGGCGTCGCCGACCATGGGGAACCAGCTTGCCTATCGCCACGGCAATCGGGAGGTGCACTCGCTCATCCATTCGATGGGGCGCTCGCAGCTGGCTGCCGACATCAGCTACGACTTGTTCGACCTGAGTGACTTTCTCATCGTCACGCATGGCGGGGGCTTCAGCGGGCGATTGCCGGAGCGGAACAGGGGACACCGCGAGGTGCTGGATGCCATTCGTCGCAGGGATCCCGAAGCGGCCGAGCAGGCCATGCGCTCACATATCCTGTCGTCCCCACTCGGCAGGCGCGCCTAGCCCTGAGCGCGGAACTTGCCCCCGACCCAACGCCCGAACTCCCCGACGCCCTCCCCGAGATCCCGCATCAGGCGTGCGATGGCATCCTGTGAGGAGCGGAAGGCGGACATGTACGACTCGGCGGCCGCTTGCGCCTCGTCGGAAATCTTGGCGTCCCGGTCGTCGCCCCGCCTTGGGTAATTGCCGGCAAGGATGTCGGCGTACTGCCCGGAATCCACCCATCGCCGCAACTCACCGGCACGGACCACATTCATCGGGTGGGTCGCGCCCTCGACCAGCATGAACTTCATGACCGAGTCGCGCAGGTCCTCGGTCTCCTCGTATTCACGAGCCTGTTCGAGGAACTCGGTCTGGTCGAGGTCCTGAAGATGGCCTCCCGACGCGATCTTCATCTGCACCCGGATGCCGGCGGCCACGTCCTGGGTGGCGAGCAGCCCTGCGCGGTCGCTGGAGAGTTCAGCCTTGCGCGCCCATTCGGCCAGCGCTGCGCTGATGGCGCGGATGCCCCAGTAGCCGATCGGGATGCCGGCGAAGTTGGTGCCGAATCGGATCAGGTAGGCCAGCAGTGTCCGATAGAGGGCATGTCCGCTGAGGGCATGTCCGAGTTCGTGGCCGAGCACGAAGCGCAGTTCATCGTCGTCCATGAGATCGATCAGTGCGGAGTCGATCACGATCTTCGGTGTGTCCACGCCGATCGTCATCGCATTCAGGCGGGGCGATGCCTGCACGAACAGGTCCGGAAGGGACTGGGCATCGAGGGAGGTGGCGGCTTCGGTGTAGAGCCGATGAAGTCGAGGGAATTGGCGCTCGCTGACCCGCACGCACGAGCCCAGCAGCAGCATCTTGACCATCCGTTCGTTGAGAAAGCCCGACAGCTTGCGGACGAATGTGTCGAAGCCGTGAAGCTTGCGCAGGGCCACGAGGGCGCCGCGGTCGGCGGGGTGCTCCCACGCGCGGGTGGAAATCTCACGGAGGACGATGCGGTTGCGGACGGGCCTGCTGTTCTCAGTCACCCCGTCATTGTGGCTTGTTCAGGGGCCGTGTGGCTTGTTCAGGGGCCGTGGCCTGTTCAGGGGCCGTCGCCGTTGTGGGCGACGCCGGGCCGAACGCAACAATTCGCCCTCGACCTCGGTGCGCTCCCTGCGTTTGAGCCTGTCAGTGCAGTTCCGCAGAGCGGTCGGCGTTGATTTGTCACGTTCTCAGAAACGCAGGTGGAGAGCAGGGTCGTCGGCGGGGAGAGTGCGCACGGGCCCCGGCCCCGTCTCAGCGGTCTCGAATCGCACGGTGACCCGTCCGAGGCCGGCACCCCACACCCATCCCGGCCCATGAAGATCGTGCATCACATCGACCCCCGGCAGCCACGTTGTCGGACGTCGCCTGACCCGGGTGTCGTGAGGAATTTCGGACTCACCGTGCAGCTGTTCCGACGTGGCCCGGATCTCCTGCGTCGGTGCGGCGTCGGTCGCTGTCGCCTCTTCCCCGTCGGGCGCGAACAGTTCTTCCTGTGCCACCTGTGTCAGTCCACTGACTCCCACGCCGATGAGGCGCACCCCTTGGCTCAGGTCGAGTCCACGCAGGAGTTCTTTGGCCACTCGGGCGATCACATCGGGCCGGTCGGTTGCGCCGTCCAGGGTGCGGGAGCGGGTCCAGGTCGTGAAATCGGGCTGGCGCACCTTGAGGGTGACGGTGCGGGCGAACAGCCGCCCGGCGCGAACCCGGGTGGCGACCTCCGCCGCGTCCCGGTCCACCAGCGCCGCGAGCTTCTCCCGGTCTCGCTCGTCGTGTTCGAAGGTGTCCTCCACTGAGATCGACTTCGCCTCACGCTCTGCCAGCACGGGCCGGCTGTCGCGGGCGAACGCCAGCTCGTGCAGGTTGGTGCCGGCGGCTTGGCCCAATTCGCGTACGAGTTCGGCCAGCGTCATGGCCTGGAGATCGGCGACCGTGCGTATCCCCAGCCTGGCCAAACGCTCACCGGTCGCCGGCCCGACGCCGGGAATGACGCGGACCGACATGGGTGCGATCAGCGAGACCTCCGTGCCAGGTTCGACGATGCGCAGGCCGTTCGGCTTGTCGAGTTCGGTGGCCAGCTTGGCGATGAACTTGGAGGAGCCGATGCCGACCGAAGCCGTGAGCCCGGCGGTGTCCCTCGCAACCACGGCCTTGAGGTCCCGCACCAACGCGGACAAGGACTCGGGACTGAACTCCAGGCTGTGGGGCGAGGCGGCGAGATCCACGAATGCCTCGTCCATCGACAGCGGTTCGACCACTGGGGAGAGCGCGCGCAGGGCCTTCATCACCTGGTGGCTGACCGCCCGATAGACGGCGAACCGCGCGCTCAGGAAAGCAGCGTGCGGGCAGCGACGTCGGGCTTCGTGGGTGGGCATCGCGGAGCGCACGCCGAAAGCCCGCGCCTCATAGGAGGCCGTGGCGACCACTCCACGCTGGCCCAATCCACCCACAATGACAGGTTTGCCACGCAGGGAAGGCTTGTCCCGTTGTTCCACCGCGGCGAAGAACGCATCCAGATCCAGGTGGAGAATGGACGGTTGGGTGCGCACAGCTGCATTGTGCCCCGCAATGCTGAGGGCGTGGGATGTGAATTCATGGCTTGACCTCAGTTGGGTCGATTGATGGGATGGTGGGTGAAGTGCAGAACAACGGAGGTTGGATGCGCGTTCGCTCGTGTTTGCTGGCCGGCGCGGTGCTGCTCACGGTGACTGCGGGAGTTCCGACTGCTCACGCAGCGGATGCCGTTGCCTGCGGCGACACGATCACCGCCTCCACCCAGCTCACGCATGACCTCGCCTGCCCCGCCGGTGCCGGGCTCACTGTCATTGCGAGCGGCACCGAAGAGGCGCCCCTCGTGCTTGATCTCAACGGACACACGATCAGCGGTGCCGCCGAGCCGGGCGAACCGGGTGTGCTCATCGCAGGACAAAACTTTGTCGTCGTGCGCAACGGGACCGTGGCCGGCTTCCACACCGGTGTCGAGGTCCAGCAATCGACCCGCGTGACGCTGACCGGGCTGACGGTGCAGGGCGTCGACCGTGGCGTGAACGTGGCTGGTGGGGGCTATCACCTGATCGAAAAGAATGACGTGACTGCGGACCAGCGCGATGGCATCCGCCTCGGGGCCACGACCAACACGCTGGTGGCCCGGAACGATGTCCATGACGCGATGTGGGGGATTTCGATCGGCGGCTATACGACGAGCAATTTCGTCGAGCTCAACACAGTGAGCAATTGCGTCCGACACGGGATCGGGGCGTTCGACAACGTCCGGGCTGTTGCCATCGTGCGCAACGAGGTCGCCGGCAATGCCTATGGGATCTTCGTCGGCCGCGAGGTGGTTGAGGCACGCGTCGAACTGAACGAAGCGAAGGGCAATCGGGACGACGACATTCGGGTGGATACCGACAGCGCCGCTCTGATCGAGAACGCAACCACTGGGAGCGATGTGCCGGACCCCGCCGACGTCAGCACCGCTGATCCAACGCTGGACTGACCGGGGGCCCTGCCGGTCGCCGCGTACGGCCGCGGTTATGGTGAGCCGGTGAGCTTCTATCCCGAACAGTGGGAACCCGTCGAGGGGTTCGATTTCACCGACATCACCTATCACCGCGCTAAGAGCGTGCCCGCCGTCCGGATCGCCTTCGATCGCCCGGAGGTGCGCAATGCATTCCGCCCGCACACGGTTGATGAGCTGTACACCGCGCTCGACCATGCCCGGATGAGTCCCGACATCGGCTGCGTTCTGCTCACCGGCAACGGGCCTGCGCCCAAGGACGGCGTGTGGTCGTTCTGTTCGGGCGGGGACCAGCGGATTCGGGGTCGTTCGGGATATCAGTACGCGAAGGCTGACGACAAGGGGCGCCCCGCGCTCGGGGAGACGGCCGACACTCTGGACCAGGCCCGCGCCGGGCGGCTGCACATCCTGGAGGTGCAGCGGCTGATCCGGTTCATGCCCAAGGTCGTGATTGCACTGGTGAACGGCTGGGCTGCCGGGGGTGGGCATTCACTGCACGTGGTGTCCGATCTGTCCCTCGCGAGCGCCGAGCACGCGAGGTTCAAGCAGACCGACGCCGACGTCGGGTCGTTCGACGCGGGCTACGGGTCGGCGTACCTCGCCCGTCAGGTCGGGCAGAAGTTCGCGCGAGAGATCTTCTTCCTCGGGGATGAGTACTCGGCGGAGGACGCCTATCGGATGGGCATGGTCAACAAGGTCGTTCCCCACGACGACCTCGAGAACGTGGCCCTGGAGTGGGCGGCCAAGATCTGTGGCAAGTCACCGACAGCGCAGCGGATGTTGAAGTTCGCGTTCAACGCGATCGACGATGGGCTCGTCGGCCAGCAGGTGTTCGCGGGGGAGACGACTCGGTTGGCGTACATGACCGACGAAGCCGTCGAGGGACGCGACTCGTTCCTGGAGAAGCGGGATCCCGACTGGTCGAAGTTCCCCTATTACTTCTGAACCCCACCGGACTTCTCAATCGACCGGGACTTCTCCAATCCGTCCGCGGACGACTCCTATTTTTCTTCCCTCACCCAGCGGAACCCGGGCGGGCGCCTCCGGCAGCACAGCGCTATGCTGGAAGCAGCAAACAAGTGCTCCGGGGTCGGTGAAAGTCCGAACCGGCGGTATAGCCCGCGACCCAAACCCCACCAGGGGATTGGTTGAACCGGTGAGTTTGGCTTCTGGCAGGAGCCACAGCAATTCCGGTGCCGACGGTTAAAGTCCGGATGGGAGGCGCACGGATTCGTTTGCGTACGCCACGGCCGTGCAAGTCGTTCACCGACCCGCACGCACCGCCAATGTCGGCGGAGGCGACGCATACGTCCTGGCCCCGGCGCAGACGGCGAGGGGAACAGGATGACCACTCAGATCACCCATCCGCGGCTGCGGCTGTCGGTGCGTGTGCTGGCGCCACTCGTGCTCGGTGCCATCATTCTCGGTGCATGGCAGTTTGCGACGGCGTCCGGAGCGGTGGCGCCGACTCTGCTTCCGCCACCCGGTGAGGTCTTCGCGCGGTTCGGGGCGGACTTCGCGTCGGGTGAGTTGGTGAAGTACGCCGGCATCACGGTCCTGGAGGCCCTGCTCGGCTGCCTGTTGGCGGCTGGAGTGGCACTGCCCATGGGCTACCTGATTGCCCGAGCGCGCATCGCCGAGGCTGCCGTGTCGCCCTATCTCGCCGCATCCCAGGCGATTCCCGCGATCGCCATCGCCCCTCTTCTGGTCATCTGGGTCGGCTATGGCCTGCTCCCGATCATGCTCCTCTGTGCTCTGTTGGTGTTCTTCCCCGTCGTGCTGTCGACCGTGCTGGGTCTGCGCACGATCGGCAAGGACGTTCTGGAAGCGGCTCAGCTCGACGGCGCTCACGGCTGGTCGATGCTGCGCCACATCGAGTGGCCACTGGCCCTGCCGGCGGTGCTCACCGGCCTGCGGAACGGTTTCACCCTGTCGGTGACGGGCGCTGTGGTCGGCGAACTGGTCATGGGTGGACACGGTCTCGGCATGGTCCTGTCCGTGCAGTCGATGTCGATGGATACCACCGGGCTGTTCGCCACCCTGGTGATGCTGGCCCTCATCGCCATCGTCATCTATATGGCGATGCTTGTGGTCGAGTCCGCGACCGATCCGATGCGCCCGGCCGCGCGGGATCGGGCGCGGGTCGTCGAAGCGAAGGAAGCAGAGGCAGAGCCCGTGATCACTCCGGCCTTGGCCCGGATCACCATCCTCAGCCGTCCAACGGGACGCGTTGCCGGTCCGCGTGAACGCGCGTACACCCTCGAATCAGGAGTCGCATGAACCGCCGTCACTTTCTCCGCGCCATCACCACTGCCGGTCTCATCACCGCCGGTCTCGGCGCCATCGGCTGCTCCCAGGAGTCCGACCCGCAGCCCGCTGGGCAGGCCGGGCAGGACCGGGCAAAGCTGACGCTGGGGCTCACCTATACCCCGGACATCCAGTTCGCCCCGTTCTATGTGGCGGCCGAGAAGGGGTATTTCGCGGACGCGGGGTTGGACGTCACTCTTCGCCACCACGGTGCCAACGAGCAGCTGTTCGGCGCGATCCAGGCGGGTCAGGAGGACTTGGTCTATGCCGGTGGTGCGGAGTTCATGCAGGCTCGCTCGGAGGGCGTGCCGCTGGTGAGTGTCGCCACCTACTACCAGGAATATCCGGTCGTCCTCGTCGTCCCCGAGGATTCCACGATTCAAGCGGCCGCCGACCTCAAGGGGCGCAGCGTCGGTGTGCCCGGGCCCTTCGGCGAGACCTGGTTCGGACTCCTCGCCCTGCTCAAGCAGGCCGGCCTGACCCAGGAGGACGTGGAGATCAAACACATCGGCTATACGCAGCAGGCCGCGATCACCTCCCGCCAGGTCGACGCGGTGATGGGCTATGTCAACAATGACGCGGTGCGGCTGAAGGCTGCCGGGGTCGCGGTGCGCACCCTGCCCATCACCAGCGAGAAGCCGCCGCTCGTGGGCGTCGGGGTCGGTGCCACCGAGGAGGTGCTCGGGTCGCGCAGCGAGGACATCAAGAAGCTGCAGGAGGCCGTGGCGAAGGCGGTTCGCGACATCGTCGCCGACCCATCCACAGCGGTCACATTGTCGGAGAAGCACATCCCGGGCCTGTCCGGGGACGAGCAGAGCAGGTCGGCCCTGACCACCCTTGAAGCGACGATCCCGCTGTTCGGCGACCTGACGACCTTCGGGCACCAGGACCCCGAGACCTGGGAGTCCATGGCCTCGTTCCTCACCCAGATGGAACTGCTGAAGGGTCCGGTCGACGCCGCGGAGTGCTACACCACTGACATCGTGGAGGGCTGAACCGGGCACTGCGGACCGCTGCCCTGACCTTCTCCACGGGGCCTGCCCGAGAGCGAGAAAAGAACACTCGTGGCCGAATTCGCCGACAACGCGGGAGCAACGTGGCCGGTGAGGACAACGAACAATGGCCCCCGGGGACTCCCGGGGGCCATTGCGCTCGACCAGCTCGGACCGATCAGGCCTGGCTCAGTTGTGCCGCGACTTGGGGCGGGAGATAGTCATAGCGGGCGAACTCGCGGGTGAACGAGCCCGTGCCGTGCGCGACCGAGCGAAGATCGATCGGATAGCGGGACAGCTCGGAGGCGGGCACTGCGGCATAAACCACTGAATAGCCCTGCAACTCGCCGGTGCCAGTCCCCAACACCTGCGCCCGTCGACCGCGGAGGTCCGCCATGACGGCACCCAGATATTCGTCGGCGATCGTGATCGCGACCTCGTCGATCGGCTCCAGCAGCGTCACGGTCGACGCGCTGGCGGCCTCCTTGAGCGCTGCCGCCCCCGCGTTCTGGAATGCCATGTCGGAGGAGTCGACGGAGTGCGCCTTGCCGTCGAACAGCGTGACGCGGATGTCGACCATCGGATAGCCGAGCAGCACGCCCTTCTCCATCTGCGCCCGGATGCCCTTCTCGACCGAGGGGATGAACTGGCGCGGCACCGCACCACCCACGACCTTGTCGACGAACTCGAATCCGGCACCCCGTTCGAGCGGCTCGATCTCGACCTGGCAGACCGCGTACTGGCCATGCCCACCGGACTGTTTCACCAACCGACCGGTCGCCTTCACCTTGCGGACGAAGGTTTCCCGCAGCGCCGTGCGCAGCGGCTCGGTCTCCACCTGGACATGGAACTGGTCCGCCAGCCGCTGCACCAACCCGTCGATGTGGGCCTGGCCCATCGTCCACAGCACGACCTGGTGGGTCTCGCTGTTCTGTTCCATGCGCATGGTGACGTCCTCGGCGACCAGCCGGCCGAGCGCACCGGCGAGCTTGTCCTCATCGGACTTCTTGGCCGCACGGATCGCGATGGGCAGCAGCGGTTCGGGCAGCACCCAGGGCTCGACGAGCGCCGGACGATCCTTGTCGGACAGCGTGTCGGCGGTCTCGACGTTGCTCATCTTGCTGACGACCGTGATGTCGCCGGCGATGGCGCTCGGCATCGGCTGGTTGTCGGTCACCACCGGGATCGACAGGGGCCCGACACGTTCGTTGTCGAGATCGTGGTCACCGTGACCGACCGCACGGCCGGAGAACTCGGACAGGTGACCCGACACGTGCACCTGGTCGTCGGGCCGGAGGGTGCCGGAGAAGATGCGGACGACGGAGAGCCGTCCCACGTACGGGTCCGTCGTCGTGCGGATCACTTCCGCGACCAGTGGACCGTCGGGGTCGCAGGACACCGCACCGAACTCGTCACCGTCCGGCGTGAGCACGGTCGGGAGCGGGGAGTCGAGCGGGGAGGGGAACCCCTTGATGAACATGCGTTCCAGTTGGGGTACGCCGACCCCGGTCGGCGTGTGGACCGGGATGACGGGGAAGAACCGTGCTGAGCGCACCGCTGTGCGGACATCGTCGAGCAGGTCGTCGAGGTCGATCTCGCCGCCTTCGAGATAGACCTCCATGAGCTCCTCGTTCTCAGAGGTCTCGATCACGGACTCGAGCAGCGTCGCCCGGGCCTCCTCGACGAGGTCGACCTCATCGCCCTCGAGCTCCCGGGCCTTGCCATCGGCGCCGGTGAAGCGAGGCTCGACGAGATCGAGCACGCCGATCAGGTCGTCGTCCTCCACCACCGGCAGGCAGACGGGATGGGCCTCGCCGAAGACGCGCTGGCACATGGCCACCGTGGCGTCCCAGTCCGCACGGGCTTCCTCGAGCTTGGAGACGATGATGGCGCGCGGCATGTTCACCGCACGGCACTCCTCCCACAGCAACCGCGTGGGCTCGTCGACGCCGTCGGACGCCGACACCACGAACAGGGCCGCATCCGCAGCGCGGAGACCGGCGCGGACGTCACCGACGAAGTCAGGGTGACCCGGGGTGTCGAGCAGGTTGAGCACGACGTCGTCGTCGAGCCCGATCGCAGCGAGTGACAGAGCGGTCGTCGAGTCCCGGTCGTCCCGCCCCTGCTTCGTTGTCGGACCAGTCTGCAGTTGCTCGAACATCCTGGACTTGCCCGCTCCGGAGGGCCCGACCAGGACGACGTTGCGGATCTGCCCTGGTCGGGTGGGAGTGTTAACCGGTTTGCCGTCGTTCGCTCTCATGGAGTTCAGACTATGACGACCTGACCTTCCAGGGGGAGAGGGGTGGTGTGGTGCTCGCCACCCCAACGGCTGTTATTCGGCTGCCCCATAGAGACGATCGCCGGCATCGCCCAAACCGGGCACGATATAGCCGAATTCGTTGAGCCGTTCGTCGACCGCCGCAACCACGAGATGACATGGCACATCGAGATCGTGCAGCAGTCCGCCGACGCGGGCGACCCCCTCCGGCGCCGCGAGCAGGCAGATGCAGGTGATGTGATCTGCGCCGCGGCCGGCGAGGAACTTGATCGTCCCGGCGAGAGATCCACCCGTGGCCAGCATAGGGTCGAGGACATAGCACTGGCGCCCGGAAAGATCGTGGGGCAGTCGCTCGGTGTAGGTCACCGGCTCCAGCGTCTCCTCATTGCGGATCATCCCGACGAATCCGACTTCCGCCGTCGGCACCAGGCGCAGCATCCCGTCAAGCATCCCCAGCCCCGCACGCAGGATCGGCACGACGAGCGGGGGCGGGTCGAGCAGGCGTACTCCCACCGCCGGCGCCACCGGCGTCTGCACCGTGTGCTCGCGCACCCGGACCTCGCGGGTCGCCTCATAGGCGAGCAGTGTCACGAGTTCTGCGGTGAGCTCCCGGAACACCGGCGTAGGAGTCGCCTGTTCCCTCAGCATGGTCAGTTTGTGCGCCACCAACGGATGGTCGACAACGGTCACGTCCACGGACCGCAGCGTACTGTGACGCCTCCCCACACCGCCTGGGGGCCGCGGGTCCGGTTCTGACGCGGTCGATCCAGGGGGGGCCTCGCCGCTCAGTCCTCGTCCGTGCTGGCGAGGGCGCGGGCGGTTTCCTCGGGAGTGGGTACGCCGGCATAGCGCTCGTCAGGAACCTGTTCCGCTGCCGGCGGGGGGCCGGGCGGCGTACCGTCACCGAACGGCCGACCTCCCAACTCCTCGCGATGATGCGGGGAGAACCAGTCCGCGGTGTCCGGGCCCTTGGGCACGATCCGAGTCGGATTGATGTCGCCGTGGGTGACGTAGTAGTGCTGCTTGATCTGCACGAAGTCGGTCGTGTCGCCGAAGCCGGGGGTCTGGAAGAGGTCGCGAGCGTACGCCCAGAGCGCCGGGAACTCGATCAAGCGCTGGCGGTTGCACTTGAAATGCCCGTGATAGACGGGATCGAACCGGGCGAGCGTGGTGAACAGGCGGATATCGGCCTCGGTGATCGTGTCGCCCACGAGGTAGCGCTGGGCGCTGAGCCGTTCCTCGAGCCAGTCGAGGGCCGTGAACAGGCGGTCATAGGCCGACTCGTACGCCTCCTGTGACCCCGCGAAACCACACCGGTAGACGCCGTTATTGACCTCCGTGTAAACGCGTTTCGACACCTCGTCGATCTCATCCCGGAGCGCCTCCGGATAGAGCTCCGGGGCGCCGTCGCGATGAAGCGCGGTCCACTCGGTCGCGAAGTCGAGCGTGATCTGGGCAAAGTCGCTCGTGACCACCGCACCGCTGGCGACCTCGACGATCGCGGGCACAGTGACGCCCTTGGCATAGTCCGGCACGCGCTTCTCGTACGCATCGCGGAGCCAGTGAATCCCGAGGACCGGGTCCTTGCCGCCGGGATCCAGGTCGAACAGCCAGGACCGCTCGTCGTGCGTCGGGCCGGGGATGCCCAGCGAAATGGCATCCTCCAGACCGAGCAGCCGCCGCGAGATCATCGTGCGGTTGGCCCACGGGCAGGCCCGGGCCGCGACGAGTCGATAGCGGCCGGCTTCCACCGGCCAGAGCTGACGGCCCGCGGCATCCTGCCCAGGGGAGGCGTCCGCGGCGATGCGGTCGTCGATATAGGTCGTATCCCGTTCGTATTCCGGTCCGGTCACATAACTGGCTTGCTGAGGAGCGCGCTCGGTCATGCCGGTTAGCTTAGGTTGACCTCGCCTTTCCCCACTGTTCGGGGGTGCACCCGGGGGATGTGCGGCGGCTCCCGGTCTGACACGATGGGGGCGGTCTGTTGGGTGTGGGCCGGGACTCAGGAGGGCGTTATGACGGACATCGACCACGAGGACTACGAGTCGTTCGATCTGTCGCGCGCGAAGGACGATCCCCGATCGGACCTCGCGGCCTATACCGATGATCTCGACGACTTCGACATCAACGATGACGACGATGATGACGACCTGGATGACGATGATCTCGACGACGACGACGACGACGACGACGACGACGATGAGGATGACGACGACGATGACGATTACGACGACCTCGAGGACGCCGGGGACGACGAGATCGATCTGGTCGTCGCGATCTATCGCGAGGACGGCCTTCCCGTCGCGACGGCGCTGACCAAGGATCTGGCCAACGACCTCGATGAGTTGATCACGCAACTGCGCCGGCAGCCGGCCGATGCGGGCGCGATCGGCATGGTGTCGCTCCTCGGGGACCTGTTCGTGATCGTGCGTGTGCGGGGCCGCAATGTTCAGGCGCTTCTGTCGGACGCAGCAGCGGCCGGGGACTGGCCGATCGCCCGCGATGTGGCGGATTTCCTGGGGATCGACGAGATCCCCGACCCCGACGACGACTCCGAACCGATGGGCGACCTGGGTCTGCTCGAGGACCTGGGGGTGAGCGATCTGGCGATGGAGGCGTACTGCGACAACTTCGACGACAACTCCGACGAGATCCTCGCCCAGATCGCCGAGCGCATCGCGGTGGGTCAGGCCTTCCGCAAGGCGGCGGGCTCGTTCGACTGAGGTGTCGGTGCGGTCGGTGACCCGATGGGACGCGGCGTTCGATCGGGCCTTGGTGGAGGCGTACGCAGCGACTGCGCATGGTGACGTTCCGGTCGGAGCGGTCCTGCTCGATGCGGGTGGTCGGACCGTGGCGGTCGGACACAACGAGCGCGAGCTGACCGGCGACCCGACCGCGCATGCTGAAGTGGTGGCGTTGCGTCGTGGTGCGGTCGCGGTCGGGGAGTGGCGGCTGACCGGCCACACGCTCGTCGTCACCCTTGAACCCTGCACGATGTGTGCGGGGGCGCTCGTCGCGGCGCGGATCGCGCGGGTCGTGTTCGGAGCGTACGACCCCAAGGCCGGGGCGATCGCCAGCCTCTTCGACGTCGTGCGGGATCCTCGTCTCAACCATCGACCGGAAGTGGTCGGCGGGATCAGGGCCGACGAATGTGCGGCGGTCCTCCGGGAGTTCTTCGACCGGGAATGACGAACGTCCCTGCTTCAATCCCTGAACCAGAGGCGCAGTTTCGTCCTCCGGTGAGAAGATCGGAGACGTGAGCGTACTAACCAACATCGAACTGGCCCCCCGCGACCCCATCCTCGGCCTGACCGAGGCCTTCAACGCCGACGATCGGGCGACGAAAGTCAACCTGGGTGTCGGGGTGTATACCGACGAAAACGGCCGTGTGCCGCTCCTGGAGTGTGTACGCCGGGCCGATGAGCTGATCGCCGAGACCCGCAAGCCCTGGGGCTACCTCCCCATCGACGGGCTCAAGACCTATGACGACGCGGTCGCCGAGCTGGTGTACGGCGATGTCGTGCCGCGCGAGCGTCTCGCCGTCGTCCAGGCGCTGGGTGGCACCGGTGGGCTCAAGGTCGCTGCGGATTTCCTGCATCGGGCCGACCCGGACGCTCCGGTCCTGATCTCCGACCCGAGCTGGGAGAACCACCGGGCGCTCTTCACGCGCGCGGGGTTCACGGTGGCGAGCTATCCCTATTATGACGCGGCGACCCGGGCCGTGAACTTCACCGGGATGCTCGACGCGCTCAATGCCGCCGAGGCCGGCACGATCGTCATCCTGCACGCGTGCTGCCACAACCCGACCGGCTATGACCTGACCCCGGAGCAGTGGGGGCAGGTCCGCGACGTCGTGGTCGAGCGCGGGCTCGTGCCGCTGCTGGACATGGCCTATCAGGGCTTCGCCAGCTCGATCGCCGAGGACGTGGCAGCGGTACGCGCCTTCGCTGGTGCCGGCATCCCGGTCTTCGTCACCTCCTCGTTCTCCAAGACCTTCAGCCTCTATGGCGAGCGCGTCGGTGCGCTGTCGGTCGTGTGCGCGGATGCGGACGAGGCGAAGCGCGTGCTGAGCCAGCTCAAGATCGTCGTTCGCACCAACTATTCGAACCCGCCCACCCATGGCGCGCAGATCGTCGCCCACGTGCTGGGGGACCCGGAACTGCGCCAGCTGTGGGAGGCCGAGCTCGGCGGCATGCGCGAGCGCATCAAGGCCATGCGCGTCGGCTTGCGTGACGGGCTCGTCGCGGCCAAGCCGGAGGCGGATGCGGACTACATCGTCACGCAGAACGGCATGTTCTCCTATTCGGGCCTGAGCAAGGACCAGATGGTGCGGCTCCGCGAGGAGTTCGGCATCTATGGGCTGGACTCCGGTCGCATCTGCGTTGCAGCGCTCAACGAGGGCAACCTGCCGCGGGTCGTCGAGGCCATCGCCCAGGTTTGGTGAGCCGGTCCGACGGAGGAACCGATTGGCGCAAGACCGACTCCGCTTGCTACCTTTGTCGGCGGTGACGTGTCTGAGCGGCCGAAAGAGCTCGCCTCGAAAGCGAGTGTAGGGCGACCTACCGCGGGTTCAAATCCCGCCGTCACCGCCAAGGGAACTCCCCGGGAGCTTGCATCCCGGGGAGTTCGTCGTTCATTGCCCGGATCTTCTGCGTGCCGCGTTCCTGTCCGAGGAACACGCCTGCTTGTCGGGTGCTTGGATCGTGAGGATAGAGTCGTAGTTCTGAAGGGGGCACACACGCCCGCTACGACACAAAAAGAAGTGGGGCCCGGAATGGCCCCTTGAATACGGGCAAAGGAGCTTGAGTTATGGGCATTCTTCGAATGGGTTACGCGGAAATCCGCGTGACTGATATGGAAGAAGCCAAGTCGCACTATGAGCGCACCTTGGGCATGCGTCACGTCGAGGACAAGGACGGCAAGGCCTACTATCGAGGCTGGGACGAGTGGGAGCACCACAGTGTCGTTCTGGACCCGACCGGCGTGGGCGTGACGAAGTTCGGCTTCAAGGTGAAGACCCCCGAGGACCTCGACTATTTCGAGCAGAAGGCCAAGACCTTCGGCGCGAGCGTCGAGCGCATGAGCAAGGGGGAGACCCACGAGGTCGGCGACGGCATTCGCATCACCTCACCGAGCGAGCACGTTTTCGAGCTGTACAACGAGATGACCGTCACCGGCAACGATGTCGGCTTCATCAACCCCGAGGTCTTCCCGCGTGAGCTGGTGGGCGTCGGCGTGCCCGGCATCGACCACGCGCTGATCTCCTGCGAGGACCCCAACACGACCAACAAGTTCTTCGAGGATGTCTTCGACTTCTTCCCCGCGGAGCAGGTCGTCACCAGCCTCGACGACGATGCCGACATCATCGGTTCGTGGCTGTCCGCCTCGATGAAGGTCCATGACATGGCCATCATCCAGGGTCCGCAGGGCAAGCTGCACCACTTCGCCTTCCAGCTTCAGGACTGGAGCGCGATCGGCCGTGCAGCCTCGCTGTTCTCGATGGACGAAGTGTCCGTTGACATCGGCCCGACCCAGCACGGCATCACCCGTGGCAACACCATCTACTTCTTCGACCCGTCGGGCAACCGCAACGAAGTCTTCGCTGGTGGCTACCACGCCTATCCCGACCGTCCCTGTGTCAAGTGGACCCCGGACATGCTCGGCAAGGGCATCTTCTATGTGGACCGTGAGCTGAACGAGCGCTTCACCACTGTCTTCACCTGATCGACCGCGTCGGCCGAGTCCGGCGCCACGATGCAGACAGCCGAAGGGCGCCACCGCACCGCGCGGTGGCGCCCTTCGCCTTTGAGGTGCAGTCGGGGAAATCAGGCCGGGAGGAACATCGCGGCGTGAACGGGGCTGCGGCGCTGCAAAAGGCTCTGATCAGGCCGGTGCGGCACTCGACTGGACCGGCAGGCAGATCCTGTCGACGTCGAGCTGGAGCTCCGTGGGGGCGTCGCCGATCATCGACTCATAGTCCTGCCCGATGAGCACCTCGACGGTGCCATCCTTGCGGTCGTCGCCCTGAGTCTCGAAGCCCTGGAACTGTTCTGCCACGAGCTGGACCAATGGAGAATCGGGCGATTCACCGATGACCACGGACTTCTGTTGGTTTTGGTCGGCGTTGCCGACGCGCGTGACGTTGAAGCCCTGACGCTTGAGCTGCTGCGAGACCTCGGCGGCCTTGCCACGCTTGTTGCTCGCGTTCAGCACGCGCACGTTGATCATCTGGGACGTGAGCTTGCCGTCGGGCAGCGGGCGTTCCACGCAGGGGGCGACGTAGGGGGGAGGCAACGGGGCGGTCATGGCGGCGTACCCCCAACTGCCCGCAACGCCGACCAGGATCAGGAGGGCCAACAGAATCACAGGGGTCTTGGCCGCGCGCCAGATCCGGGCGTAGTCCACGATGCGCTCTCCTCGATTCCGCGGGACGGGCGGCAGATCGACGCCTGGCGGCGCGATTGCCCGCCGATCCTACTTCAATTCGAGCACCCGGGCGTGCATGGTCTGTCGTTGCTGCAGAGCCGCACGCAGCGCTCGATGCAGGCCGTCCTCCAGATAGAGCTCTCCGCGCCACGCCACGACGTGGGCGAACAGATCGCCGTAAAAGGTCGAATCCTCCTCCAACAGCGCTTCCAGATCGAGAGTGCGCTTGGTCGTGACCAACTGGTCCAGCCGCACCTGGTGGGGTGCAATGGCGGCCCATTGTTTCTGGACATACCCATGGTCGGGGTATGGGCGGGTGTCGCCAACTCGCTTGAAGATCACAGTGGCCACTGTAGGTCAGAACCACCGACCGATCCCTGACGGGCGCATTACGATTTGGCTCCGAAATGCTCGGCACTGGGGGATATGTCAACCTTGGAGCATGAATGAGAGCTCACCCGAGGCACTGTCGACCCAAGCAGCCACGATTCGCGACGGATATTCGTTCGACGAGCCGGCGATTCAGCTCGGGGTGTTGGTGGAGGAGGGTACGCCGCAGCCCGGCGTCCCTGTCCGCATCCCGTTGAGCATGCTCAACCGTCATGGCCTGGTCGCGGGCGCGACCGGCACCGGCAAGACCAAAACCCTCCAGGTCCTCGCGGAGCAGATCTCGGCGGCCGGCGTACCCGTCTTTGCGGCTGACGTAAAAGGTGACCTTTCGGGCATAGCGTCCCTCGGGGAGGGCAACGAAAAGCTGGTGGCCAGGGCTGCGGCGCTCGGGCAGGACTGGCAGGCGGCGGCCTGTCCGACCGAATTCTATGCGCTCGGCGGCAACGGGATCGGGGTGCCGGTGCGGGCGACCGTGACCGCGTTCGGGCCGATTCTGCTTGCCAAGGTGCTGGGCCTCAACGCGACGCAGGAGTCTTCGCTGCAACTTGTCTTCCACTATGCGGACAAACTCGGGCTGCCGCTGCTGGATCTGGCGGATCTGCGGGCGGTGCTGAGCTATCTCACCTCGGATGAGGGGAAGGCAGAGCTCAAGGACATCGGCGGGCTCAGCTCGGCGACCGTCGGGGTGATCCTCCGCAAGCTGATCGGGTTCGCCGACCAGGGTGCCGAACAGTTCTTCGGGGAACCCGAATTCGATTCCGCCGACCTGATGCGTGTGACGACGGATGGGCGCGGCATCGTGTCATTGCTGGAGCTGCCCAATCTGCAGGCACAGCCCGCGGTGTTCTCCACGTTCCTGATGTGGCTGCTGGCGGACCTGTTCGCCACGCTGCCCGAGGTCGGCGACATCGACAAGCCAAAGCTGGTCTTCTTCTTCGACGAGGCGCACTTGCTGTTCAACGACGCGTCCAAGGCCTTCCTCGACGCGATTGCCCAGACCGTTCGGCTCATCCGGTCCAAGGGTGTGGGCGTGTTCTTCGTCACCCAGACGCCGAAGGACGTTCCGGACGCGGTGCTCGCCCAATTGGGTTCGCGTGTCCAGCACCAGCTGCGGGCGCACACCCCGAACGACGCCAAGGCGCTGAAGCAAACGGTCGCCACTTATCCCAGGTCCGACTATGACCTGGGTGAGGTGCTCCAGTCACTCGGC